>NZ_JBIWPO010000005.1:254147-368781 GCF_044768275.1 Streptomyces sp. NPDC101152 | reverse complement strand
GGCGTTGATTTTTGGCACGCTGTTGAGTTCTCAAGGAACGGACGCTTCCTTCGTACTCACCCTCTCGGGCTTTCCTCCGGGCGCTTCCCTTCGGTGTTCCAAACTCTATCAGTGTTTTTCCGTCCCCCGGACCACCGCCCTGCAGGCATGCAGAAGCTGACCCCGGGATAGGATCTGACAAGTTTGGGTGCCGCTGAGTAAGGACGCTTGCTCGCGTCGCTCGGCCTCAAGCAGGAGTACGACTGTACACGGGGCCGTGAAGAGGGCGCAAATCGCTGGGGCTGGTGGTCTAGACCTCTAACCGGTATCTTCCATGCGGAACCGCCACTTCGCATGCCATACGCTGCTGCACAGTGCGTCGTCAGGCATCCCTAGTGACGGCCCCTACGCGAATCTCCACCCCTGGGAGGCTTCCCATGACCACCGTGACGTCCCCGTTGGCAGGACGTGCCATCGGACTGGCCGCAGTGCCGGATCCGGTTTTCTCCGGGGCCATGGTCGGCCCGGGCACCGCGATCGATCCTGTCCGTGAGCCTTCCGAGGCGGTCGCTCCTGTGGACGGAGTCATCGTCTCCCTCCACCCGCATGCGTTCGTCGTCGTCGACGAGCGGGGGCACGGGGTTCTCACCCACCTCGGCATCGACACCGTGCAGCTCAACGGAGAAGGCTTCGAGCTGCTGGTGAACAAGGGGGACACGGTGACCCGCGGTCAGGGCGTCGTGCGCTGGAACCCGGCTGCCGTCGAGGCAGCGGGCAAGTCCGCGGTGTGCCCGGTCGTTGCGCTGGAGGCCACCGCGGAAGCTCTCTCCGAGCTTCGTGACAACGGCGACGTGAAGGCCGGCGACAGTCTCTTCGTCTGGAAGTGACGTCACAGCCGTCATCCGACGGCGACCAGGACAACCACCGCGGCGGCGGGACCCGCCGCACTATCGGAGACGGGTGAGATGGAGACAACGCTGCGAGGCGTCGGCGTGAGCCACGGTGTGGCGATCGGCGAGGTTCGGCACATGGGGACGGCGGTGCTCGAGCCGCCTGCCAAGCAGATCCCGGCGGAGGACGCAGAGCGTGAGCAGGGGCGCGCCCGCCAGGCCGTGGATGCCGTGGCGGCCGATCTGATGGCGCGCGGCAATCTGGCGGGGGGCGAAGCCCAGGCGGTGCTCGAGGCGCAGGCCATGATGGCTCAGGACCCCGAGCTGATGGCGGATGTCGAGCGGCGCATCGCCGTCGGCAGCACCGCCGAGCGTGCCGTGTACGACGCGTTCGCCGCCTACCGTGCCCTGCTGGCCGGTGCCGGTGAGTACCTCGCCGGCCGCGTGGCCGATCTGGATGACGTGCGGAATCGTATCGTCGCCCGGCTGCTGGGGGTGCCGATGCCTGGTGTCCCGGACAGCGACGAGCCGTATGTCCTCATCGCGCGTGACCTTGCGCCTGCGGACACCGCCCTGCTGGATCCGGCCCTGGTCCTCGGATTCGTCACCGAAGAGGGCGGCCCCACCAGTCACAGTGCGATTCTGGCGCGGGCCCTCGGGGTGCCGGCCGTGGTGGCGCTGCCAGGTGCGGGCGAACTCGCCGAGGGCACGCTGATCGCGGTGGACGGCAGCACCGGCGAGATCTTCGTGAACCCGAGCGAGGAGAAGAAGGCACAGTTGGAGGCCGCGGCTGCCGAGCGTAAGGCGGCTTTGGCCGCCGCCACCGGGCCGGGTGTCACCTCCGACGGTCACAAGGTGCCGTTGCTGGCCAACGTCGGTGGGCCGGCGGACGTGCCGGCCGCCATCGAGGCCGGTGCCGAGGGTGTCGGTCTGTTCCGCACCGAGTTCCTCTTCCTGGACGACAGCAAGAACGCCCCGTCGGAGCAGAAGCAGATCGAGGCCTATCGGCAGGTTCTCGAGGCGTTTCCGGAGGGCCGGGTCGTCGTACGTGTGCTGGACGCGGGCGCGGACAAGCCGCTGGACTTCCTCACCCCGGCCGACGAGCCGAACCCGGCACTGGGCGTGCGCGGTCTGCGGACGCTGCTCGACCACCCTGAGGTGCTGCGTACCCAGCTGACCGCCCTGGCCAAGGCTGCCGAGGGGCTACCGGTCCACCTCGAGGTGATGGCTCCGATGGTGGCGGACCGTGCCGATGCAAAGGCGTTCGCCGACGCGTGCCGTGAGGCCGGGCTGCGGGCGAAGTTCGGGGCAATGGTCGAGATCCCCTCGGCTGCACTGCGGGCTCGGTCGATCCTGCAGGAGGTGGAGTTCCTGTCGCTGGGGACCAATGACCTGGCGCAGTACACGTTCGCCGCCGACCGTCAGGTGGGTGCGGTGTCCCGGCTGCAGGACCCGTGGCAGCCCGCGCTGCTCGACCTGGTGGCGCTGTCCGCGGAGGCGGCTAAGGCCGAGGGCAAGAGCTGTGGCGTCTGCGGTGAGGCGGCGTCCGACCCGCTGCTCGCGTGTGTGCTGACCGGTCTGGGCGTCACCTCTCTTTCCATGGGTGCGGCGTCGATTCCTTATGTGCGGGCGACGCTGGGCAAGTACACGCTGGCCCAGTGCGAACGAGCCGCCTCGGCCGCCCGCGCCGCGGAGAGCGCCGAGGAGGCGCGCAGCGCGGCGCAGGCGGTGCTGTCCGGCGAGTAGTCCGGCGGGGACAGTCGGCTGTTCGTTGAGGGGCGCTTCACCTTCGGTGGGGCGCCCCTCGTGCTGTCAGTGGTGGTGGCCCGGCGTCTGTCCTTCCTGCCCGAGGTCGGGCGGTACGCAGTAGTCGACGTCGGATTCCGGGGAGATGATGTCTCCGGAGTCGATGTCGGTGCAGTAGGCGTCGAAGACCTCTCCGGCGGTCAGCGGTGCGAGTCCTTCACCGCGCAGGCGCCAGCCGTAGACGCGGTCGGTACTTCCGGGGCCGCTGGTGCGAATGACGAGTCCGCCGGGGCTCTGGGTGGCGAGGCCGAGGGCCAGGACGGTGGTGAACTCGAGGGCTTCGGCCTCGTCCAGTCGGAGCGCGCCCTGCTCGTCCTCGTCGGCGTGCAGGACGGAGACCAGTGTCTCCGGCTCCGCGGAGACACTGCAGACGAGGTGCCGGTTGCCGCGTCCCGCGGTGTCGAGGATGCGGACCACCAGGTCCGCGGCCCGGGCGAAGGCGGCTCGGCCGATGTCCTCGCCACAGGAGGCGCAGGCGCCGAGTCGGGCCAGGAGGGTGGACGCGTACTCCCAGGTGGCCTGGCGGACGGCTTCGTCGACGAGGGCGGGGACCAGGTCGGCGAGAGGCCGGCCGTCGTAGGGGATGGCGGGGCCCGTGCTGGCGAGTTCGGCTGTGAAGCGGGTACGGCTCGACGGGATGTCGGGATCCAGGCCGGTGTCCGCGCAGAAGTCGGCGTACTCCTGCGGGTCGAACAGGGCCAGGGTGGTGTGGCTGCCCTGGGAGGCGCGGACCTTGAGGAGTGCCTCCACCTGCTCGAGGTACGTCTGGTGGTCGTCGAAGGTGAAGCTGCGGTAGCGCCGCATGGCACGGAAGTCGTGCTCGTCGGTCAGCAGGCCGATGGTGCCCGCGATTTCGCGGCGCAGGACCCGCCGCATGATCTGGTGTTCTGTTCGAGCCATTTTTCCCCCTGTTGCCTGGTCGATCAATGCTCACTCACAGTAACGGGCGGCACTGACAACGGGGGCTGGCAAGGCGATCGAGGACCAGCGGGTGCTGGAGCCTGCAGGTCAGGGGGTGGGCGTCGGGAAGTCGGTCCGGTTCGCCGGAGCGGCGGCGGTGGATACGGGCTGTCAGTCGCGTTTGCGGGCGAGGGCCTCGTAGAAGTGCAGCAGGTCGAGGTTGTCGATGGAGCCCGGGTTGACCGCCTTCTCCAGTGGCGTGCCCTGGAGGAGGCGTTTGACCGGAACCTCGATCCGCTTGCCGGTGAGGGTGTGCGGGACGCCGGGAACCTCGATGATCTCGTCCGGCACATGGCGTGGGGAGAGCTGTTCGCGGATGGTCTGCTTGATGCGGCTCAGGAGGTCCTCGTCGAGGGTGGCTCCGGGCGCCAGGTGCACGAACAGGGGCATCCAGTAACCGCCGTCGGGCTGTTCGATGCCGATGACGAGGGATTCCCTGATCTCGGGTAGGCGCTCGACGGCTTCGTAGATGTCGGCGGAGCCCATGCGGACGCCCTGGCGGTTGAGCGTGGAGTCGGAGCGGCCGTGGATGACGACGGAGCCACGGGAGGTGATGGTGATCCAGTCGCCGTGCCGCCACACACCCGGGTACGTGTCGAAGTAGCTGTCGTGGTACCGGCTGCCGTCGGGATCGTTCCAGAAGCAGACCGGCATCGACGGCATGGGGTTGGTGACGACGAGCTCGCCGACCTCGTCGATCAGGGGCTTGCCGCTCGGGTCCCAGGACTGCAGGTCGGTGCCGAGGCCGGGGGCCTGGAGTTCGCCGATGTAGACCGGCAGCGTGGGGACGGCTCCGGCGAAGCAGGAGCAGACGTCCGTGCCTCCGCTGACGGACGCGATCCACAGGTCCTCGCGGACCTCGTCGTGCAGCCAGCGGAATCCGTCGGGGGGCAGCGGCGATCCCGTGGTGGCGACGCACCGCACCCGGGAAAGGTCGAAGTCGCGCGCGGGGCGCACGTCGGCCTTGCGGCAGGCCATCACGTAGGCCGCGGAAGTGCCGTAGAGGGTCGCTCCGGTCCGCTCGGCGATCCGCCACTGGGCCGCGGTGTCCGGGTATCCGGGGCTGCCGTCGTAGAGGACGATCGTGGTGCCTGTCAGGAGGCCGGAGACGAGGAAGTTCCACATCATCCAGCCGGTCGACGTGTACCAGAAGAAGCGGTCCTCGGGTCCCAGGTCGCAGTGCAGGCCCAACTGCTTGAGGTGCTCGACCAGGATGCCGCCCTGGGACTGGACGATGGCCTTGGGCAGGCCGGTCGTGCCCGAGGAGTAGAGCACCCAGAGCGGGTGGTCGAAGGGCACCTGTTCGAAGACGGGCTCCACGTCCGCGCCGGTCAGCGCCGACCACTCCAGGGCACCCTCCGGAGCCTCGGTACCGAGCAGCGGGACGTGTACGACGGCGCGCAGTGTGGGCAGTTCGCGGCGCAGTTCGGCGACGGTCTCCCGGCGGTCGTGCTCCTTGCCGCCATAGCGGTAACCGTCGACGGTGAACAGGACGACCGGTTCGACCTGCTGGAAGCGGTCCAGGACGCTGCGGGCACCGAAGTCGGGCGCGCAGGACGTCCACACGCCGCCCACGGCCGCCGTGGCGAGGAGGGCCACGACGGCCTGCGGGATGTTCGGGAGATAGCCGCTGACGCGGTCTCCTCGGCTTACGCCGAGGGCGCGCAGCTCGGCCGCCAGGGAACCGACCTGACGGCGCAGCTCGGACCAGCTGACCGGGCGCGGCTCGTGCGTCTCGTCGACATACAGGAGGGCCGGTTCGTCCGCACGGGTCGCGGCCGCGCGCAGGGCGTGCTCGGCGTAGTTGAGGGCCGCCCCGGGGAACCACTGGGCGCCCGGCATCGACCGGTCGCCCAGTACGCGCGCGGAGGGGGTCGAGAACCGGACGTCGAACCAGTCCGTGACGGCTTTCCAGAACGTGTCGAGTTCGTCGACCGACCAGCGGTGCAGCGCCGCGTAGCCGCCCTCGGCCGGGGCGCCGTGGTGTTCGGCGGCCCAGGCCTGGAACCGTGTGACCTGCGCCTGGTCGATGCGCTGCGGATCCGGCTGCCAGAGCGGCTGGGGGGTCACGGACGACATGGGGCGGCTCCCGACTGTGCGCGTCGTGTGCGTCGGCGCGCACGTGCTGGGTTGTGCGCGGACGCGGCTGACACGGACGATGCCATGTGATCGACTTCTGCACCAGGGTGAGTCCCACATAGTCCGCCTCATGAAGATGTGGTCCCGGCACGGGTGAACGGAAGTTGAACAACACTCGTGTGGGGGGCGGTCGATGGCAGGCTGAGCAGCATGGACGGTCGTGACCTGGTGCGTTCGATAAGGGTGGTCGGTTCGGTGGGGGCGTCCCAGGGCTTGCGGACCGTGAAAGCAGCATGGCGCAGGAGGCGTACGGATGCCGCCGCGTTGCCCCGCCGGGGCGCGGAGCGTGCTCGGGTGCCCGGGCCCGTACGGGAGGTGGAGCCCGGTCCGGGCGGTGGCTTTCTCCGGTTCGACCGCTCGGAGCTGCGGATCCTGGTCGCTGTGAACGGGGCGGTGTTCTGGGGCTGGGACGGGTCCGCTCCGGAGCCGTCGTACGCGCTCGCGGGCCGCTGCCCGGAGCCGGATCCCCGGGCGGTCCTGGAGCCGGACAAGGACGGCGGCTGGCGGGTCGTGGCGGAGCGGGTGACGGTCGTCGTCTCGCGGCACGGAGCGATCGAGGTGCGTACGCCCGGTGGGGTGACCCTGCGCAGGGATCTACCGCCCAGGTGGTGGGAGCCGGTCGGTGGCGGCGTCGCGCGATGGATGCAGCGCTCCGAGGTGGCGGCGGACGCGCGGTTCTTCGGGCTCGGGGGCCGTGCGTCGGGCCCACGGCTGCGTGGGGGGACGTACCGCCTGTGGAACACGGACCCGGGCGGCAGCTTCGGTCCGGACGACGATCCGCTGTACATCACGATGCCGGTGCAGCTGGTGGTTGCCGACGCGGCCACGCATCTGGTGTTCCACGACTCCTCCTGGGACGGCACGGTGACGCTCCGGGAAGGCGAGGAGGGCGCTGGTTCCGGGCACGACCGGCCGGGGACCAGCGAGCTGCGGATGGACGGCGGCCCCTTGCGCTGCTGGGTGATGGTGGGCACCCCCGCGCGCGTGCTGCTGGCCTGGGCGTCCCTGACAGGTCCGCCGGCGCTGCCGCCGACGTGGGCGCTGGGGCATCACCACGCGCGTTGGGGCTTCGGCAGCGAGCAGGAGGTGCGCCGGGTCGTCGCGGGCTACAAGGATCACGAGCTGCCTCTCGACGCCGTTCATCTGGACATGGACCACTACGACGAGCACCAGGTGTTCACCGTGGACACGGAGCGCTTTCCCAAGCTGCCGGTGCTGGCGGAGGAGCTGCGGCGGGACGGGATTCGGCTCGTGTCGATCGTCGACCCCGCGGTCAGGGCGGAAGCCGGCAACGCCGTGTACGACGGTGGAGCAGCCGAGGACGCGTTCGTCCGGGACACCGCGGGGCAGGTGGTGCGCGGAGTCGCGTGGCCCGGGGAAGCGGTGTTCCCGGACTTCACCC
The DNA here is from genome assembly GCF_044768275.1 of Streptomyces sp. NPDC101152. Taxonomy (NCBI): domain Bacteria; kingdom Bacillati; phylum Actinomycetota; class Actinomycetes; order Kitasatosporales; family Streptomycetaceae; genus Streptomyces; species Streptomyces sp. NPDC101152. The sequence continues at coordinate 361,605 of NZ_JBIWPO010000005.1, read as the reverse complement.
ACGCGCGCGTGCGGGAGTGGTGGGGGCGGCTCTACGAGGAGCGCCTGGCTCAGGGGTTCTCCGGTTTCTGGCACGACATGAACGAACCCACCTCGTTCACCGCTTTCGGGGAGACGACGCTGCCGCGTTCGGCCCGGCACTTCCTGGAGGGACGCGAAGGCGACCACAGGGAAGCGCACAACATCTACGCCCTGTGCATGACGCGGGCAGGCTATGAGGGTCTGCGCGAGCTGGCTCCCAAGGAGCGGCCGTTCGTCTTCTCACGCTCCGGGTGGGCCGGTATGCAGCGCTACGGGGGCACCTGGTCCGGCGATGTGGCGACCGGCTGGCCGGGGCTGCGGGCCTCGCTGTCGCTGGTCATGGGGCTCGGGCTGTGCGGAGTGCCGTATTCCGGGCCGGACGTGGGCGGTTTCGACGGGAGTCCGTCTCCCGAGCTGTACCTGCGGTGGTTCCAACTGGGTGCCTACCTACCGCTGTTCCGGACACACGCGAGTCTGCGGGCGGGGCGGCGGGAGCCCTGGGAGTTCGGGGACGAGGTGCTGGAGCACGCGCGCCTGGCGCTCGTCGAACGCCGGCGGCTGCTGCCGTACTTCATGACGCTGGCGCATCTGGCCCGGCGCACGGGAGCGCCCTATGTGCGGCCGTTGTGGTGGGGCGTGACCGAGGACCGTGCGCTGCGTGACTGCGAGGACGCGTTCCTGCTGGGCGACTGCCTGCTGGTGGCGCCGGTGCTCGATCCCGGCACGGACCGGCGCGCGGTGCAGCTGCCGCGGGGGCGCTGGTACGACACGGTTACGGAGAAGGCGTACGAGGGGCCGTCGCAGGTGCTCGTCGACGCTCCCTTGTCGCGGATTCCGGTGCTCGCACGCGCGGGTGCCGTGATTCCCGTGCGGGGGGACGACGGCGGGCTGGAACTGGAAGTGTGGGCGCCGCCCAAGGGCCGCACCGGGGGCGGGCTGGTGGTCCCCGACGCGGGTGACGGATGGGACGAGCCGGAACTCGAGCGCTACGTCACCCGTTGGAAGGGTCGGAAGCTGGTGGTCCAGCGGGAGAGTGAGGGCGGCTCGTCACAACCGCCCTACCCGGTGCGTGTGCGCGGCCTCGACGAGGCCCGGGCTCAGATGTAGCGGCCCTCGAACCAGGCCCGTACGGCCAGCGTGTGCAGGGGGAAGGCGAGTTCCTCCGGCCTGCGCAGGAGCTGCCAGCCCTCCGTCTCGTCCGTGGGGGCGGACTGCGGCAGGACGTCGGCAGGGCGTTCCGGAAGCAGCCCGAACAGCAGGAGGTGGCCGTCGGGGGAGCTCATCGCGTCGACGAGCCGCACGTCGCGGCCGGCCGCGTCGATGCCGGTCTCCTCCTTGAGTTCGCGGACGACGGCCTGCCGCCAGTCCTCGCGGTCGTCGATGTAACCGCCGGGCAGGGCGAGACCCCCGCGCGCGGGGGCGATGGTTCGGGTGATGACGACCAGGGCGGTGCCTTTGGTGTCGTACACGGGCTGGAGCGCGATCGCGACCGGGAGCGGGTTGCGGTAGGCCACGGTGTGGCAGGCCGGGCAGGTGCGGGGCCAGCCGGAGACGCCCTCTCCATAGAGGGCTCCGCAGCTCGAACAATGCGAGTCGGGCGCGGAGTTGGGGGTGGAGGCTTGAGTTTCGGACACGAAGCGGAATGTATCCGATCGGGTGAAGGGCGTCTTCGGGTGGTCGCTCAGCGGCCGCTCACGAGAGACTTCCAGGACACCGGGAAGTCGAAGTAGGTGTTGGGGTAGGGCTCGGGCTGGTAGGTGTAGTGCCACCATTCCTCGGCGAGGTTCACGAATCCGAGCCCCTCCATGGTGCTCTTGAGCAGCAGGCGGTTGGCGTGCTGTTCGCCCTGGATACGCGGGTCGAGGGTGTGGGCGAGGGTGTCGAAGCAGTCGAAGCCGGTGCCCATGTCGACGGAGTTGTCAGGGAAGCGCTCCTCCTTGGGCGCGAAGCAGGGTACGAGCGGTTCACCGGGGTGATAGGGCCTGGTGGGTTTCGCGGGGAGCCTCACGATCGTGAGGTCCATCGTCGAGCCGCGGCTGTGGCCGGATTTCTCCGCGATGTAGCCGTCCGCGAACAGGCGGGTCTTGTCGACGCTCGGGTAGAACTCTCCTTTCATGGCCTGGTCGTCCAGGTCCTCGGCCCAGCGGACGAAGTGGTTCACGGCGCGCTGCGGCCGGTAGCAGTCGTACACCTTGAGGGTGTAGCCCTTGCGCAGGAGCCGCAGCTGGGCTCTGTGGAGGGCTTCGGCGGCCGGGCGGGTGAGGATGCAGACCGGCTGCTCGTAGCCGTCGATGCGCTCGCCGACGAAGTTGTGCGGAGTGAAGTAGCGCATCTCCTGGATGATCGTCGGATCCACGCTTCTCAGGGCCACGAAGTTCTTCGGCGCCTCGGGTTCGGTGCTCGCCCGGGGGGTCGCGGACGCGGCGGTCACGGTCAGTAAGGCGGCGAGGACGGTGACGAGACCGCGGACCGCGCTGGTGAGTCGTGTCATGTCTCCTGCACTGCCCATTTGGAGACGTCCGTGACACACTTCTGACGTTCCGTCAGGTACGGCGCCAGGGAGGGGCTTTGTCTCGGACACGAACACCCGTGGTCGACGGTTGGTTCGCCGGGGACGGTGACGGCTTCAGGCTTCTCGGCACCCGCTGCGCCGCATGCGCCTCGGTGTTCTTTCCCCGCGAGGACGTCCACTGCCGCAACCCGGGGTGTCCCGGCGGCGACCTCGAGGAGGTGCCCCTCTCGCGGCGCGGGCGGATCTGGTCCTACTCGGACAGCCGGTACCGGCCACCGTCACCCTATGTGACGAACCCGGAACTTTCGTGGGAGCCCTACGCGTTGATCGCTGTGGAACTGGAGGCCGAGCGGATCGTGGTGCTGGGCCAGGCTGTTCCCGGGGTCACCGTCGCCGATCTGACGGTGGGCATGGAGGTGGAGGTCGTCCCCGGCGTGCTGCACGAGGACGCGGAGACGACCTGGACGACGTGGCACTGGCGGCCGACGGGGGTGGGGGTATGACGGGCGAGGTTGCGGTGCTCGGTGCGGGGATGCACCCGTGGGGCAAGTGGGGCCGCAGTTTTGTCGAGTACGGAGCGGCGGCGGCCCGCGCGGCGCTCGCCGACGCGGGCGTGGAGTGGCGTGACGTCGGCGCGGTCGTCGGTGCGGACACGGTGCGCGGCGGCTATCCGGGCTACGTGGCCGGCGCGACGTTCGCGAAGGCGCTGGGCTGGCAGGGTGCGCGGGTGACCAGCGTGTACGCGGCGTGCGCTTCGGGGGCGCAGGCCGTCAACACCGCGCGGGCGCAGATACTTTCGGGTCTGGCGGAGGTGGTTCTCGTGGTGGGCGCGGACGCGGCGCCCAAGGGCTTCTTCCGGCCGGCGGGCGGTGATCGTCCCGACGATCCGGACTGGCTGCGTTTCCGTGTCCTGGGGGCCACCAATCCGACGTACTTCGGGCTGTACGCGCGCCGCCGCATGGCGGCGCACGGGGATACTCTCGAGGACTTCGCGCAGGTCAAAGTGAAGAACGCGGCCCTCGGCGCACTCAATCCCAACGCGCGCTACCGCAAACGGGTCACGGCCGAGGAGGTCGCCGGCTCGGCGGTGGTCGCCGATCCACTACGCCTGCTCGACATCTGTGCGACGTCGGACGGGGGCGCCGCGCTGGTGCTGTCCAGCATGGAGTTCGCCCGTCGGCACGGATTGGCGGAGCCGGTACGGATCCGGGCCGTGTCGACGGTGACTCCGCGCTACCCGAGCACCGTGCTCGATCTGCCGGACATCGCGACGGACTCCGCGGTGGCGGTGGAACCGGCCGCCGAGACGTTCCGCGCGTCGATCGCGCGCGCGGCGTACGAGGAAGCCGGCACAGGACCGGAGGATCTCTCCTTGGCGGAGGTCTATGACCTCTCCACCGCGCTGGAGTTGCAGTGGTACGAGGATCTTGGGCTGTGCGGCGAGGGCGAGGGCGCGAAGCTGCTGCGCGAGGGCGCGACAAGCCTGGGCGGGCGCGTACCGGTGAACACGAGCGGCGGGCTGGCCTCCTTCGGGGAGGCGGTGCCGGCCCAGGCCATCGCCCAAGTGTGCGAACTCACCTGGCAGTTGAGGGGGCAGGCAGGCGATCGGCAGGTCTCGGGGGCGAGCGTGGGGATCACGGCGAACCAGGGGTTGTTCGGGCACGGGTCGGCGGTGATCGCGGTGCGGTGAGACACGGGTTGCGCGCGAGGACGCCGAGGGTTGGGAAGCAGACACCTTCTCCTACGCTGCGTGATCAGCCAGGAATCCTGCGTGAACGTCTTATGAACTGGGCATGGGCGTGCGCCCGCGGAGCCATCATGCTCCCGTGCGCTCCTGGACGGACACTCTCCGCTTCGCCTTCCAACCGGTGGTCAACCTGACCACCGGAGGGGTCGCCGGGCTGGAGATACTCGCCCGCCCGGAGAGCGGGGACATCCTCGCCGAGGCCCGTCGGGACCCCGAACTCGACGGCGAACTGGCGGTGTCGGCGGTCCGGGCGGCGGCGCGCAGGGAGACGCTGCTGCCGCTGCACGTCAACGTGTTCGCGGGAACCCTCGCCGACCTCGGGGGCCTGACTCCGCTGCACGACGCCGTACGGCAGGCGGGACGGCTGCCGTGGGAGGTGACGATCGACGTCGGTCCGCCGTACACACATGTGCCGCAGCAGGCACTGCTCGACGCGGTGGGCTCGGTGCGGGGGCAGGGTTTCCGGATCAGCGCGGACGGCGTAGGGGATGGGGACGTGCCGCTGCGGCTGCTCACCGATCTCGGCCCCGACCTGGTGAAACTCGACGCCTCGCTGCTGGCCCGGCCGGCGGCGGTGCGGGCGATGCGAACCCTGTGCGAGGAACTGGGCGCGCTGCTGTCCGTCGAAGGCGTGGAGACGGAGCTGCAGTGCGCGTCGGCGGTGGCGGCCGGCGCGCAGCTGGCGCAGGGCGAACTGTTCGCACCCCCGTCCCGGCTGCCCGCGGCGGACGTATACGTTCCGCCCCGCTCCCCCGGTGCCCTGGCCCTGCCGCGGTCGGGGCCGTCCGTGCGCGAGTTCGTGCGGCCGGCCGCTCTGCTGCCCGCGACGGCGTCCGCCGGTCAGGTCCGGGCGCTGCTGACCGGTTCGCCGGAGGTGTCCGGGGTGCTGCTCGTGGACGCACACGGGGTCCCGCTCCGGTCGGTGCACCGCTCGCGCTTCCTGCTGTCGATGTCGGGACGCTACGGGCACGCCCTGTACGCCGACCGTCCCGCGGCCAAGCTCGGCGATCCGCCGCGGACCGTGGGCGTCGACGCCACCGCGTGGGAGGTGCTGGACGTGGTGGCGGTCGGTGCCCGGGACCGCACCTCGGACGACGTGGCCGTCGTGGACCGGTACGGGCGGTGTGTGGGCGTCGTACGCCTGGCGGACCTGGTGCGGGCGCTGGCCGAGAGCCGGATCGAGGAGGCAGCCGGACTCAACCCGCTGACCCGGCTGCCCGGGTCGGACGCGATCACCTCGGAGGTGGACCGGCGCATCGCCGACGGGCGGGCGTTCGCGCTCAGCTGGCTGGACGTGGACCACTTCAAGCAGGTCAACGACGGGGCCGGGTTCGCGGCAGGTGACGAGCTGATCCGGTCGGTGGGGCGGGCGCTGCAGCGGGCGGCGGCCGGGAGCATGCGCGTGGGGCACATCGGCGGGGACGACTTCCTGGTGCTCACCGATCCGGAGCGGCTCGATCCGCTGGCCGGCTCCGTGCTGGAGGTGCCCTGGTCGGCGGGCGGGCGGCGCGTCACGTTGTCACTCGCCACGGTTCTGTGCCCGCCGGGCAGCGTGGTGGACCACCGGGAGGCCGCGGCGGCTCTGGCACCGCTGAAGCAGGCCGCCAAAGCGCTGCACGGGGCCAGCTGGGTGCTGGGACAGGCAGGTCTGCCCGGCCATGAGGTTCTGCGCGGCTCGCGGGCGGCGCCCGCCCCCGCGGGCTGCGCGCCGGCGGAACCCGGCCTAGGCTGATCCTTGTGTCGCCCCCGCCCGAGCGTCTGCAGAGGGACGTCCTGGCGGCTGTCACCGTTGGTGTCCGCGACCTTGACGCTCCCAGAGCGCCGGTGAACACTTCCGGTGTCGGTCGACATCACCGTCCGTACACGGTGTAACCAGGCACACGCCGCGCGGGCCCCGCCTGCGGAACAGGCCCGATCCCCCACGGGCGATTCGGCTGCGACGGCTCGCTCGTCACCGCACCCTGCGTGCAGGGCAGGGGCCCAGGAGCCGCTTCAACGCAGCCTTCTCATCCGAGCAGCATTCTGAGGGAACGACGAAGGGGACGTCATGACGGACAAGTTCGTCGCCGCTATCGACCAGGGCACCACCTCGAGCCGTTGCATCGTCTTCAACCAGGACGGCGCGATCGTCGCCGTCGACCAGCGCGAGCACCGCCAGATCTTTCCCAAGCCCGGCTGGGTGGAGCATGACGCGACCGAGATCTGGTCCAAGGTGCAGGCGGTGGTCGCGGGCGCGATCGCCAAGGCCGGTCTGCGGGCCGACCAGCTCAGCGCCCTCGGCATCACCAACCAGCGCGAGACCACGCTCCTGTGGGACCGCGCCACCGGCAAGCCGGTGCACAACGCGATCGTCTGGCAGGACACCCGCACCGCCGCGCTGACCAGGCAACTCGGCGGGTCGGACGGACAGGACCGGTTCCGGGAGCAGACCGGCCTCCCGCTGGCCACGTACTTCTCCGGTCCCAAGGCGGCCTGGCTGTTCGACAACGTGCCCGGCCTGCGGGCCCGCGCCGAGAACGGCGAGATCGCCTTCGGCACCATGGACTCCTGGCTCATCTGGAATCTCACGGGCGGCACCGACGGAGGGCAGCACGTCACCGACGTGACCAACGCCGGCCGCACGATGCTGATGAACCTGGAGACTCTGCAGTGGGACCAGTCCATCCTCTCCGCGATGAACATCCCCGAGGCGGTCCTCCCCGAGATCAGGTCCTCCGCCGAGGTCTACGGCACCGCCATCGGCCAGCTCGCCGGCGTGCCGGTGGCGTCGGCCCTCGGCGACCAGCAGGCAGCCGTGTTCGGGCAGGCCTGCTACGACGTGGGCACGGCGAAGAACACCTACGGGACGGGCTCCTTCCTGCTGCTCAACACGGGCAACCGGCCGGTGGCGTCGAAGAGCGGCCTGCTGACGACGATGGGCTACAAGATCGGGAGTGAGGCGCCGGTCTACTGCCTGGAGGGGTCCATCGCGATAACCGGCGCGCTCGTCCAGTGGTTCCGCGACCAGCTCGGGATCATCCGCACCGCGGACGAGATCGAGCCGCTGGCGGCGAGCGTCGAGGACAACGGCGGCGCCTACATCGTCCCCGCCTTCTCCGGCCTGTTCGCGCCCTACTGGCGCTCCGACGCCCGCGGTGTCGTCACCGGCCTGACCCGATACGTCACCAAGGCGCACCTCGCGCGGGCCGTGCTGGAGGCGACGAGCTGGCAGACCCGCGAGGTCGTGGACGCCATGTACCAGGACTCCGGGGTGCACATCACCACCCTGAAGGTGGACGGCGGCATGACCAAGAACAACCTGCTCATGCAGCACCAGGCGGACGTGCTCGACGTGCCGGTGGTCCGTCCGAAGGTCTCCGAGACCACGTGTCTGGGTGCCGCGTACGCCGCCGGGCTCGCCACCGGCGTGTGGAACGACCTCGACGAACTCAAGGCCCACTGGCAGAAGGACGCCGAGTGGACGCCCTCCATGGAGGCCTCCGTCCGTGACCGGGAGTACCACAACTGGCGCAAGGCCGTGGAGAAGAGCTTCGGTTGGGAGGAGGAGAGCGAGAACTGAGCGCACGTACGCGCGCGTGCGTCCAGGGCCGCGGCCCGTACCCCGGTCGGTGGGGGTGCGGGCCGTGCGCGCCTCAGGTCGTAACGGCGTGGCGGCGCTCGGCCGCGATCGCCATCGCGTGCCGGACGACCCCGATGAGGATCTCCTTCACGGACTCCCGGTCGCGGGCGTCGCACAGCAGGACCGGTACGTCCTCGTCCAGGTCGAGGGCCTGGCGGATGACCTCCGCGGGGTAGCGGGCGGCGCCCTCGAAGCAGTTGACCCCGACCAGGAACGGTATGGAGCGCCGCTCGAAGTAGTCGACGGCGGCGAAGCAGTCCTCCAGGCGGCGTGTGTCGGCGAGGACGACGGCTCCGAGGGCGCCCTCGGAGAGCTCGTCCCACATGAACCAGAACCGCTCCTGCCCGGGCGTGCCGAACAGGTACAGCACCAGGTCCTCGCGCAGGGTGATGCGCCCGAAGTCCATGGCCACGGTGGTGGTCCGCTTGCCCTCCACACCGCTCGTGTCGTCGACCGGACGTCCGGCCTCGGTGAGCAGTTCCTCGGTGCGCAGCGGGCGGATCTCGCTGACCGCGCCGACGAGGGTGGTCTTGCCCACGCCGAAACCACCGGCCACCAGGATCTTGAGCGTGACGGGCTCGACCGGGGACTTGCCGCGCTCAGAACGCCCGAAGATCATCGATCTGTTCTCCTGCTTGATGGGTGGGGGGCGGCGGTGGGCCGTAGCCTCCGCCGCCAGGGGTTTCGATGACGAGTACGTCGCCGCGTCCGACATCCGCCGAATCGCTGCCACCGAGGCGGGTGACCGTGCCGTCGGCCCGCTCCACGCGGTTGGCGCCCAGCGCGCCCGGCTCGCCGCCTGCCATGCCGTACGGCGGGACCCTGCGGTGCTGGGAGAGCGTGGAGACCGTCATGGGCTCGTGGAAGCGGATGCGGCGCACAGCGCCGTCCCCGCCGGACCACCGCCCGGCGCCGCCGCTGCCGTGTCGGACGGCGAACTCGTCCAGCTGCACGGGCAGCCGCCACTCCAGCACCTCGGGGTCGGTGAGCCGCGAGTTGGTCATATGGGTCTGCACGACGGGCGCGCCGGGAAAGCCGTCGCCCGCGCCGGATCCCGAGGCGATGGTCTCGTAGTACTGGTGGCGCTCGTTGCCGAAGGTGACGTTGTTCATGGTCCCGGAGCCCTCGGCCTGGACGCCGAGCGCCGCGTACAGGGCGCCGGTGATGGACTGGGAGGTCTCCACATTGCCCGCGACGACCGCGGCCGGCGGTTCCGGCGCGAGAAGGGAGCCGGGCGGCACGACGATGTCCAGGGGGCGCAGACAGCCGTCGTTGAGCGGGATGTCGTCGGCGACGAGAGTGCGGAAGACGTACAGGACGGCCGCGGTGACCACCGCGAAGGGGGCGTTGAAGTTGCCGGACAGCTGTGGTGACGTCCCGGTGAAGTCGACGGTCGCGGAGCGGTTGTCGCGATCCACGCGCACGCGTACGCGGATGACTGCGCCGGAGTCGGTCTCGTAGGCGTACTCGCCGTCGTCCAGGGCGTCGATGACCCGTCGGACCGCTTCCTCGGCGTTGTCCTGCACGTGCCGCATGTAGGCCTGGACGACGTCGAGGCCGAAGTTCTCGATCATGCGGGCGACCTCGTCGACGCCCTTCTGGTTGGCGGCGATCTGGGCACGCAGGTCGGCGAGGTTGGTCCTGGGGTTGCGCGAGGGGTGGGGCGCCTCGGTGAGCAGACGCCGGGTCTCGTCCTCGCGGAAACGGCCGTGCTCGGCGAGCAGCCAGTTGTCGAAGAGAACACCTTCCTCCGCGATGGTGCGGCTGTTCGCGGGCATGGAGCCCGGGGCGATGCCACCGATCTCGGCGTGGTGGCCGCGGGAGGCGACGTAGAACAGAATGCGGTCACCCTCTGTGTCGAAGACCGGGGTGATCACGGTGACGTCGGGCAGGTGGGTGCCCCCGTGGTACGGGTCGTTGACGGCGTAGGTGTCGCCCGGCCGCATCGAAGTGCCGCGCCGCCGGATGACTTCCTTGACGCTGGTGCCCATGGAACCCAGGTGGACGGGGATGTGCGGGGCGTTGGCCACGAGGTTCCCGTCCGGGTCGAAGAGCGCGCAGGAGAAGTCAAGGCGCTCCTTGATGTTGACGGACTGGGCGGTGGACTCCAGCCGGGCGCCCATCTGTTCGGCGATGGACATGAAGAGGTTGTTGAAGACCTCAAGCAGAACCGGATCGGCTTCTGTGCCGAGATCGGAACTCTGTGTAATCACCGCGCGTTCCATCACCAGATGCCCGTCGTCTCGCGCCACGGCCAGCCAGCCGTCGTCGACGACGGTCGTCGCACTGGCCTCCGTGATGATCGCGGGGCCGGTGACGGTCCGGCCGGGAGGAAGGTGCTCGCGGCGGTGGAGGGGTACGTCTCGCCAGGTGCCGCCCGTGTGGAGGCGGACGGTGTCGGGGGCGGCGGGCCGGCCTTCGTAAGGGGCGAGGGCGGAGAGATCGGGGGGTTCGGTGATGCCGGTGGCTTCCACGGAGAGGGCTTCAACGACGACAGGGCGATCGAGGGTGAAGGAGTACGTGGAGCGGTGACGTTCCTCGAAGGCGTGACGCATCGTGTCGGGCTCGGTCAGCTCGACGGTGAGGGTGGTGTCGGTGCCGTCGTAGCGCAGCTGTGCACGGCGGGTGACCTCGATGCGGGTCGCGGGGACGTCCTCCGCGAGGAGTTCGGTGCTGGCCGCTGCTTCGAGGTCGTCGGCCGTCTCGAGGACGCCGGACATGGAGGCGGGCGCCAGGGGTGCCTCGACGGACTGTTCGCGCATGGCGGTGGTGTCGGCGAGGCCGATACCCAGGGCGGAGAGGACGCCGGCCATGGGCGGGACGAGGACGGTGCGGATGCCGAGCGAGTCGGCGACCATGCACGCGTGCTGGCCACCCGCCCCGCCGAAGGTGGTGAGGGCGTAGCGGGTGACGTCGTGGCCCTTCTGGACCGAGATCCGCTTGACCGCGTTGGCGATGTTCGCGACGGCGATCTGCAGGTAACCCTCGGCGACCTGTTCCGGTGTGCGGTCGTCGCCGGTGGCCTCGCTGATCTCGCGTGCGAGGTCGGCGAAGCGGTCACGGACCAGATCCTCGTCGAGGGGCTGGTCGCCGTCGGGGCCGAACACCCGGGGGAAGTGCGCGGGTTGGATGCGGCCGAGCATGACGTTGGCGTCGGTGACGGCAAGCGGTCCGCCACCGCGGTAGCACGCGGGGCCGGGGTCCGCGCCCGCCGAATCCGGCCCCACGCGGTAGCGGGAGCCGTCAAAGTGGAGGATCGAACCGCCTCCGGCCGCGACGGTGTGGATGTCCAGCATCGGGGCGCGCAGTCGGACACCGGCGATCTGGGTGGTGAAGACGCGTTCGTACTCGCCGGCGAAGTGCGAGACATCGGTGGAGGTACCGCCCATGTCGAAGCCGATGACCCGGTTGAAGCCGGCCAGCTGGGACATGCGGGCCATGCCGACGATGCCTCCGGCAGGTCCGGAGAGGACGGCGTCCTTGCCACGGAACTGCCCCGCCTCGGCGAGACCGCCGTTGGACTGCATGAACAGCAGCCGCACGCCCTCGAGTTCGTCGGCGACGTGCTTCACGTAACGCCGAAGCACGGGCGACAGGTAGGCGTCGACGACCGCGGTGTCTCCGCGGGGCACGAGCTTCATCAGCGGGCTGACCTCGCTGGAGAGCGAGATCTGCGGAAAACCGATGCGGGCGGCCAGCTCGCCCACGGCCTGTTCGTGCGCGGGGTGCAGGTGACTGTGCATGCAGACGACGGCGACGGCGCGGATCCCGTCGTCGTACGCCTCCTGGAGGGGTCCGGCGAGGGCGTCCAGGTCGGGGGCGCGCAGGACGGTGCCGTCGGCGGCGGTGCGCTCATCGACCTCCACGACCCGTTCGTGGAGCAGCTCAGGGAGTTCGATGCGCCGGGCGAAGATGCGCGGGCGGTTCTGGTAGGCGATGCGCAGGGCGTCGCGGAAGCCGCGGGTGACGACCAGGAGGGTGCGTTCACCCTTGCGCTCCAGGAGGGCGTTGGTGGCCACCGTCGTCCCCATGCGGACCGCCTCGACTGCCTCGCCCGAGCCGTCCAGCAGTGCACGCACCCCTGCCACGGCCGCGTCGGAGTACCGCGCGGGGTTGTCCGACAGCAGCTTGTGCGTGAGCAGACGCCCGTCCGGGCGTCGCGCGACGATATCGGTGAACGTGCCGCCTCGGTCGACCCAGAACTGCCAGCCTGTCACGTCAGTACCCCGCTTCCGCGCCGCTCACAGCGCCCGGAGGCCGTTGATCACGTCGCGCAGAATACTCTCGTCCACCAGCTCGGCCGGGGGTACGGGCCGGTTCACATGGACGAATTCCGCGTCCACGAGGTCGCCGACCAGCACTCGCACCACCCCGATGGGCAGATCGAGCGAGGCGGCGAGCTCGGCGACCGACTGGGGGGTGTCACGGCACAGGTCGACGATGTCCACGTGCTCCGGGGACAGCGTCACGTCGGTGTCCGGGTCGTCCGCCTGAGGCTCCGCGACGACCACCGCGATCAGGTCGAGGCGGTGCTGGCCCGGACTGGAGGTGCGGCCGCGCGTCATCGCGTACGGACGCACGACCGGTCCGGCCTCGTCGTCGAACCAGTGGCTTCTTCCCCGACCCTCAACGCTCATGACATCCCACTACCCGCCCGCGGGCAGATCGGTGCGCGGAGCGGTGCCCAGATGCACGCCGACCCGCTTCACGAGCAGCGTCATCTCGTACGCGACCTGGCCGACGTCGGAGTCGGCGTCCGAGAGGACGGCGAGGCAGCTGCCGTCACCGGCGGCCGTCACGAAGAGGAAGGCGTCGTCGAGCTCGACGACGGTCTGCCGGACGTTGCCGGCCTCGAAGTGCCGTCCGACGCCCTTGGCGAGGCTGTGGAAACCGGAGGCGACCGCGGCGAGGTGCTCGCTGTCCTCCCGGCTCAGGTCCCGGGACACACCGGTCGGCAGGCCGTCGCCGGACAGGACGAGGGCCTTGCGGATGCTCGCGACGCGGTCCACCAGTTCGTCCAGGAGCCAGTTGAGCTCGCCGGAGTTGGTCGCGGTGTGGCCGGTCGGCTTCGGTGCGGTCATCGACCGTCCCCCTTTGTCGTTCCGTGTGGTGCTGTGCCGCTGTGGGCGTTGTCGCCTGCGGCGTTCTCCTCGCGGCCGCGTTGCCAGCCGCGCTGGAGCGAGGCCATACGGCTGCGTACCTCGTCGGCGTCCCGCTCCGCGAAGTCCGGGTTGTCCTGGGGGCGCCTCGGGGCGCTCTGCTTGAGCTGCGGTGCCAGATTCGCCTGGCGTACCCGCCGGGGCAACGGGCTCGTTCCCGGGCTCCCGTCGCCACCCCCTGCGATCGCCGGTCGAGCGCGCGTCGGGAGGACGGGAGCCTGCGATGCGTCCGCGTGGCCGTCGGGCGCCTGGGCGGCGGCGGGTTCACCGAGCCCGTCGGAGCCGCCCGCTCCCGGACCCAGCGGCGAGGCGCCGCGGCGACGGGTGGGCAGCGGCGGGGCGCCGTCCTGGCCCGGCCGAACCGGTCCGCCCGACATCAGGCTGTCGTCGGCCCTGCGGCGGGAGGGCAAGGGTGCCGCGCTCGGCGGTTCGGCGGACGGCTCCCCGGGGGTCGTCGGGCCCCCTCTCGCGTCCTCTCGGCGTGAGCGCTGCCCGGTGACCGGGCGGCCGTGGGAGCTGACCAGCTTGGGCACACCGCGCCTACCCAGCGGGAGGGGGGCGCTCGTCTGGTCTTCCGCGGTGTCGCGGGCCGACTGGTGGCTGTCGGCGTCGCCGGGGAAGGGATCGCTGTGCCGGACTGTCGTCTCGTCCCGTGTGAGGGCGATGGAGCGGCGGGGACGGAACAGTCCGCCTTCCTCGGCGTCGTCGTCGAGCGCCCCCGGGAAGTCCTCGACGGCGTCGAGGTCGACGGGGGCCTCCAGCTCCACCGGACCGTCCAGGAGGGAGGCGGGCAGGCCGGGCAGCTGCGCGGACGCGCTCCGGCGGCTCTCCTCCAGCTCGGCCTCCTTCGAGGGGTGGGGCCGGTCGAGACGGAAGCCGATGCCGTTGGTGTCCGGGACGTCGTCCGTCAGCAGGGCGTCCGGAATGAAGACGACGGCGGTGGTGCCGCCGTACGGGGAGGGCTGCAGGGAGACGCGGACGTTCTGCCGCTGGGCGAGCCGGCTGACCACGAACAGGCCGAGCCGGTCGGTGTCGGACAGTTCGAACTCCGGTGTCTCGGCGAGCCGGAGGTTGGCGTCCAGCAGCGCGTCGGCCGCCATGCCGAGGCCGCGGTCGTGGATCTCCAGGGTGAAGCCGTTGGCGACCCGCTCACCCACCACCTGGACGGCCGTGTGCGGCGGGGAGAACACCGTGGCGTTCTCCAGGAGTTCGGCCACGAGGTGGGTGAGGTCGGCGACGGCCGGGCCGGTGACGGCGACCCGGGGCAGTCGGCGGACCTCGATGCGCTCGTAGTCCTCGACCTCGGCGACGGCGGCCCTTACGACGTCCATCAGCTGGACGGGCTTGCGCCACTGCCGGGAGGGAGCGGCGCCGGAGAGGATCACCAGGCCCTCGGCGTGCCGGCGCATACGGGTGGTCAGGTGGTCGAGGCGGAAGAGGTCAGCGAGCTCGTCGGTGTCCTCGGTCCGCCGTTCCATGCTGTCGAGCAGGGTGAGCTGCTTGTGCAGCAGGACCTGGCTGCGCCGGGCGAGGTTGACGAACACCTCGGAGACGCCCGCGCGCAGTTCGGCCTGTTTGACGGCGGCCTCGACGGCGGCGCGGTGCAGGGTGTTGAGGGCCTGGCCGACCTCGCCGATCTCGTTCTTGTCGTACTCGAGGTGCGGGACCTCGGTCTCCACGTCGACCTGTTCACCCGCGGACAGCCTCCGCATGACGCTCGGCAGCCGCACACCGGACGCCTCATGGGCCTCGAGGCGCAGTTGCCGCAGGTCGCGGACGAGGGTGCGCCCGACACGCACCGACAGGAACAGCGAGAGCAGCAGGGCGACGAGGCCCAGGACGCCGGCGACGGCGGCTTTGGCGATGACCCTGACGGCGACCGGGCGGACGCGGTCCTGATAGCGGTCACCCGCCTGGTCGTTGAGGGTGCCGAGCCTGTCGAGCACATGGCCGGCGGCGGTGTCCCAGCTCTGCGCGGTGACCTCGCCCGGCCTGCCGGAGGTGGAGGAGACGGCGGCCTGTTCGGCCACGCGCAGCGGGGCGGTGGTGGCGTCCTTCCAGAACCGCGTGTAGCGATTGCTCTCCGCGGAGGGCAGCAGCGGCAGGTTCACGTCGTACAGCAGGCCGCGCTGGGCCACGAGATCGGTGATGTCCCGTATCTCGCCGCGCGAGAGCTTGCCGACGATCAGGGAGGAGCCGAGCAGGGCGTCCTCGCGGGAGAGGAGTTCGCGGGCGCGAGCGAGGTTGACCAGCGCGCGGTACTGCTTGTCCATCTCGACGTTGTCGACGACGTGCAGGTTGGCGAGCAGGACGTAACACGGGTCGACCAGGCGGTTGTAGAGGTCGAGGGCCTGGGCTCGGTCGACGGTGCCGTCCTCGATGCTCCGGCGCAGGGCGTCGAGGCCCTCGAGGGAGTCCAGCACGGTGGACAGCCGCTCGCCGGTGGCCTGCCCCATGGCGTCGCGGACGTCGGGGTTCCTGGAGTTCTGCCGGATCTCGGCGACGGCCTTGTCCGTGGCGGCCCGGCTGCGCCTGAGGTCCACGAGGCTGTCGGAGGCCCGCGGGTCGGCGAGGTAGACCAGGGACTGCCGCCGTTCCTGTTGCACGACCCGGACGGTGTCCTCGATCGGGTAGGCGACCTTCTCCACCACGTCGGAGACGCTGAACAGGTCCTCTGCCTGACGACCTGTTAGCACCGTGGCGAAGCCCCAGATCGCCGTCAGGGACACCAGCGGCACGAGAAGCAGCGCCACGATCTTCCGGCGGATGGACTTCCCGCGAAAGCGCATGGCCTCCCCCAGCTCGACCCCCGCCGGCCGGGGGTACACATGTACGTCAACAAACGGCGCGAGCCTACTACCGACACACAGGTAACTCGAAGAGCCGTCCGGAGGCTGAACTTCCGCACGGGCGACGAGACATGGCGAGTTGTCCGGTCATGGGGGACATCGCCTCCCTCGCGGTCCGCCCGGTGACGGGAACTCATCCCGCCGGTGCCTGCCGCCTATTGGCCGAATTTTGTCGTTCTTTGGGAATCTTCGCGACGCGTCGTTCGTCCTTCTCTACGGGAGATGGGGGCGGAATCGGCCACACGAGCCGCATCCCGCACCCTCGGCGGCGTAAAACAGCGCAAGCCGGGCAGCCACTGGGGAGCCGTGCCGTCCGGCACGGGGCGAGCGGTCTGCTGGCGGTGGGGAGTGACACGGTGATGGGCACGGCGGAGCGGCACAAGACGCAGGGGGACGGCGTGAGGGCGAGCCTGGTCGAGGAGCGGGGCGCGCAGGCACCGGATCACGACATTCCGGCAGCCGGACGTGAGGTCACGGTGGAGCGGGAAAGGCGGCGTGACCGGCCACCCGCCCGTCCGTTGTGGGTCGAGGAGCCGGCACGGCGGCGCCGGCTGCCCGATCCGGTGCGGACGGCGGCGGTGCGGGCGGTGCTGATCATCGCGGTGACGCTGCTCCAGGCGATGGTGGCCTTCCTGTGCACCATGGCCGGGTCCTGGCTGGCCTTTCCCATGGTCATCAGCAGCATCGCCAGCACGGTGGTGGCCACCTGGGGCGCCCTCGACGTGTGGGTGACCCGCCAGGTGTGGAACCAGCGCAACGGCGTGGTGTCGACGCCGAGCAGCACGGCACGGGCCCTGCGGCGCGAGCGTCGCCGGGCCCGGCGCCAGGCGAGGGTCGCCGAGCGGGCCGAGAAGCGGATATCCCGGCAGGGCGGCACCGGGCAGCTGTCGCACTCCTGAGACCGTCGCCCGTCAAGTGGCGCTGGGTGCGGGCCGTTTGAACATCCGTGTCGCCGTGATCTCGCTGTGCACCGCCTCGCCCTCGCCGGCCGGTGCCTGCTGGGGCAGCCCCGGCCGGAGGTGTTCCTCCACGCTGATGTACTTCAGCCCGGCCCGCAGGTCGGCGTCGTTGCGCAGCCGGATGACCAGCGGGAACTCGGCCAGCGCGGTCGTGTCGAACAATCCGGTGGTGTACAGGAGCTGGACACCCAGCGCGTCGGAGACGGCCCGCTGGAGTTCCAGCAGGTAGGTGGCGTTGGCGCGGCCGATGGGGTTGTCGAGGAAGAGCGTGCCGGCGTGCCGGTGCCTGTCGCGTCCCCGGTCGTTGGAGCGCAGTGCCGCCATGGTGCAGTACAGCGCGATGGCGGCGGTGAGCAGCTGGCCGCCGGAGAACACGTCGCCCATCTGGCCGACGGGCACGCGCTCGGCGCGCAGCACGGCGTCCGGTTTGAGGATCTCGACGGCGACGCCCTTGGGCTGGAGCGCGGCGGCCACACCGCGCAGCAGCAGGGACATGCCGTCGCGGCGCAGGTCGGAGTTCTTCTTCACGGCGGCCCGGGTCGCCTCGTCGATGACCTCGCCGAGCCGTTCGGTCAGGGTGGCCTGATCGGGTTCCTCGAAGCGGATGCGCAGGAACTCCTGACCCGACCACTCGCCGAGTCCCTCGGGCAGCCGGGACAGCCGCTGGGCGGAGCGCAGGGTCGCCAGCGCCGACTCGACGAGACCACGCAGCCGGTCCACGATCGAGTCGCGGTTGCGCTCCAGTTGAGCCAACTCGTCGGTGAGGACCCGCAGTCGGGGTGCGAAGGCGTCCGACCACTTCTGCGCGTGCTCGGGCAGCGCGGAGGTCGGCAGCTCGCGGATCTGCTGGCGGGCGGGGGTGCGGACCTGTTCGTAGCGGGTGGAGTTGGCGTGCCGGACGAGGACGTCGCTCGCCTCGCGGACGGCGGTCTCGGCGGCCGAAAGATCGGCGGCGCAGCCGCGCAGCGACCGGCGGGCCTCTGCCGCCGACTGCCGGGCCTCCTCCAGGCTGCCCGGGTAGGGCTCCGGCTCCTCCTGCTCGTCCTCCATGGAGTGCTCGCGCAGCAGGTCCCGCAGCATCGCGGCGGTCTCGTCGAAGCCGCCCGCCGCGTCCTCGGCGGCGCGGTGGGCGTCGAGCAGCTCGCTGTGGGCCTCCCGGGCCTGGGTCAACGCCTCGGTGCGGGAGGCCAGTTCGGTCGTCGCCGTACGCAGGAGGGCCTGGGCGTGCTCGGCGTCCCGCGGCTGCAGTTCCTCGGTCAACTCGGTGTGCGCCTCGCCGTCCTCGGGGGCGTGCCGTTCGGCCTCGCCGCGCAGCCGGCCCAGCTGCTCGCTCGCGCTCGACATCCGGGTCTCCAGGAGCTGCACCAGCTCCTCGGCCCGGGCGGCAGCCGCCTGCCGGGACGGTCCGTCGGAGCCGTCCGGCGACTCCAGCAGCTGCTCCGCGCGGGTGCGGACCTTGTTGCTGAGCCGGTCCAGGTCGGCGCGGGCCGCACTCTCGTCGCTCTCCGCTCGCGCCTGCTCGGCCCGCAGGTCGGCGCCGACGCCGACCTTCTCGTACACCTGGGACGCGGCCCGGTAGGCCTCCCGCAGGGCGGGCAGGGACGCCCTGGGGGCGTCCGGGTCGGCGTCCGGTACGTCGTCGGGGGCGCCGGCGATCTCCGAGCGCTCGGCACGCAGCGCGCGTGCGGTGCGGCGGGCGTCGTCGGCGGCCCGCTGGGCGGCACGCCGGTCCTCGTCGGCGGCGCGGGCGCGTTCCAGGCAGGCCTGGGCGCGGGCTTCGCACTCGGCGCCGTCGTCCGCCAGTTCGCGCAGCTTCACCTGCCAGCCGGCCCGCTCGCGCAGCCGGAAGGCGAGCCCGGCGAGGGCGTCGGCGGCCCGGCGGGCCTTCTGCGCGGCCTCCTGCCGCTCGTCCCGCACCTGCGCGGCCTCGGCGGCAGCCTCGTCGGCCTCGGCCCGTACGGTGCGGGCCTCGGCCAGCTCTACCTCGGCCTCCTCGGCGAACAGGCCTGCCTCGTGCGCCGCCTGTGACAGCTCGAGGAGCCGCCCGGCCGGGCAGCCGGTGCGCCAGGAGGCGAGACGGGCCGCCAGCTCGCGGTCCTTGCCGAGGCGGGCCGCGAGTGTGCGGATCTCCTCGTCCCGTTCGGCCGCCCGAGCTCGCAGCGTCTGCCGCTCCTCGTCGGCGGCGTGCTCGTCGTGCATGGCCGGGTTGGGTGGCACCAGGAAGACGTCCGTGCCCTGGGTGTCCGGGGCGGGCGTCGGCGCGAGCAGGGCGGCGGCGGTGCCCACGGCGACGGCGGACCGGGGCAGCAGTGCCGCGTCGGTCAGCGCGTCGCGGGCACGCGCGTGCGTGGCGGGGTCGGTGATGATCACACCGTCGACCAGTTCGGGTCGTGCGGCCAGCACGCGGGCGTGGTCGGCCGGGTCGACGGCCTGGGCGAGGTAGCGCCAGCCGGGCAGGGCGGGGATGCCGTGCTCGCCGAGGAACTCGACGGTGGCCAGCACGTCCGGTCCGGGCGGCAGCAGCCCGCCGTCGCCGAGCGCGGCGAGGATCCGGGAGTCGTCGGCCGCGGCGGTGCGCAGCTCGAAGAGCTGGCGTTCGGCAGCGGACACCGAGTCGTCGAGCAGTTCCCGCAGTTCGTCGGCGAAGCGGTCCAACTCCTCGGGGGTGAGGGCGGGTTCAGCGTGCTGGGACGCCTCACGGGGGTGCGGTACGGAGGACCTGGGGCGCCCGCCGGTCAGGCTCAGCAGCTCCGCCAGCCGCTCCTCGGCCGCCAGTGACTCGGCGGTACGCCGCTCGGTCTCGTACGAGCGCCGGGTGGCCGTCGCGGCGTCGGCGGCGCGGGCGGCCGTCAACTCGGCGCGGGACTCGGCGGCAGCCGCCTCGCGGGCGTGTTCGGTGGCCTTGCGGGAGACCTCACGGGCCGTGTCCCAGGCGGCGACGGCGGTCTTCTCGGCGTCGCTGGCCGCGAGCGCGGCGCGGGCCGGGTCGGCGTCGGGCGCGCTGTCGTCGAGCCAGCCGGCGCGCACGGCCTCGGTGGTCTCCTGCTCGACCTCGGTCAGGCGCTGGCGCAGGTGGCCGATCTCGCTGCGCGTGCGTTGTGCCTCCGTGGCGGCGGCGGTCGAGTCACGGTACGCCGACTCGCTGACCTCCTGGAGGGCGGCGGAGCGCTCCTCCTCCTCGTTGGCGAGGGTCTCGGCGCTCTCGGCGGCCGCGTGCAGGGCCCGTACGAGGTCCACGGCGGCCTTGGCGCGGGCGGCGAGGGCCGGGGCGGCATCACGCTCGGCCTCCTGGATCGCGGCGGCCACGCGGGCGACGCGGTCGGCGGCGGCGCGGTGGCGCAGCACGGCCTCGGCGGCCTGCCAGGCGGAGTGCAGGGTGCGCGCGTCGGCGAGCTCGCGCTTCTGCCCGGCGGCGGACTTCTCCGCCGCCGCCAGAGCCAACGAGGCGTTGCGGTAGGCGAGTTCGGCGGCGATCCGCGCGCTGCGCTCCCGGGCCGCCTCGGCGTGCGTGACCGCGTACGCGGCCGCGGTGACCCGCTGGGCGAGGTCGGCGGCCCGGACGCGTTCCCGCCCGCCCCGCGCCGACAATCTGCGGGCCAGGGTGCGGGTGCGGCGTTCCGCACCCGCGTGGATGTCACGCGCACGCGCGCGTGCCTCGGCGGCCTCGACGATCCGGCCGAGCAGGTCCACCGAACCGGCGGTGAAGTCACGTTCGGCCATCAGCTCGGCCCGGCGGCCCAGCTTGTTGCCGAAGCCGCTCACCAGGTCGGCGAGCCCGTCGGTGTCCCGGGTGTCGGTGACGGCGCGCAGCAGCAGGTCGGTGAAGTCGGAGTCCTTCTTGACCGCGAAGAGGCCGGCCGCCTCGCCCTCGTCGGCGTTCATCTCCCGCTGGTAGCGGAAGAGTTCAGGATCGAGGCCCAGGTCGGTGAGGTGTTCGATCCACCGGTCGTGGATCTCCTCCCAGTGCACCTCCAGGTGCGGGTACGCCTTGCCCGCCTCGGTGATGGCGTCCCGGAAGCCCTTCATGGTGCGCCGACGTCCCTGCGCGCCCGACTGGCCCTCGACGGGCGGGCGTACGGAGGTGGCCTCGGCCACCGGCAGGTTGTCGAGGGACAGCCCCGGCCCGGGCCGGAACGAGTACCAGGCCTCGGCGAACTTGCGCGGGTCGTTGGAGACCTGGCGCCCGCGCCACTCGCTGACCTTGCCGACGACGACGCACTCGCCGGTCAGCGTGTGCTGCCATTCCAGGGCGACGTGCCCGCAGTCGTCGGCGAGCAGGAACTTGCGCAGCACGCCGGAACTCGCGCCGCCGAGCGTGTTGCGGTGGCCGGGCAGCATCACGGAGAAGATCAGCTTCAGGAGCACCGACTTGCCGCCGCCGTTCTCCAGGAAGAGCACGCCGGCCGGCGCGGGCCGGCGTGGCGGGCCGACGGGTTCCTCCTCGAAGAACTCCGCCTGGGTGGGCGCGGGGTCGGGCACGGGTTCGCCGACTCCCCGCAGGTCGAGCACGGTGTCGGCGTAGCGCGCACCGGCAGGACCGATGGAGTAGAGGCGGACCCGGGACAGCTCGTACATGGCGGACTCTCGTAAGTCTTCGGCAGGTCGGGGAGGTTCAGGAGTGTGACGACGCGTGGAACGGCAGGCCCGCGTCGGACGCCAGCTCCAGGTCGTCGGTGTCCTCGGGCGGGAGCAGCGTCGGCGTGCCGTCGGTCACCGGGACGACACCGAGCTCCAGCAGCTCGGCCATGGCGGCGCTGCCCGCCATGTCCCGTACCTGGAGCTGGTAGCGGGCCGTCGTGCGATACGTGCCGCCATTGTCGTCGCCGGTGCGCTGGAGGAACCCGGAGTCGGTGAGGAAGGCGACCGCCTTGCCGACGATGCCGGTGGTCGAACCCGCGAGCCTGCGCGCGTCCTTGGTGGCACCGGTGGCGCTGCGTCTGACCCAGATCCGCCAGGCGGCCTCCAGACCCGGCGCGTCGGTCGCCGGGTCGGTGTTCTCGCCCTGCTCGTCGGCCCGCTCCTCCAGGCGCCGGCAGGCCTGCCGTACGAAGGCGTCCACGCCGTTGACGGTGACGCGCCCGATGTATCCGTCGTCGGCCAGGTCCTCGGGGCGCGGGAAGGCCATCGCGGCGACGGCGAGGTGGGCGAGCCCGTGCAGGAACCGGTCGCCGCCGTCGGCGGACGTACGACGCGCGTAGTCTCCCATGCGGACGGCGAACACGGAGTCCTCCGCCGCGGTCACCGCCATCCCCGCGCGTGGGGACACCTCCAGCACCACGAGCCCGAGCCCGGCGGCCACGGCGTCCGCGAGCCGCGCGAACGCCGGATCCTCGCGGTGGCGCCGCAACAGCTCCGCGTACTCCTGGTCCCGCGCGGGCTGCAACTTCGGCTGCAGCCCGAAGGCGACGAGCCGTGCCGCGTCGGCGGCGTCGGCAGGCGTGACGGTGGCCGGGGCTGCCGGAACCGGTGCCTCGGCGTCACTCCGTTCGACGTGCTCACTCACGACTGCATCTCCTTGAACTCGTCGATCACGCGGCCTCCGTCCGGTCCGCCGTCATCCCCGCGGCATCGAGCAGCGCCGTCCCCACGATCAGGTCGGCCCCGCCGAACTCGGGATCATCCAGCTCGGTCCCGTCGTCCACGGCGAACAACAGCTTCTGCTCGCCCTGCCGGTACGCGGTTCCGACCGGCGGACTGGCCGCGTGCACGGCCAGCAGCGCGACCAGGTACGGCAGGTCCGGATCCTGGCGCCGCGCGTCGGCGAGCAGTCCCGACAGCCGGCGGGGCGCGTCCGCCGGCAGGTCCAGCAACTCCGTCGCCGCCGCGAGCTGCTCCTCGCTGAACCTGCTGTCGTCGGGCGTTGCGATCAGGTCCGGCTCCGGCATCTCCGCACCGAGGTGCTCCCGCTCCACCGGAGGCGTCAGCAATATGTCGACAAGGTCACTCACCCGCACGGACACGGGCGTACGCAATCCGGTCCCCCGCGCGAAGAACGCGTCCGTGACCCGAACCGCCTGCTCCACCGGCAGCGGGAGGAGCGGGGCGAGCAGGTGCCCGTACAGGTCCGTCCCCGAGGACGTCATGGGGGTCGCGAAGGCCTGCCGGTCCTGTTCGGCGCGGAACAGCGGCCCCGCCTCAAGGAGGCGCGACTGCAACTGCGTGTGCCGCCGGATGCAGTCCTTGACGATGTCGACCAACTCGGCGGCCCGCCGCTTGTGCTCGGCGTCCTCCGTCTCATCGCGCGCCTTGCGGATGTTGGTGAGGATCGCGTTCTCGTGGCGGTAACGGTCGGCGACGTGGTCCAGCGCCTCGGCGATCATGTCGGGAACCGAGTTGAGCCAGTCCACCGCCCGGACGTTGCGCCGGGTCGCGTCCAGCGCCCGGCGCAGGGTCTCCGAGTACTGCACCGTCCGGTAGCGGGCCTGCTCGGCGGCGAGTTGCGCGTCGGCCAGGCGCCCCCGGTTGATCAGAACCTCGAGCTTGACCTCGGCGGCGATCTGGGCGCTGGTGACGTCGGTGTCGAGAGCGCCGACGAGGACGTTGACCGCCTCGTCGGTGGTGCGGAGGTACACCGTGCCGCCGGGGCCGGGGACCTCTTCGATCAGTTTGAAGTCGTAGTCCCGCCGGACATAGCTGCCGTCGGTCGTGAAGGTCCCGTAGACGGCGCGGAAACCGCGGTCGACGCTGCCGACGTTGATCAGGTTCTCCAGCACCCAGCGGGCCACACGCTCGTGCTCGGCGACCGGCCGCCGGGGGGCCTGGGCGGCGATGCGCGGGATGAGCCGGGCGACGATCTGGTCGTGGTCGGCGCCCGTGTCGAAGTCCATGTTCAGGGTGACCAGGTCGATGGCGGCGAGAGCGATCTCCGCCATGCCGTACACCGAGTACTCGCCCGCGAGGTTGGCCTTGCGCGCGTCGAGGTCGTGCAGCGGCGCGGTGCACGCGAGCGCGCGCAGCCGCCGCGCCAGTCCCTCGTCGGCGGCCGGGCCCGGTGCGGGGCGCGGCCCCGCGCTGAGCTGGGGCGGAACGCTGTCCGTCGATGCAGGCGAAGTCACGGTGCACAGACTAGGTGCTGGGTCTGACAACTCCCCAAACGACGGCGAGAGCGCGCACGGCGGTCTAGACGGCGTTCTCGTCGCCGACCCGTCGCCGGTACACCTCGACCACGCGTTCCAGGGAGTCGGCCAGGTACACGGCCAGCAGCTTCTCGGCCGCCAGACGGTCGCCCTTCTCCAGCGCCTGGAGGATCTGCTGGTTGCGGGCCAGGTAGGGCTCGTGCAGGGCCTGGGGGTCGTCCACGACGTGGAAGGCGAGGCGGAGTTCGGCGAAGACGCTGCGCATCAGTTCGTCGGTGCGGGCGCTGCCGGCCAGGGACACCAGTTCGCGGTGGAAGTGGATGTTGGCCGTGCCCACCGTTTTCCAGTCACCTTCGCGCGCCGCCCGCCGGCCCGCCTCCACGGCCTCGGCAAGCGCTTCGAGGCGGTAGGGCGGGGCGGCGAGGCCGCGTACGACGGCGCACTCGACGAGGCCGCGGGTGCGGTAGATGTCCTCGACGTCCTCGACGGTCAGGACCCGGACGAAGACGCCCCGGTTGAGTTCGTGGACCAGCAGACGTTCGTGGGTGAGCAGGCGGAACGCCTCGCGCAGGGTGTTGCGGGAGACCCCGAGCGCACCGCCGATGCTGTCCTCCGACAGCCGTGTGCCCGGTGGGAAGTACCCCTCGGCGATGCGGCTCCGGAGGATGTCCGAGACCCGTTCGGCCGTACTGGTGCGCCCGAGGAGGGCGCGGTCGTCGGCCAGTCCGCTCAGCTGCTCTGCCATGCCGGAATTCAATCGCAGACACGAGAACGAAACAACGCGACTATTGAAGGATCGTTGAACGATCCTCTACGGTACCGTTCACCGCACGGCTCAGCTCCGCACCCTCCGTCCTCCCTCTGTGAGGTGCCCATGAGCACGACCCCTCCACCGCAGGCCCTGTCCACCGGCGCGCAGAGCGCCGAACTCAGCGATCACGACGGCGCGTTGGGCTGGCTGCGCGCTCTCGGTCCGGGCGGCCGGCGTGCCTTCGCCGGCGCGTTCGGCGGCTACGCCCTGGACTCGTACGACTACTTCACGCTGCCGCTGAGCATGGTCGCGCTGGCCGCGTACTTCGGTCTCGACAGCGGACAGACCGGACTGTTCACAACGGTCACCCTGGTCGTCTCCGCGGTCGGCGGGGCCGTCGCGGGCGTGGTGGCGGACCGGGTCGGACGGGTCAGGGCGCTGATGATCACTGTGATCACCTACGCGGTCTTCACGGTGGCCTGCGGCTTCGCGCCCACCTACGAGACACTGCTGGTGTTCCGGGCGCTGCAGGGCCTCGGCTTCGGCGGGGAGTGGGCGGTCGGCGCCATCCTGGTCGCCGAGTACGCGAGCGCGCGGCACCGGGGCCGCACTCTGGGAGCGGTCCAGAGCTCGTGGGCCGTGGGCTGGGCACTGGCCGCGATCGTGTACACCCTGGTGTTCTCGTTCGCCGGAGGCGACCTGGCCTGGCGGATCATGTTCTGGACCGGCGCGCTGCCGGCGCTGCTGGTGATCTGGATGCGGCGCCGGGTTCACGACGCCCCGCACGCGGTCGCCGTCCGCGAGCGCAGCGCCCGGAAGGGTTCGTTCACCGCGATCTTCAAGCCCGGGCTGCTGCGCACCACGGTCTTCGCCGGGCTGCTGTCCACCGGTGTGCAGGGCGGCTACTACACGCTCGCCACCTGGGTGCCGACGTACCTGAAGAGTGAGCGCGGGCTGTCGGTGGTCGGGACCGGGGGCTATCTGACGTTCCTGATCTCCGGCGCCTTCCTCGGCTACCTGACCGGCGGCTATCTGACCGACCGGCTGGGAAGGCGGCGCAACATCTGGCTGTTCGCGCTGCTGTCGGCGATCTGCATCCTGGCGTACGCGAACATCCCGCACGGTGCCAACACCCTGCTGCTTGTGCTCGGTTTCCCGCTCGGGTTCTGCATGTCGGCGATCTTCAGTGGCTTCGGGTCCTACCTGAGCGAGCTGTACCCGACGGAGGTACGCGGCACCGGGCAGGGCTTCACGTACAACACCGGGCGCGCCGTGGGCGCCGTCTTCCCCACGGCGGTCGGTTTCCTCGCCGACAGCTGGGGCGTGGGCGGCGCGCTGGTCTTCGGCGCGATCGGCTACGGCATCGCGGCCCTGGCGCTGCTGGGGCTGCCGGAGACACGCGGGAAGGAGCTGGCGTGAGCCGCACCGAAGACCGGTCCACGACCGTGGCGGAGGACCGCCCGCTGATCCTCGTCGACGAGCACGCGCACGCGTGGAGCCCGAAAACCGCCCGGGCCCGCTTCCGGGAAGGGCTCAGCGGACCCACCGCCGGGGTCGCGGGCGGCTACACCCAGGTCAACCTGATCTCGCTGCCCGCCGACTGGGCGTACGAGATGCTGCTGTTCGGCCAGCGCAATCCCAAGCCCTGCCCGGTGCTCGAGGTCACCGATGCCGGGTCCTGGACCAGCACCCTCGCCGACGGCGCGGACCTGCGCACCGATCTGCCCCGCTACCGGGTGTGGCGGGACGGTGAGTTGGTGGACGAGCCGACGGACGTGCGCGCGTACTGGCGCGAGGACCTGGTGTCGTTCCTGATCGGCTGCAGCTTCACCTTCGAGTGGGCGCTGGCCCGGGCGGGCGTCCCGATCCGCCACGTCGAACAGGGCCGCAACGTCCCGATGTACGTGACGAGCCGTCAGTGCACCGCCGCGGGGCGGCTGCGCGGCCCGATGGTGGTGTCCATGCGTCCGGTGCCGCCGGAGCACCTGGCGGCGGCGATCCGGGAGAGCAGTCTCCTCCCGGCGGTCCACGGCGGACCCGTGCACTGCGGCGATCCCTCGGCGCTCGGCATCGAGGACCTCGGCCGCCCCGACTTCGGCGACCCGGTGGACGCCGCGCCGGACGACATCCCGGTGTTCTGGGCCTGCGGGGTGACCCCGCAGGCCGCGGTGATGGCCTCCCGGCCGCCGTTCGCCATCACGCACGCTCCAGGACAGATGTTCCTGACCGACGCCCGCGACGAGCAGTACCGCGTGCTCTGAGAGGAAACCGAATATCCATGACCCCGATCGATCTGAACGCCGACCTCGGCGAGGGCTTCGGCCGTTGGCGGCTGACCGACGACGAACAGCTGCTGTCCGTCGTCACCAGCGCCAACGTGGCCTGCGGCTTCCACGCCGGGGACGCGGCCACCATGCGGCGGGTGTGCGAGATGGCGGCCGAGCGCGGCGTGCGGGTCGGCGCCCAGGTCTCCTACCGCGACCTCGCGGGCTTCGGGCGGCGCGCGATGGACGTGCCGCCCGCGGAACTCGCGGCGGAGATCGCCTACCAGATCGGCGCCCTCGAGGTCTTCGCGCGGGCGGCGGGCACGCGCGTGTCGTACGTCAAACCGCACGGCGCGCTGTACAACCGCGTCGTGCATGACGAGGAGCAGGCCGACGCGGTGGTGGAGGGCGTACGGCTCACCGACGCCACCCTGCCCGTGCTCGGGCTGCCGGGCTCACGGCTGCTGGAGTACGCCCGGAAGGCGGGCCTGCCGGCCGTCGGGGAGGCGTTCGCGGACCGCGCGTACACCGAGGAGGGCACGCTCGTACCGCGCGGTCAGGACGGCGCCGTGGTGACCGACCCGGAAGCCGTGGTGGAACGCTCGGTGCGCCTGGCCCGTGACGGAGCGGTCACCTCCCGCTCCGGCACGCGCGTGGAGGTCCGCGCACGCTCCCTCTGCCTGCACGGGGACACGCCCGGCGCGGTCGAGCTTGCCCGGCTGGTACGGGAGCGCCTGCAGAAGTCCGGCGTCCGGGTGGAGGCCTTCGTATGAGGGCGTTGCCCGTCGGCCACCACGCCCTGCTCGTCGAGGTGGACTCCGGCCCCGAGGCCCAGGCGCTGCACGCGGACCTGCTGCGCCGTCGCGCGGAGGGAGCGCTGTCGGTCCGCGAGATCGTCCCGGCGGCCCGCACCATCCTGCTCGACGGCCTCCGTGACCCGTCCCGCCTGGCTGCGGAACTCACCACGGCGCACGTCCCGCCAGCTCCCCCGCACGCGGGTGAGGCGGTCGAGATCCCGGTGCGCTACGACGGCCCGGACCTGGCCGAGGTCGCCGCGCACTGGGGCGTGACCGCGCGGGAGGCGGCCCGCATCCACGCCGAAACCGAGTTCGGCGTCGCCTTCTGCGGCTTCGCCCCCGGCTTCGGCTACCTCACCGGTCTCCCGCCGCGGTACGACGTTCCCCGCCGGGCCACGCCGCGCACGGCGGTCCCGGCGGGCTCGGTCGCTCTGGCGGGCTCCTACACGGGTGTGTACCCGCGTTCGTCGCCGGGCGGCTGGCAGCTGATCGGCAGCACGGACGCCGTGCTGTGGGACCACGCCCGCGTACCGGCCGCGCTGCTCTCGCCCGGCACGCGCGTGCGCTTCGTCCCGGTGGAACGCTCATGACCGACCGCGCGCTCGTCGTCGTACGAGCCGGAGCGCTGACCACGGTCCAGGACGAGGGCCGCCCCGGACACGCCCACCTCGGCGTGCCCCGCTGCGGCGCGCTCGACGCCCCTGCGGCGGCCCTGGCCAACCGCCTGGTCGGCAACCCGGCCGCCGCGGCCGTCCTGGAGACCACGGTCAGCGGCTGCGCCCTGCGCCCCCGTTCGACGGTCACCGTGGCGGTCACCGGCGCCCCCTGCCCGGTCGCTGTGGACGGCCGCCCGGCCGCCTGGGGCGCCCCGGTTCGCGTGCCCGCGGGGGCGCTGGTGGAGGTCGGCACCGTCGTCGGCGGAGTACGCGGTTATGTGGCCGTCTCCGGAGGCATCGCGGTGGAGCCGGTCCTGGGCAGCCGCTCCACGGACCTCCTCTCGGGCCTGGGCCCGCCGCCCCTCACGGACGGCACGGTGCTCCCCCTGGGGGCGCCGACCGAGGTCCGCGCGCGCGTGGACGTGGCCCCGCAACCGGCACCCCCGGCGGAACTCGTCCTGCGGGTGACGCTCGGCCCTCGTGACGACTGGTTCACGCGCGAGGCGCTCACCGCCTTCACGACCCGGACCTACCGGGTCTCCCCCGCGAGCAACCGCATCGGCCTGCGCACCGAGGGCCCCGCGCTGGAACGGGCCTTCCCCGGCGAACTCCCCAGCGAGGGCATGGTCCTGGGCGCGGTCCAGGTGCCCCCGGACGGCAGACCGGTGGTCTTCCTGGCCGACCACCCGACGACCGGGGGTTACCCGGTGATCGCGGTGGTCAGCACGCGGGACCTGCCGGTCGCGGCCCAGGCGGCGCCAGGAACCCCGGTCCGCTTCGTGGCGGTACGTCGGCGTTGACGCCGTGAAGGGACGCGGGGAACCGCGCACCGAACGGTTCAAGCAGCCTCCGGATCCGAGATCGACACCGCGGCCAACGCCGCCGACACCGCGGCCGCGGCCCGTAGATCCAGCCGGGCGCTCGTCCCCCGCGCGCGGTGCCGCATCTCGTCCGCGGCGAGCCGCAGCAACTGCGGCAACAGGTCGGTGCACCGCCGGGCGATCCAGGCGCTGCCCGCGGTGGCCAGCCACAGCAGGCTCGCCGACCTGGTCGGGGCGGGGAACTGCGGTTCGGGCGAGGGCGGCGGCCCGCCGGCCCGGTCCGCCTGCCTCAGCAGCGTGTGGAAGCGCAGGGCGAGTTGCCGGTGCCCCTGCTCCCCGGGATGCAGCCGGTCCGCGCTCCACATCGCGCGATGCGTGATCCAGTCCTCCTCCGCCGCGTGCAGATGGATCGCCCCGTACCGGTCGGAGAGCGCGTGGACCACCCGGTTGACCGCCCGCTGCCGCCGGGCCAGCGGGCGGGCGAGGGATGCGGGCAGGCCGAGCATCGAGCCGGGGTCGGGCAGACAGGCCGTCAGCAGGGTCGCCCCCTGCCCGGTGAACGCGGCGTACACCTCGTCCAGCCGCTCGGCGACGGCATGGATGTCGAAGGTGCACCGCAGGGTGTCGTTGACACCGATCACCACCGACACGATGTCCGGCTTCAGCGCGAGACCGGCCGGCGTCTGCACCTCCAGCACCTCCCGGGTCTGCGCGCCGCTCACCGCGAGGTTGGTGAACTCGACGTGCTCCTCGGCCAGCCCGCCGGCGAGCAGCGCGGCCCAGCCTCGCCAGGCGCCGCCGACGGGATCGCCCACGCCCTCGGTCAGCGAGTCACCGAGGGCGACGAAACGCACGGTTCTCATCCCACGCCCCCGGGCGCGAAACGACGCACCGGTACCGTCGCGTCGTGGGCGGCGAGGAACGCGTCAACGGCCGCGGTCCAGCCGAAGCACTCGGCACGCGCGCGTGCGGCCCCGCGCCGCTCCCGCTCGGGGAGTTCGAGCATCATGTCGACGGCGTCCGCGAAGGCGTCCCCGTGGTCCGCCGCGACGCCCCCGGCCGACCCGATGACCTCGGGCAGCGCGGACGACGTGCTCACGACGACGGGGGTGCCGCAGGCCATCGCCTCCAGAGCGGCCAGCCCGAACGTCTCGGCAGGCCCGGGGGCCAGGCACACGTCGGCCGAGGCCTGGAGGGCGCCCAGCGCCCGGCGGTCGGAGATGTGCCCGAGGAAGGTCACCGGCAGCCTTCGTTCCCGTGCCCGCAGTTCGAGCCGCGCCCGCAGTGGCCCGTCCCCGGCCACCACGAGCACCGCCCGCCTGCCACGCCGCAGCAGCGCCTCCAGGGCGTCGAGCGCGGTCACGGGCCGCTTCTCCACCGACAGCCGGGTGCACATCACGAGCAGCGTCTCGTCCGCCCGCGCGTACCGTGCGCGCACCTCCGCCTCACGCAGCGTGGGATGCCGCTCCACGAGGTCGACGCCCAGCGGGGCGCGTACGACGTTGCGGGCGCCGATCCGCACGAACTCCCGCTCGGCGTACTCGGTGGTGCACACCACACGCGCGTACGTGTGCGCCGTACGGACATTGAGGGCGTCGGCGGCCCGGCGGGCCGCGCCCTCGGGCAGGCCCCAGGTGCGCAGGACGCCGTCGGCGGTCTCGTGGGAGACCATCACGGCGGGAACCCGGGCCCGCCGCGCCCATTTGCCGGTCCAGCGCAGGGTGGTGCGGTCGGAGACCTCCAGGCGGTCCGGCGCCAGTTCCTCCAGCAGCCGGGTCACGCGCCGCCTGTCGGTCAGGACTCGGTAGCCGCCGGTGCCCGGCAGCAGCGGCCCGGGCAGGGTGATGACGCGGCCCTGCTCGGTGTCCCGGTCGTCGGCGCGCTCGCCCGGCACGATCAGGACGGGTTCGTGTCCGGCGGCCCGGTAGCCCTTGCCCAACTCGCGCAGGGCGGTGCGCAGACCGCCCGACGCGGGGGCGACGAAGTTGGCCAGTCGCACGATGCGCAGGGAGTTCACGCGGCCACCGCCGTCTTCTCACGGGCGGCGAGCACCGCACCGTAGTGGCCGATCAGCTGGTCGCCGACGGCCGCCCAGGTGCGTCCCTCGACGGTGGCGCGTGCGGTGGCGCCGAAGGAGATCCGCCGTTCGGTGTCGGTGGCCAGGGACCGCACCGCGTCCCGTACGGCGTCCGCGTCGTGCGGCGGGACCAGGAGCCCGGTGCGCCCGTGGGCGACCAGGTCGAGGGGACCGCCCGCGGCGGGGGCCACCACGGGGACACCGCTCGCCATGGCCTCCTGAACGGTCTGACAGAAGGTCTCGAAGGGGCCGGTGTGTGCGAAGACGTCCATCGAGGCGTAGATCCGGGCGAGGTCGTGGCCGGTGCGGCGGCCGAGGAAGAGCGCTCCCGGCAGCACCTCGTCGAGGGCCGGCCGGCTCGGGCCGTCACCGACGACGACGACCTTCACGCCGTCGAGAGCGCAGACTCCGGCGAGCAGTTCGATGTGCTTCTCGGGGGCCAGGCGGCCGACGTAGCCGACGATCAGCTCCCCGTTCGGGGCGAGTTCGCGGCGCAGGGCGTTGTCGCGCAGCTCGGGACGGAAGCGGGCGGTGTCCACGCCGCGCGGCCAGAGCTTGACTCGGGGGACGCCATGGGCCTGGAGGTCGTTCAGGGAGGGGCTGGAGGGGGCGAGGGTGAGGTCGGCGGCGGCGTGGACGGAGCGGATGCGCCGCCAGGCGGCGGCCTCACCGGCGCCCATGTAGGTGCGTGCGTAACCGGCCAGGTCCGTCTGGTAGACGGCGACGGCCGGGACGCCGAGCCGGGCGGCGGCCGCCATGCCGCGGACGCCGAGGACGAAGGGGCTGGCCAGGTGCACGAGGTCGGCACGGTGCTCGACGATCGCCGCGGCGAGGCGCCTGCTGGGCAGCGCCACGCGGACCTGGGGATAGCCCGGGAGCGGTAGGGAGGGGACACGGACGACGGGGCACGGCGCCGAGGCGTCGGGCCGCTTGCCGGCGGTGGGGGGCGGGGCCGGCGCGACGACGAGCGGGGAATGACCGCGATCCACGAGGTGCCGGGCGGTCTGGAGCGCGCAGTGGGCCACGCCGTTCACATCGGGGGGAAAGGATTCGGTCACGATGACGACACGCATACCGGTGTTCTCGCCGGGCCCGGCGTGGCCGGGTCAACGTGGATCTTTGCGAACGATGAACGTCCCGTGAGCGTTCCTTCGCGCACCCGAGCAGGTCAGACCCTGTCCATGACCGCCTGACCCGCGGGTCACCCGTCGTTCACCCGGCGGTCCTGAAGGGGCCCGGTGAAGATCTGCTCGGCCGCCTCACACGGCGGGCCCTTCGGGGGCGATCCGGCTGCGTACGGCCGTCTGCACCTCGTCCTCCTCGGCCGGGTCGGCGGCGAGCCGGCGGAGGCGTTCGACCACGCGGGCGTCGCCGGTCTCGGCGTGCCGGGCGGCGATCTCGCGGGTGGTCTCCTCGCAGTCCCAGAGGCATTCGACGGCGAACCCGGCGGGGAAGGACGGGTCGGTGGCGGCGAGGGCGCGGGCGGCCCGGCACCTCAGCTGGGAGGAGGCGGTCTCGCGGTAGATGTGGCGCAGGACGGGGGCGGCGCAGGCGATGCCGAGCCGTCCGGTGCCGTCGACGAGGGTCCACAGGGTCGGGGCGTCGGGGCCCTCGCCCCGTACGGCTTCCCGCAGGGCCGAGAGAACGAGGTCCTTGTCCTCGACTCCGCCCCGGCAGGCGAGCATGCGTCCGGCGGCGGCGCCCAGCAGGTCGGGCCGGTGGGCCCAGCCGCGGGCCCGTTCGACGGCGGCGACGCTGCGCATCCGCTCGAAGGCGTCGACGGCGGCCTCCACGACGGCGGGTGAGCCGGCGACGACGGCGCCCTCGATCAGGTCGAGGGTGTGGGGATCGTTACTGTCGGCCAGGTAGCGCAGGGCGGTGCAGCGGGCTCCGTCGGTGCCGTCGACGGCGGCCCGCAGGATCTCGGGCCGGTCCTCGGGGCCGGCGACGGCGGTGAGACAGCGGGCGGCGGGGACGTGCAGCGCGGCTCCGCGCTCGACGCCCTGCTGGGCCCACTCGAACACCGCCCGCACGCTCCACCCCGGCCGGGGCCCGGATGGTCGCATCTGGCGTTGCCACCGGTCGAAGCAGCCGGTCTCCTGGGCGGCACGCACGCGCGTGGCGATCGACTCCCGCGGATCCTCGGCCCACAGCCGCCAGGGCCGTGGCTCAAAAGCGTCGCGCACGGCCGTGGCCAGTTCGGCCTCGCCCTCGGCGTCGGCGGGGAAGCGGGCGAGCACGGGCGCGGCGAGGGCGCGCAGACCGGCGTCGTCGTCGCGCAGCGCCAGTTCGTCCAGGGCCCAGGCCCAGTTGGAGCCGACGGCGGCGTACCTGCGCAGCAGCGCGAGGGCGTCCCGCCGGCCGTAGGAGGCGAGGTGGCCCAGCACGGCCAGGGCCAGACCCGTGCGGGACTCCTCGGTGTCGAAGATGTCCTCGGCGTCGAAGAGGTGCGCCTCGATCTCGTCCAGCTCGCCGTTCAGGTCGAGGTAGAGACGGGCGTAGTACAGGGAGCGGTTCTCCACCTGCCAGTCGTGGCGGGGGTCGCGCAGCACACAGTGGTTCAGCGCCGCGAGCGCCTCGGCGCGCGGAGCGGTGAGCGCGTGCAGCGTGCCGTCGCCGCGGCCCCGTTGGAGCAGGCCGAGCAGCGTACCGCTGGGCGCTATGACCGGTTCGAACATGGGAAACAGCCTCACATCAAGCGTCGACGCAACCGGGGGTCCTGCTTCACCTGGCCGCGTGACAACACGTCGGGGCGCCCGCCGTTTCCTGCTTGCTGTAGACCATCTTCCTCTGCCTCTCGTCAGTGGCCCGTGCGGACCGCTTCACGGCCCGCGCGGTGCGGCAACCTCTGCCCGGCCATCGCGTCCGTGAATCACGACGTCATGATGACTCGGCACTTCGACCTGCCGCGACCGAAATTTCGGCGGCCCTGTACCGCCTCCCCCGTTTTCCTTGTTCTCGCTGGTCAGAATCCGTGGATCAGTGCGCGCCGAACAGTTCGAGCAGTTCCGTCTTGCCGAACATCCGTGCGGTGTCGACGGCCGACGGGGTGCCCTCGGAGGGGTCGGCGCCGCCCTCCAGAAGAGCCCTGATGACCTCCGTCTCGCCCTTGAAGACGGCTCCGGCGAGCGGTGTCTGCCCCCGGTCGTTGACGCGTCCCGCCTCCGCGCCCCGGGCGAGCAGTGCGCGGACCGCCTCCGCGTGGCCGTGGTAGGCGGCGAGCATCACGAGCGAGTCGCCGCGATCGTTGGTGAGACCGGCCGGAACGCCCGCGTCGACGTACGCCACGAGCGCCTCGGTCCGTCCCTGCCGCGCCAGATCGAAGATCTTGGTCGCCAGCTCCACGACCTCGGGGTCGGGGGCTTCAGTCATCGGCCGGTCCGCCTCTCCTGCAACCGTTCAGGTGAATCGCCAGGGTACTGCCCGGCGCGGCACATGACCCGATGTGCCGGAGGTAAAGATCACCACATACCCGGCCGGACGCAAGCGGCCTGTTCAACCGGCCCAGGACGGCTCGGCCAAGAGAGGGAAATCCACCGAATGTCACCCAGTTGCACCTTTTATCGTATGGATACATCCTGTGATCCTGGAAGTACTCATGGTGACTGTCCCCGCGAACCAGGAGATCCCCAATGATCCTGTCCATCTCAGGCGTGGTCCTGCTCGGCATCATCGTCTTCCTCTTCTTCCGCAAGGACGGCCTGAAGGCGTCGCACATGCTGGTCTCGGCCCTCTTCGGCTTCTACCTCGCGAGCACGGCCATCGCCCCGAGCATCAAGGCCGGCGGCGAGAGCCTGGCCAGTCTGCTCGGCGGCATCAAGTTCTGACGCCGCCCGTCCCGTCCGTACGCACATCCAGGAGACAGCAGTGGCCCGCCGCCCCCTCCCCCGCATCCTGAGCACAGGCAGCGCGCAGATCGCCCGGAGCCGGGAGCTGGCCCGGACGGCGGCCGACAGTGCCACCGACGTCCTCCATCCGCTGATCACGATCACGCGCGGTCTGCGCCGGCTGGCGGCCGCCGGACGGCGCAGATGGACCGAGACTCCCAAGGACAAGCGCGGGCCGCTGCTGTTCCTGGTGTCCTCGGTGGTCCTGGTCGTGGCGCTCGTGCCGTACGGCCCGCTGCTCGCCGCCATCGTCGTGATGGCGGCGGCGGCCTGGCAGGGCAGGGAGCGCAAACCGGCGGCGCAAGAAGGCCCCGACACCTCGCAGACCGAGCGCCTCAAGTCCCTGTACGAGGCCCTGGTCCCGTACTTCTCCACCCCCGAGGACCCCGCCCCCCTCTACGCGCACGGCGGCGAGTGGGAGAAGGTCTTCCCCACGTACGAGTTCGACGAGTCCGGGCGTGTCACCGAGATCGTCATCCGCTACCCGGCGTACTTCCCGGACGGCGAGTCCGAGGCCCGCGCGCGGATCGAGCAGTTGCTGCACGCCAAGTCGGGCCGCGGCCGCGAGTACCACTTCGCCTGGGACGAGGAGGGCAACCAGCTCACCGTCACCGTCCTGCCCCCGCTGCCCACCGACATCGCCGCCCAGCGTTTCGTCACGGCTCCGGGCGAGACGGTCCTGGGCTTCACCGACCCCTCCCAGGTCCAGCGCACTCTCCCCCTCACCTACGGCGCGGACCGGCGCGACGTCCCGCCGGTCGTGTGGCGCACGGGCGTGCGGTCCACCGAGCCGCACCTGCTGGTCATGGGCCAGCCGGGCAGCGGCACCTCGACCCTGCTGCGCTCGGTCGCCCTCCAGGCCCTCCAGCACGGCGACGTCGTGATCGTCGACGGCGGTGGCACCGGCGAGTACGCCTGGCTGACCGGCCGGGACGGCGTCCTAGCCGTCGAGTGCGGGCTGGCGGGAGCGCTGGCCAGTCTGGAGTGGGCGGCCACGGAAACGGAGCGCCGGCTCATCGCGGCCAACCGCGCCCGCCAGGCCGGTCACCCGCCGCCGGAGGACACCAGGCGCCCGCTGTGGATCCTGCTGGACCACCCGACCGCCTTCTCCCACCTCGCCGCAGCGGACGGCCGCAAGGACCCGCAGGCGCTGCTCCAGGTCCCGCTCCGGCACGGGCGCGCGGCGAACGTCACCGTGGTGGTGGCCGACCAGTTCGACAACGCGGACGCGCTGAGCGACGCGCTACGGCAGCACACCCGCGCGCGCGTGGTGCTCGGGCCCGCGACGACCGGGCAGTTGGAGACGGTGCTGGGGGCGCCGCCCCACACCACGCCGGTCGCGCACGTGCCTCCGGGACGCGGGTACGCCCGTCTGGGCTCGGGCCCCGTGCACCGGCTCCAGGTGCCGTCCACGCCGGACCCCTACGACGACGCGACGAGCGACGCGGACCGGCAGGCCGTACTGGCCCTGCTCCCGCCCCGGACCACCCCGGCCGACGGGGAGGGCCTCGCGGCCGAGGGCGTCGAGGCGGAGCCGGTGCCCGTGGAAGCCGTGGTGGCGGAGAGCCCCTAGACGCCGAAGCGGCTCGGAGGCTGGGGTTCAGGCGACGAACGTCCTCGGTGCCTCCCCGCCCCCCGTCGCCCCGGTCTCCACCAGCTTCGCCGCCGCAGCCAGCCGCACCGCCGCCTCGTCGGCGACCGCGCCGCCCACGGTGAACGGGAGGCGCACGTACCCCTCGAAGGCGCCGTCGACCCCGAAGCGCGGCCCGGACGGGACCCGTACGCCGACCCGCTCCCCCGCCTCCGCGAGCCGTGACCCGGACAGACCGCCCGTCCGCACCCACAGGGTCAGCCCGCCGGCCGGCACCTCGAACTCCCAGTCGGGCAGTTCCCGGCGCACCGCCGCGATGAGGGCGTCCCGGTTCTCCCGGGCCTGCTCGCGCCGCATGTCCACGGCCTGTTCCCAGCCCCCGGTGCTGAAGAGCCAGTTCACGGCGAGCTGCTCCAGCACGGGCGTTCCCAGATCGGCGTACGCCCGGGCGGCGACCAGGCTGCGGATCACGTCCGGTGCCGCGCGCACCCAGCCGATGCGCATGCCCGCCCAGAAGGCCTTGCTGGCGGAGCCGACGGTGATGACGCTGGACCCGGCGGGGTCGAAGGCGCACACCGGCCGCGGCATCGTCGCCGCCCCGAGCCCCTCGTCCAGCCACAACTCGCTCATCGTCTCGTCGGCGATGAGCACCGTGCCCGCCGACCGGGCCGCCTCCACGAGCTGCCTGCGCTGGTCCTCGCCGGCGAGCGCGCCGGTGGGGTTGTGGAAGTCGGCGACGATGTACGCGATCCGGGGTGCCGCGTCGCGCAGCACCTGACGCCAGCGGTCCAGGTCCCAGCCGGTGAGCCCCTCCGCCATCGCGACGGGCACCAGCCGGGCCCCGGCCTCCCGCATCAGCTGGAGGATGTTGGCGTACGAGGGCGATTCCACGGCGATCCGCTCACCGCGGCCCGCGAAGAGATGACAGATCGCGTCGATGGCGCCCATCGCCCCGGTGGTCACCATGATCTGCTCGGGCATCGTCGGGATCCCGCGCGCGCTGTAGCGCTCGGCGATCATCGAGCGCAGGGCGGGGAGCCCGGCCGGATAGTCGCCGTGTGTGTGGGCGTACGGCGGCAGTTCCTCCAGCGCGCCCTGGACGGCCCGGGTCAGCCACGGTTCGGGAGCGGGAAGCGCCGCGCAGCCCAGGTCGATCATCGAACCGAGGGCCTCGGGCGGAAGGGGTTCGAGCCCGCGCGCGGGGAGCGGGTTCCCGGCCGGTACGGCCGTCCAGCTGCCGGCGCCGCGCCGGGACTCCAGGAAACCCTCGGTGCGCAACGCCTCGTAGGCCGCCGCGACCGTCGTACGGCTGACCGACAGGGCCAGGGCCAGTTCGCGTTCGGCGGGCAGTCGGGCGGCCACCGGGACGCGGCCCTCCAACACCAGCAGCCGGATGCCGTCGGCCAGCGCCCGGTACGCGGGCGGACGGCGGGTGCCCGGTCCCGCCGGGCGGTCCTGCTGGGAGTTGAGCAGCCGGGCGAGCTGCGCCGCACCCATCGCCGAAGTCCAATGGGCCATGAGAATCAGTCCACCTTCCTTGAATTGGCCATGGATGACACTTCCACCCAAGCCCCAGGGTGACATGCACCAGGCCACTACGACCACAGGGGTACGACGTGAAGTCCGCGAAGCCCACGAAGGACCGTCTCGGGCGACGGTTGCTCCAGCTCTATGTCGGGCTCGCGCTGTACGGGGCGAGTGCCGCGCTGCTCGTCGACGCCGGCCTCGGACTCGAACCCTGGGGCGTGCTGCACCAGGGCCTGGCCCGGCTCACCGGCCTGACCATCGGCGTCGTGTCGATCATCGTCGGCGCGGCCGTACTGCTCCTGTGGGTCCCGCTGCGGCAGCGCCCCGGACTCGGCACGGTCTCCAACGTCTTCGCCGTCGGCCTCGCCATGGACGCCACCCTCGCCCTGGTGCCCGAGGTTCGTTCCCTGACCGTCCGCGTACCGCTCCTGCTGGCCGGCATCCTGCTCAACGGCGCGGCGACCGGGCTCTACATCTCCGCCCGGTTCGGACCCGGCCCGCGGGACGGGCTGATGACGGGGCTGCACCGCCGTACCGGCCGCTCGATCCGGCTGATGCGGACGGCCATCGAAGTGGCGGTCGTGGTGACCGGTTTCGCCCTCGGCGGCACCGTCGGCATCGGCACGGTCCTGTACGCGCTGTCCATCGGCCCGCTCGCCCAGCTCTTCCTGCGGGTGTTCGACGTCCCCCGGGCAGCCGCCGGCAGCACGGTCGTTGCCGAAGGGCAACCGCGGGGGGCGATACTGCGACCGTGACCACGCGGATACGCCACCCCTACCTCGATCATCCCGGCCCGATCGCCTTCGCCCACCGGGGCGGGGCCGCCGACGGTCTGGAGAACACCGTGTCGCAGTTCCGGCGGGCGGTGGCGGCGGGCTACCGCTACATCGAGACCGACGTGCACGCCACGGCCGACGGCAGGCTGGTCGCCTTCCACGACGCGACGCTGGACCGGGTGACGGACGGCGCCGGCCGCATAGCCGATCTGCCGTGGAAGGACGTGAGCCACGCGCG
The DNA here is from genome assembly GCF_044768275.1 of Streptomyces sp. NPDC101152. Classification (NCBI taxonomy): domain Bacteria; kingdom Bacillati; phylum Actinomycetota; class Actinomycetes; order Kitasatosporales; family Streptomycetaceae; genus Streptomyces; species Streptomyces sp. NPDC101152. The sequence goes on along the minus strand of NZ_JBIWPO010000005.1, from coordinate 322,279 downwards.
CGTGGCGGGCAGGGAGCCGGTTCCGTTGTTCGAGGAACTGCTGGAGACCTTCCCCGAGGTGCGCTGGAACGTGGACCTCAAGGCGGAGGCCTCGCTCCGTCCCTTCCTGGACCTGGTCGAGCGCACGCACGCGTGGGACCGCGTCTGCGCCGGCTCCTTCTCCGAGGCCCGGGTGATCCGCGCCCAGCGGCTGGCCGGGCCACGGCTGGCGACGTCGTACGGCACCCGGGGCGTGCTCAACCTCCGGTTGCGCTCCTGGGGCGTGCCGGCCGCGCTGCGCCGCTCTGCGGTCGCCGCGCAGGTTCCCGAGGCGCAGTCCGGCGTCCGGGTCGTCGACCACCGCTTCCTGCGGGCCGCCCATGCGCGCGGGTTGCAGGTGCACGTGTGGACCGTCAACGACGCCGATCGCATGCACCGGCTCCTGGACCTGGGAGTCGATGGCATCATGACCGATCACATCGACACGTTGCGCAAGGTCATGGAGGACCGCGGCGTCTGGGTGCCCCACCCCTGACACCGACGCCCCGCCGCCTTCGCGCGGGACATCCACGGGGAAGCGAGGGCACGGGTGAGCACCGAGACCGTGCGGGCCGAGGCCATCGACCGGCGGCGCGAGCAGCGCGGCTGGTACTTCTACGACTGGGCCTGCTCCGTCTACTCGACGAGCGTGCTCACCGTGTTCCTCGGTCCCTATCTGACGTCGGTCGCCAGGTCGGCGGCGGACGCGGCCGGGTACGTGCACCCGCTGGGCGTCCCGGTGCGGGCCGGGTCGTTCTTCGCGTACTGCGTCTCCGCCTCCGTCATCGTGTCGATCCTGGTGATGCCGCTGGTGGGCGCCGCCGCGGACCGCACGGGGCGCAAGAAGCCGCTGCTCGCCGCCTGCGCCTATGTGGGGGCGACCGCCACGACCGGCCTGTTCTTCCTGTCCGGGGACCGCTATCTGCTCGGCGGTCTGCTGCTGGTCGTCGCCAACTCGTCCGTGGCCGTCTCGATGGTCGTCTACAACTCCTACCTGCCGCAGATCGCGCCGCCCGAGGACCGGGACCGGGTGTCCGCACGCGGCTGGGCCTTCGGCTATGCGGCCGGTTCGACAATGCTCGTCGTCAACCTGGTGCTGTTCACCGCACACGACTCCTTCGGCCTGTCCGAGTCGACGGCCGTGCGCATCTGCCTGGCCTCCGCGGGCCTGTGGTGGGGCGCCTTCACGCTCGTACCGCTGCAGCGGCTGCGCGACGCCCGCACCGTGCCCTCCAGGCCGGCGGTCCACGGCTGGCGGCAACTCGCCGTCACCGTCCGCGGCATGCGCACCAAGCCCCTCACTCTCTCCTTCCTGCTCGCCTACCTCATCTACAACGACGGCATCCAGACCGTGATCTCCCAGGCGTCGGTGTACGGCTCCGAGGAACTGGGCCTGAGCCAGTCCACGCTCATCACAGCCGTCCTGATGGTCCAGGTGCTCGCGGTCGCGGGAGCCCTGGGAATGGGGCGGCTGGCGCGGACGTACGGGGCCAAGCGCACGATCCTCGGATCACTGGTGGCATGGACGGTGACGCTGGCGGCCGGGTACTTCCTGCCGGCCGGGGCTCCGGTGTGGTTCTTCGTCCTCGCGGCCGGCATCGGGCTGGTGCTCGGCGGCAGCCAGGCGCTGTCCCGCTCGCTGTTCTCCCATCTCGTCCCGCCGGGCAAGGAGGCCGAGTACTTCTCCGCGTACGAGATGAGCGACCGGGGAATGAGCTGGCTCGGTCCGCTGCTGTTCGGGATCACCTACCAGCTGACCGGAAGTTACCGGGACGCGATCATCTCGCTGGTGGTCTTCTTCGTCATCGGATTCGCCCTGCTCGCGCGGGTTCCGGTGCGGCAGGCGATCAACGATGCCGGCAATCCGGTTCCCGAGAGGATTTAGCACAGACAGCAAAAGAGCTGTAGTGTACGCGTTTGGCCTGCCAGGCGTACCGTTACTGCGCGTCAAAGATGCCGAAACGCTGGGTGACATCTGCTAGCAGATGTGACAAACCGGGCGCCGGTGGGTACAACAAGGGGCGGCTACGACGGCGACGCATGACCCGGAACGGGACTCGGAACGGGAATCTTTACCGCCGACCGGACGTTGACCGGATGACGACGACAGCGACACCTGTCCTGTGGGCGACAAGCCCGGGAGGCACGATTCATGAGTGAGCGAGCTCTTCGCGGCACGCGCCTCGTGGTGACCAGCTACGAGACGGACCGCGGCATCGACCTGGCCCCGCGCCAGGCCGTGGAGTACGCATGCGAGAAGGGGCACCGGTTCGAGATGCCCTTCTCGGTCGAGGCGGAGATCCCGCCGGAGTGGGAGTGCAAGGTCTGCGGGGCCCAGGCACTCCTCGTCGATGGCGACGGCCCGGAAGAGAAGAAGGCCAAGCCCGCGCGTACGCACTGGGACATGCTGATGGAAAGGCGCACCCGCGAGGAACTCGAAGAGGTCCTCGAGGAGCGTCTGGCCGTTCTGCGTTCGGGCGCGATGAACATCGCGGTCCATCCGCGGGACAGCCGCAAGTCGGCCTAGTCCCTGCCAGGGTCGAGGCGCACGACAACCGAAGCAAGTGACTGCGGGCGCCTACGTGAATTCACGTAGGCGCCCGCAGTCGTGTGTCCGTGGCGCGCTCAGCGGGTCAGCGGCGGGCGCGGCCCCTGCGGGGCGTCGCCGCCCGGCTCGTCGTGCCGGACGACCTCGCCCTGGACGACCTTGCCGTCGGGGCGGTGGATACGGGCCTGCTGGAAGGCACCCCCGAAGCCGCCCTCGGCGGCCTCGCGCAGCTTGCGGTCGACGGTGCGCTCCGTGTAACGGCCGAGGACCTTCTGGACGGGCGGGACCAGCAGGAGCAGGCCCACCGCGTCCGAGATGAGCCCGGGGATCATGAGCAGCAGGCCGCCCAGCATCATCAGGCCGTTGCCGCCGCCGCGCTGCGGGGTGCCGCCGCGCTGCAGCGCTTCGTTGAGATTCTGGAAGGCCCGGCGGCCCGCCTTCTTGATCACCGCGCCGCCCAGCACGAATCCGGCGAGCAGCACGAGAAACACGGTGAACCCGCTCGACGCCCCGGCGACCACGGTCAGCAGCCAGATCTCCAGCACCAGCCAGGCCGCGACGCCGAGCGGCAGGAAGGTCCGCAGCCGGGAGCGCCTGGGCCGGGCGGGGTACGTGGGGGTCGGAGCACCAGTCGTCATGCGTCCAGTGTGCCTGGCCCCGGCTCAGCGCGGGATAAGCGAACGATCAGGCCGCCCGATGAGCCCGTACACCTGTCCTGGTCAGGCCTTCTTCGCGCGGCCCGTGAGCTTGCCCACCCGCTCCGAGGCGCCCCACGCGGTGACCCGCCACAGGGCCTCGAGGAGGATGTCGCGGCTCATCTTGGAGTCGCCGAGTTCCCGCTCGACGAAGGTGATGGGGACCTCGACGACGTGGTAGCCGGCCTTGACCGCGCGGCGGGCGAGGTCGACCTGGAAGCAGTAGCCCTGGGAGGCGACCTGGTCCAGGCCGAGTCCCTCGAGCGTCTCCCGCCGGAAGGCGCGGTAGCCGCCGGTGATGTCCCGCAGCGGGAGGTCGAGGGCGAGGCGGGAGTAGAGGCTGCCGCCCCGGGAGATGAACTCACGCGACTTTGGCCAGTTGACGACCCGCCCGCCGGGCACCCAGCGGGAGCCGAGGACCAGGTCGGCGCTCTTGAGCGCGGTCAGCAGGCGGGGCAGCTCCTCGGGCTGGTGGGAGCCGTCGGCGTCCATCTCGACCAGCACGCCGTAGCCGTTGTCCAGGCCCCAGCGGAAGCCCGCGAGGTAGGCGGCACCCAGACCCTCCTTGCCCTTGCGGTGCAGCACCTGGACGTGGTCGTCCTCGGCGGCCAGCTCGTCGGCGAGCTTGCCGGTGCCGTCGGGGCTGTTGTCGTCGGCCACGAGGACATGCGCCTCGGGGACGGACTTGCGGACCCGGCCGACGATCTTCTTGATGTTCTCCGCCTCGTTGTAGGTCGGGATGATCACCAAGGCCGTACCGAGCGGGCCGTACTGCCTCTGACTGGCCTGTCCCGCGAGGGTTCCGTCGCCGTCGTTCACTGCTGCCCCTTCGTGTCCGTACACAGGTGTCCACCATAGTGGCCGGGGCCTGCGCGGACGTGACAGGTGGTTCGTATGGTGGTGTCGATTCCACAAGAGCGGGGTAAGACTCCCCGTTTCAGGCTCTTTTGCCCCCGCGGTGACCTCGCATGCCTGGCGGCCGCATGCTGCGGATGGGGGCCCGGCGCCCTTCGGGCCGACCTGGGACCCGCTGGCTGCGGGTCGACCGAGAGCCGTTGTCTACTGAACGACCGGGCCCCACCCGGGTCACACCTCCCCGTCCGGCCGGAACGTTCCCTCGCCGCGGCGCGGGCGCTGAGCCTGGCTCCCAGTGGCGGTGCCCCGGTGCGGCACACCGTCCCTGACCCAGCGGCGCCGCGGGCGAGCGCGCGGAAGTTCCCCGGTAGGGCGTCCGGTGGTGGACTCCGCCGAACCTACCGGCCCCCTGCCTCCGCCTGTCAACAGCCGTTTGACCTGCGCGTCTTCGACCAATGGCCTGGTCAGCGGGGCGGACGCGCAGGTCGCGCCGCGAGGCGCGGAAGCCCGATCGGACCTGCGCCGCCCCGGGAGATCACTCGCCCGGCCGTACGAAAACCGTCCGTCCGCCCACCACGGTGCGCAGGCAGACGGGCAGGTCACGGCCCGGGGCCAGGTCGGGCAGGCCCGGGGTGCCGGAGCGGGGATCGGTGGACCAGCGGGCGACCCGGTCGTCGGGGGCCTGGACCACCAGTTCGTCGGTGCGCCACACGGCGTAGTCCGCGGGGGCGCCGGGCACGAGCACGCCCGCGTCGTCCCGGCCCACCGCCCGCCAGCCGCCCCGTGTGTGGGCGGTGAAGGCGGCGCGGACGGAGACCCGGTGCTCGGGGGTGCGGTGGAAGGCGGCGGCGCGGACGGTGCCCCAGGGGTCGAGCGGTGTGACCGGGCTGTCGGAGCCGAAGGCGAGGGGCACGCCTGCCCGCAGCAGGGCCGCGAAGGGGTTGAGCGACCTCGCCCGCCCCGCACCCAGCCGCTGGGCGTACATGCCGTCCGCACCGCCCCACAGGGCGTCGAAGGCGGGCTGCACGGAGGCGGTCAGACCGAGCTCGGCGAAGGCGGCGATCGTCTCCGGCGTCAGCATCTCCGCGTGCTCGACGCGGTGCCGCGCCGCGCGGACCCGGGCGAGGCCCACCTTCTCGGCGGCGGCCCGGACGCCGTCGACGACGGTGGTCACGGCCGCGTCGCCGATGGCGTGGAAGCCGGCCTGGAGCCCGGCCTCGGTGCAGGCGACGACATGGGCGGCGACGGCGACGGCGTCGAGGTAGGCGGCGCCGTTGTGGCCGGCGTCCGCGTAGGGCTGGTGCAGACAGGCGGTGTGGGAGCCCAGGGCGCCGTCGACGAACAGGTCCCCGGCCGCGCCGGCCGCGCCCAGCTCACGGGCCTTCTCCACGTCCTGCTCGGCCCAGTAGCCGACGACGCGGGGGCTCGGTTCCTCGGCGGCGAGCCGCAGCAGTCCGCTGAAGTCGGCCTCGGAGGAGATCTCGGGCCCGCCGCACTCGTGAACCGAGCCGATGCCCAGGGAGGCCGCCCGGTCGAGGGCGGCGCGCTGGGCCCGGGCGCGCTGCTCGGGCGTCACGGCTGCGAACGCGGCCGCGCGGACGGCGTGGTGGGCGTCGCCGGTCAGCGGACCGTCCACGCCGCCGTGGTCCGGGGTGAGGTCCAGCAGCGCCGTCGTCACGACCGCCGAGTGGACGTCGATGCGGGACAGGTAGAGGGGACGGCCGCCGGTGGCCTCGTCCAGTTCGGCACGCGTCGGCGGGCGTCCGCCGGGCCACCGGGAGGCATCCCAACCGTGCCCGAGCAGGACACGGTCCCCGGGCCGACCGGCGGCGAAGCTCCGTACGAGGCCGAGGGCGGCCTCCAGGGAGGGCGCGTCGGACAGGTCGAGCCCGGTGAGCGCGAGCCCGGTCGAGGCGGTGTGCACATGGGCGTCGGTGAAGGCCGGCGTGACCAGGGCACCGTCCAGGTCGACCACCTCGTCGACCCCGTCGGCGAACGCGTCGGCGGCCCCTTCGGACCCGACCCAGGCGACCTGCCCGGCCTGAACGACCATCGCGGTCGCGAAGGGATCGGCGGGACTGTGGACCTCACCGCGGCGAAGCAGGACGGTGCCGGGCTCTGGGCTGCGCTCACTCATGGGCAACAGTCTCGCCCGTCGCCCGGGCGCCTCCTGACGCGGGGCGCTCCCAGTGCCGCGGCACTAGATCCTCGGTGGCCGTGCCTCGTACGGAGTCGACAGCACCACCGTCGTCCGGGTGGAGACGCCCGCCAGCGTCCGTACCCGGGCCAGCAGCTCCTCCAGCTCGTGCGGGGTGGCCACCCGCACCTTCAGGATGTAGTTCTCGTCCCCGGCGACGCTGTGGCAGGCCTCGATCTCGGGCACACCGGCGAGCCGGTCCGCGATGTCGTCCGGCGCGCTGGGATCGAACGGCTTGACCGAGATGAACGCGGTCATGGGCAGCCCGACGGCCTCCGGGTCGACCACCGCGGCATAGCCGCGGATGACGCCACGCTGTTCCAGCCGCCGCACCCGCTGGTGCACGGCCGACGTGGACAGGCCCGTGGCCTTGCCCAGGTCTGTGTAGCTCATCCGCCCGTCCTTGACGAGCAGCTGCACGATCTGACGGTCCAGCTCCTCCATGGCGCAAGAACCTACAGGGTGCTTGATCTCCACGGATACCTCAGCAGACCAGGTCATACCCGGTTCGTGATGTGGGCGGGAGCAGCCTGTGAGCCGTTCGGGGGGACAAAACGTCCACCAGGGGCACCTGCGAGCGGCATGTGACGAACGCCACATCCACCGGGGCATCTCCGTGATGGTCTCGTGATTACCGCCGAGAGCGGACGGGAAGTGCTTGCTGTGGTCGAGGCCGCAGTGCCTTCACGGCCCCAGCCCAAGGGGGAGTTATCCATGCAGAGTCTCAAGCGCCCTGGTCGCACCGCGTCCAAGCGGCTCCAGCCGGTGGTCGAGCCCGAGCCGGAGGGCGTCGAACCCGACGCCTACGACGACGAGGAACTCGACGCGTACGACACCTTCGAGATGTACCGGGTGGTCTGCCCGGACTGCGCGCAGCCCATCGCCCTGCTCGCCGACGAGGAGATCCTGCCGGAGCACGCGCTGTGCGCCTCGCCGTGGAACCCGTTCGGCCTCACCGTCTGCGCCGGCACGGGCCGCCGCGCCGCCGAGGCCCGCTCCGCGGACGAGTCGGCCGAGCCCCAGGAGCAGCACACCGCGCTTCTGTTGACGCTCCCCCAGGGACTCGACTGGCGGACGCAGCCGTTCTCGCACGTCGGCGGCCCGGGCTCGCGCCCGTTGCGCGTGCCGGTGTTGCGCCGTCAGGCCGCCTGAACCGCCTCGCTCACTCCCAGTACCTGCCCTGCACCATGGCGCGCAGGCTGTCGTGGTGCAGGATCAGTGTGTCCGGGTCGGCCGGGACGGCCGCCTCGCCGAAGTGCACCTGGCGGTAGGCGATGCGGAGCATCACGATGGCGTGCCGCAGGGCCGCGTACAGGGTGTGGAAGTCCATGTCGCGTGGGGTGTGACCGGTGAGTGCGGCGTACCGGGCCTCGACCCGGTCGCGGCGCAGGAAGTCCGGCAGGCCCTGCTGCCCGAAGGCTTCGGTCAGGTCCTGGAAGAAGCGGTGCAGGTAGACCGTCCAGCCGAGGTCGACCTCGCGCGGGGCGAGCGAGGCCATTTCCCAGTCCAGGACGGCGACGGGTTCGAAGCCGTCGTACACGATGTTCCCGATGCGCGCGTCGCCCCAGTTGAGCACCGGTGTGCCCGGATCGTCGGGCCAGCAGTCCTCCAGGCGGTCGAACGCGGCCTCGATGAGCGGGGAGCGGGCGCGTCCGTCGACGACCCAGTCGTAGTAGGCGCGTTGGGCGTTGACGTGACGACGCAGTGCGTCGCCGTCACCGGGTAGAGTGAGGAACTCGGCTGCTTCCGGGGGAACTTGGTCGTGCAGCCGGGCCAGCAGTCCGATCGAGGCCGCCTCCAGCCGCTCCCGTTCGGCGTCGCTCGCCGCGTGCAGCCAGTTGCCCTGGTAGGTGTACGGCATCACGTCCGGCGGCACGCGCCCCGCGACCCGTTCCATCACGAAGAAGGGCGCTCCGAGCGGCCCCGGATCCTCCTCCAGCCACAGCACCCTCGGCACCGGCAGGTCGGAGTGCTCGGCCACGAGGCGCATCGTGCGGTACTGGCGCGGCATGTCGTACACCGGGAAGACGGTGTACGCCGCCGGGTCCGCCGCGAGCCGCAACGCGCAGGAGGCCACGGGCGGTTCGGGGTGCTCGATGTCGAAGAGCAGGGTCTCGCTGGACAGCCCGTTGGACTCCGGGACGCTGACGCCGACCGCCTTGGCGCCGGGCAGCCGAGTGCCGAGCCAGGTGGTGAGGCGGCGGGCGAGCTCCTCCGGGTCACGGGTGGTGGTGCGGGGGCGGGGTGCCGTGGCCATGTCGTGAACCCCCTTACGGTGCGACCGACGTGAATTCCGTGAAACCGCTCGGGTCGTGCCGCCCGAACGAGCCGTGCTCGAAGATGCCGTACCCGACGTGTCCGTCCAGCCGGAAGCGTGCCGCGTGGTCGGTGACGCCGTACGCGGCGAGCGGGTGCGGCTGCGTCAGGTCGTACGTCCGCCGGTCCGTCCAGCCTCGCCCCTGCCAGGTGCCGTGCTGCCAGTCGTCGGCCGGCGGGTAGCCGGCGCCGACGGCGAGCGGCGTGGATATGAGGATCTCCGCCTCCAGCTCCTGGGGCTTGCGGAGGTCGCCGAGGTGGATGACGGCGCGTTCGGGCCGGCGGGTGCCGGAGCGGTAGGTGATCTCGGGCTGGGGCCAGCCGAGTTGGCGGTCGCGGTGGCCGGGGCGGACGAGGGTGGCGTCGTTGAGGGTGCGGTAGCCGTCGGCGTCCTCCTGGACGATCACCATCAGGAACCGGTCCTCGAAGCGGACCGGACACCACAGCCAGTGGAAGCCCTCGGTCGGCCGCTCCTCGGCGAACCGTCCGCCCTCCTCCCCCGGAATGGGCCGCACACCCCAGCTGCGGTCCCGGGTGCCGGTCCACTCCCGTGCGCTCACCCGGAACTCCTCGCCGGCCGCCCGGATGACGCCCTCCACGCCCCCCGCCTGCGCGAACCGGCGTCCTTCCAGGGTGAGCCGGTCGCCGCGGCGCTGGACGTGATGGGGTTCCCACAGGGCCGGGAAATCGGCGGTCCAGGTGAGGTCGTACGACAGCGAGTCGTCGTCGCTGATCAGCCGCAGGCGCCGCAGGGGCTCCGCCACCTCGATCCGCAGCGGCCCCACCGCGAGCCGCATGCGGTCCTCGCCGAGCGCGTCCGACGCGCGCACCGCGTGCAGGGAGTCCCCCACCCGCAGGGTCGCGTACGCGTCGACCACACCCACGTTCGGGTACACGCCGAGGCCGGCGATCAGCAGGGCGCGGCCTTCGTGGTCGAGGACGTGGAAGATGCAGCGGTCGTAGGCGTTGCGGTCCCCGGTCGCCACGTACCGCATGGACAGGGGGACCTGGTGCACGGGGTACTCGTCGAGCGGTACGGGACGGTCGTCGGCCATGCCTCACCTCCCTGGAGACGGCGTGGCTGACGGTACGTCAGACGGCGGCCGGTGACCAGGGGCGGGCCGCGAACTCACGCTCGATACGTGGGATCGGTGACCTGTCCGAGCCCTGCCGCGTTGACCTGGTATGACCCCCACCTCTTCAGCGACCGGGCGTCAGCGCCGTATCTTCGTCCCGCCACCCGCAAGAACGGTTCCGCCTGCCCCTGCGCCGGTCCAGGACCCGCCGATCTACCGTGATCTGCTGCGCGCCTGGGCCGACCGGGGCCGCACCCTGCCGGGCCGCCACGACCCGGAGTGGGTCAGGCTGGCGGCCCCGCAGGTCCTGCCGGGACAGTTCAGCGGGTTTCCGGGCCCGCGAGGTGCCGGGCGATGACCATCCGCTGGATCTGGTTGGTGCCCTCGACGATCTGCAGCACCTTGGCCTCGCGCATGTAACGCTCGACCGGGAAGTCCGCGGTGTAGCCGTATCCGCCGAGCACCTGGACGGCGTCGGTGGTGACCCTCATCGCGGTGTCGGTGCAGTGCAGCTTGGCCATGGCCGCCTGCTTGGCGAAGGGCCGGCCCGCATCGCGCAGCCGCGCCGCGGACAGGTACAGAGCGCGGCCCGCCTCGATCTGGGTGGCCATGTCGGCGAGCAGGAAGCGCAGCCCCTGGAAGTCGGCGATCGGCCGCCCGAACTGCTGCCGCCCGGTGGCGTAGGCGACCGCCTCGTCGAGGGCCGCCTGGGCGAGGCCGATCGCGCAGGCCGCGATGCCGAGCCGGCCGGAGTCGAGCGAGGCCAGGGCGATCGCGAAGCCCTGCCCCTCGTCCCCGATGCGCCGCTCGTCGGGCACCCGCACCCCGTCGAAGTGGACCTGTGCGGTGGGAGAGCCCTTCAGGCCCATCTTCTTCTCGGGCGCCGCGCCGGTCAGCCCCTCGGCGTCGCCGGGCACCAGGAAGGCGGTGATCCCGCGCGGGCCGTCCTCGCCGGTGCGGGCCATGACGGTGTAGAAGTCCGCGATCCCGCCGTGGGTGATCCAGGCCTTGGTGCCGTCGATCACCCAGTCCTCGCCGTCGCGTACCGCCCGCGTGCGCAGGGACGCGGCGTCGGAGCCGGAGGACGGCTCCGAGAGGCAGTACGCCCCGAGCAGGCCGCCGCCGAGCATCATGGGCAGGTGTTCGACCTGCTGCTCCTTGGAGCCGTAGGCGGCGAGGGCGTAGGAGGCGAGGGTGTGCACGCTGAGGCCGAGGCCGACGGTGAGGCGGGCCGCGGCGAGCTCCTCCAGCACCTGGAGGTAGACCTCGTACGGCTGGTCGCCGCCGCCGTACTCGGAGTCGTACGGCAGTCCGAGCAGTCCCGACCTGGACAGCAGGGTGAAGACCTCGCGCGGGAAGCGTCCGGCGTCCTCCTCCTGGGCCGCGCTGGGCGCGATCTCGCGCTGGGCGATGTCGCGGACGAGCGAGATCAGGTCCCGGGCCTCGTCCGTGGGCAGTTGACGGTCCACCGGCTGCGGGGCGTGGTCGGGCATGGCGACGCTCTCCTCCCTGTTTCGGGCACATCGGCCGACGTGCGCCTTGGGTGGGGGCGGCTCCGCCGGGTCTTCCTCGGACCCAGCCGGTGGCCTGCTCTCCCGGGTCTCGGAAGCTGCTGACCAGCGGCTGTGCGCTGTGAGTATGCCCGATCGAAGGCATCCCGTCACCGGTTAACGACCGCTCACTTCAAGAATATCGCGCACGGCACGAAGGGCACGTCGACCGCAGCGGAACGCCTTCTCGGTCAGGAGTCGCGGCGGGCCGGGGAGGGGGCCGGGTAGGCGGGGTCCAGTTCCTCGATCGCGCGCATGGAGGCGCCGAGGGTCTTGGTCAGCAGCTCGCGCATCTGGTCGCGGGTCAGCGCGGGGCGGTCGATCCAGTCGAGGGTGGCGCCTTCGACGCTGCACACCCAGGCGAACAGGCCCATGCGGGCTATCGGGGCGATGTCGGTACGGCCGTACGCCCCGTCGGCGATGGTCGCGACGATCGCCTCCCGCACCCCGTCCCGGATGGCCTGCACCTCGGTGTCGAAGCCGACGCCGCCGCTGACGATCGTGCGGTAGGCAGCCTGGTTGTGCTCGGCCCAGCGCAGGTAGCTCTCCATGGTGCGGTGGACCCGGTCCAGCTGCTCCAGCTCGAGGCCGCTCGCCGCGAAGTTGATCAGGTCGGCGACGGAGTCGTGGATGATCGCCAGGTAGTAGCCCCGCTTGGACTGGAAGTAGTAGTAGATCAGACCCTTGGCGACGTGCGCCTGCTTGGCGATGTCGTCCATCGACAGTGCGTCGTAGGACGTGTCGGCGAACAACTTCCGCCCGATGGCGATGAGTTCGGCGCGGCGCGCCACTGAGCGCTCGGTGCCGCGCGCCCGGGGACGGGCGGCATCGCTCGGTTCGCTGATCTTCAATTTCGACCCTGGTCTCGGGCGGGGGGGGCGGGACATCCGCAGTATGTCAGAACAACAACGGCCATTCGTTCGACTCTGATCGACGAGCGGGTGGTCGGCCGGCCGGTCAGCGCACGCCGACCGCCGCGAGCGCCGCGCGTCGGCGGGCACCGGGCCGCGCCGGGAAGTAGAGGTAGCAGACACCGCCGGTGCCGGAGACGACCTTGCCGGATGCGTTGTACCGCTTGGTGCGCAGCCAGATGTTCTCGAACTCGCGCCGCTGGTAGATCCGTCGCACCGCCTCGTCGTTCGGGGAGGCCGGGTCGTTGGCGATCACGTCACCGTCCGCCGTGAAGCCGATGACGGTCATCAGGTGCCCGGAGGTGCCGTAGCCCGCCCCCGTCAGTTCCTCCTTGAGGAAGGACTGGGACGTGATGGCCGGGATGCCGGCCGCGATCAGGGTCTCGAGGTCGGTGAGCGAACCGAGCCGGGTGACCACGCTCTGCAGGCCGTCGAAGGTGGCCGCGTAGGCGGCGTTGAAGGGCCAGTTGCCGCAGCCCTGGTACTGGTAGTCGTAGGTGAAGCGGGCCGCGTGGTCGACCTGCGGGTCGGCGTAGCTCGGGTCCACCCAGGCCAGTTGCTCAGGGGTGAGCCGGCCGCCCCAGTACTCGATGATCATCTGCGAGGAGGTGGGGCTGCACCAGGCCTCGCCGCCGTTGTCGTACTCGGGGTACTGGCCCTTGTGGATCTCCTGCGAGTAGCGCGGGACGATCAGCTCCCGGGCGAGGCCCGGGGTGGAGGCGGGGACGGTGAAGCGGTCCGGGATGTCGGAGCCCATGGCACCGAGCCGCCACACGGTGGGGGTCAGCTGCGTGCCGGGCCTGCGGTAGAGGGTGAGGCGCAGGCGGTACGACACCAGGCGCAGGCCGGTCGTCGCGTCGTCGATGGCGAAGGTGTCGGTCCAGACGGTGCTCTTGTGGTCCGTCTGGCCGTCGACCGAGGTCCGCTTGATGTCCTGGTCGCCGGCCGCCCAGCGGCCCATCACGTACCAGGGTGTCTCGGTGCCGTCGGAGTACGTGCCGTGGAGTTCGACCTGGAGCCAGGTGCCGGCCGGGGTGTGCGCGTTCCAGGAGGCGACCACCTCGGTGGCGGGGACGCGGAGCCGGTGGAGCGGCGAGGTCCAGGTCGCGTACTCCCAGGTCGCGGTGGTACCGGTGTGCGGGTCCTGGTAGTCGGTCGTGCCGGCGGGGGCGCCGATCACCACGCCGGGGCGCCGGCCGCCGACGGCACGGGTGCCCTGCTCTGCGCCGGCGCACCAGTCGGGGTACGAGGTCCAGGCGTGGTAGTCGACCATGGGGGTCCCCCCGCTCGAGCGAAGCCGAGAGTGGGGGAGGGCCGGCGCCTTCGCCGAGTCCGCGGCACGGGCCACGCCCATGGAGACCGAGGGGCCCACCACCGCCGCGGCGACCGCGACGGACAGGACCGTTCTGCGGGACGGCTGTTCGGCTCTGCTCATGGGTGGAGCTACCCCCAGGTGTCCGATTCCGAGTGGGTCCGGTTCACGCCAACTATGTCCGCAGGAGGGGCCCGCTGCCAGCACTTCGGGCCTGCCACGCCCAGGATTATTGGTCTGAACCACTGGCATGACCCGCTGAACCGTCAGTAGACTTCCACCGCCGCGCACCGCCGCCCCCGAGGAACAGGCCATTCACGAACTCGCCTCCCGGCTCCGCCGCCTCCCCCCGTCCTGCGGTCCGGTCCGCCTGGTCGGGGTCGACGGACACGCGGGCTCCGGCAAGTCCACGTTCGCCGCCCGGCTCGCGCACGCGCTCGGCGACGCGCCGGTGCTGCACCTCGACGACATCGCCAGCCACGACGAGCTGTTCGACTGGACCGGACGCCTGCTCACCCAGGTGATCGAGCCGTTCCGCCGGGGCGGCACCGCGCACTACAAGCCCTATGACTGGCGCACCCGCCGCTTCGGCTCGCCCCGGCCGCTGCCCCCCGCCCCCGTGGTGCTGGTCGAGGGGGTCGGCGCCGGCCGGCGCGCACTGCGCCCGCATCTGGCGTCCCTGCTGTGGATGGAGCTGCCGCGCGAGGACGCCTGGACGCGGGGACGGCGGCGGGACGGTGCGGAACAACGGGAGTTCTGGGCCGGATGGGTCCGCGCGGAACAGGCGCACTTCGCCGAGGACCCTTCACGTCCCTTCGCCGATGCCCTGGTACGGCAGTGTGCGACGGGGTACGAGGTGCTTCCGGGACCTGGGAAGACACTTGGACCGGACCAGTCCATCACGGAGGGTGACGGGCCATCGGCAGTGTGCTGATCTGGTGAAGACGCCCGTCGGAGAACTTCCCGGAGTGCCTCAACTCCGCTTGACCGGGGGGCCGTACAGGTCTTACGTTCTCAATGTGCGGCCGACGGAGGCCGTCCCGATGTCGCGAAGCCCCCGGTTGTTCCCCCGTGATCGGGGGCTTCGTTCTGCCCTCATCCCCCTCTTCCGGACGCCGTGTGCCGCCTTTCGCTCACCCACGGTCACCGTCCGATCCGGGTCCCATCTGCTCCCACCTCGTCAAACGTCCTGTGCGGCACCCTTCGGCGGGCGACACCGGCGCGGGTACCATGCCCTCGGTGCGACCTATGAGCGGCTGTGCGCGCACCGCAACTCCGGTCCGCGGCACGGCGGTTCGATCAAGGAGGCCACCGGGTGACCGCCCGGCGGCCAACCGACGGGGGCACGGTTTGTGGGGGACGTGATGGACTTCGGCACGCAGGGCCCCGAGGCCCCGGCCGACCTCGCCTGGCTGCGAGGCGTGGACGCCTACACCATGGGCGCCTATCCACAGGCGGAGGAGGAGTTCCGGGCCGCGGTGCGGATGGATCCCGGGATGGCCGACGGCTGGCTCGGGCTGCACGCGCTGCGCGTCGACACGACGACGGCGCTGCTGCGGATGTTCCGGCACCGGGACCGCTTCGGGGAGCAGCGCGCGCGGCACCGCCGCTCACTCAACTCCTGGTACTGGCTGGGCTGGTGGGTGCAGCCGGTGCTGGAGAGCCCACGTGACCTGCTGCTCGCGCACGCCTCGCACTGGCTGGACGGCCGGCATGTTCCCGAGCTGGACCGGGCGCTCGCGGGTCTGCCGCCCGTCGACGCCGACCACCAGGTCCGCTTCCTGCACGCCTGCCGCGCCTACCTGGTCAAGGACTGGGACCAGCTCGTCCGGCACACCGACCCGCTGATCGACGACCCGCTGCTGGGCATCGAGGCGGGCCTGTTCGGCGGGATGGCGCGGGTCCGCCTGGAGATGTACGGGCAGGCCGAACCCCTGCTCTCGGCGGCACTGATGCGCTGTCGCAGCGAGCAGCCGCAGCGCAAGGAGCTGCGGTACTGGCTGGCGCGGGCCCACGAGGGCACGGGCCGTTCGGCCGCCGCGCTGCCCCTGTACCGGTCGGTGCACCGCGTCGACCCCGCCTTCATGGACACCTCGGCCCGGCTCGCCGCGATAGCCGAGGGCGACGGCTACGACGACCCCGCCGACCTCGCGGCGATCACCCTGTCCGGGGTCCAGGACGGCCTGGACGGCCCGGACGCCCTCGATCCGCTCTTCGGCACGGAAGGGCGCGACCTCAGGCTTCCCGAGGCCGACCTCCCGCCGGTCGGTCCGCTGCCGTCGACGATCGACCCCCTGGTGCGCGAGAAGACCGCCGGCGGCTCACCGCTGCCCGCCGGGCCCACCGACCCGGCCCTGCTCGAGCAAGCGCTGGCCGAGCTCGAACGCATGGTGGGTCTGGAGCCGGTGAAGCGCCAGGTGAAGGCGTTGTCGGCCCAGTTGAACATGGCGCGGCTGCGCGCCGGGCAGGGTCTGCCGGTCCAGCCGCCCAAACGGCACTTCGTCTTCTCCGGCCCCTCCGGCACCGGCAAGACCACGGTCGCCCGCATCCTCGGTCGCGTGTTCTACGCCCTCGGGCTGCTCGGCGGCGACCATCTCGTGGAGGCGCAGCGGGCCGACCTGGTCGGCGAGTACCTGGGCCAGACGGCCGTGAAGGCCAACGAGCTGATCGACTCCGCGATCGGCGGCGTGCTGTTCGTCGACGAGGCCTACTCGCTCTCCAACTCCGGTTACGGCAAGGGGGACGCGTACGGCGACGAGGCCCTGCAGGTGCTGTTGAAGCGGGCCGAGGACAACCGGGACCACCTGGTCGTGATCCTGGCCGGCTATCCGGAGGGCATGGACCGTCTGCTGGCGGCCAACCCCGGCCTGTCGTCCCGCTTCACCACCCGCGTCGACTTCCCCTCCTACCGTCCCCTCGAACTCACCTCGATCGGCGAGGTGTTGGCCGCCGAGAACGGGGACGTGTGGGACGAGGAGGCCCTGGACGAGCTGCGGTCCATCGCCGGGCACGTGGTGGACCAGGGCTGGATCGACGAGCTGGGCAACGGACGGTTCCTGCGGACGCTGTACGAGAAGAGCTGCGCCTACCGGGACCTGCGGTTGTCGACGTACCCGGGGATGCTGTCGCGGGACGACTTGTCGACGTTGCGGTTGCCGGATCTGATGCAGGCCTACGGGGAGGTGCTGTCGGGGCGGGGGCCGCAGGACCCTTCGGGGATGTGAGCCCCGCGCCCCTTTCGGGGCGCGGGTGCTGTGCGTCAGCCGGGCAGTGCCGCTTCCTTCGGCTCCGCCAGCCGCGGCGCGGGCGGCACCTCGCGGTGCGCCGGGTCCGTGACCTCGCCCACCAGCAGTTCCAGTACGTCCTCCAGCGCGACCAGGCCCAGCACCTTGCCGGACCCGTCGGCCACCTGGGCCAGGTGCGTCGCGGCCCGGCGCATGACCGTGAGGGCGTCGTCCAGCGGGAGGTCGGCCCGGAGCGTCGTCATCGGGCGCCACAGCTGCTGCGGGACCGCCCGCTCGGAGTCCTCCAGGTCGAGTACGTCCTTGACGTGCAGGTAGCCCATGAAGGCGCCGTTGTCGGCGGCGACCGGGAAGCGGGAGTACCCGGTGCGGGCGGTGAGCTCGACGATGCGGCCCGGGGTGACCGACGGCGGGACCGTCACCAGCGACTCGCGCCCGAGCAGGACGTCGGTCACCGGTCGGGAGCCGAGCTCCAGGGCGTCCTCGAGGCGTTCCTGTTCCTCGGGGTCGAGCAGGCCCGCCTGGCCGGAGTCCTCCACCAGCCGGTTGAGCTGCTCGCTGGTGAAGACGGCCTCGACCTCGTCCTTCGGCTCGACCCGGAACAGCCGCAGGATGCCCTGCGCGCAGGCGCCGAGGGCGACCGTGATCGGCTTGCACACCCGGGCGAAGGCGACCAGGCCGGGGCTGAGCCAGAGGGCGGCCTTCTCCGGGGCGGCCATCGCCAGGTTCTTCGGGACCATCTCGCCGATGACGAGGTGGAAGAAGACCACGGCGGCGAGGGCGATGACGTACCCCAGCGGGTGGATCATGCCGTCGGGCAGGTGGATCCACGCGAAGACCGGTTCCAGCAGGTGCGCGACCGTCGGTTCGGCGACCGCGCCCAGGGTCAGCGAGCAGACCGTGATGCCGAACTGGGCCGCCGCCATCATCTGGGGCAGCCGCTCCAGGCCGTAGAGGACCTGGCGGGCGCGTGCCGTGCCGAGGGGTTCGATCTGGCTGCGACGGACGGAGACCAGGGCGAACTCGGCGCCGACGAAGAAGCCGTTGGTGAGCACGAGCAGGGCGGCGAACAGCAGTTGGAGCACGCTCATCGGGCGACCTCCACGACCGGCCCGGTCCGCACCAGGCGGACGCGCTCGGCGCGGTAGTGGCCGACCCGGCGTACCGTCAGCCGCCAGCCGGGCAGTTCGGCCTTGTCACCGGCGGCCGGGATGCGGCCGAGCAGGTCGGCGACGAGGCCCGCGACGGTCTCGTACGGTCCCTCGGGCACGTCGAGGCCTATGCGCTGCAGGATGTCGACGCGGCAGCTGCCGTCGGCGTCCCAGGCGGGCCTGCCGTCCTCCGGCGGGGCGGCCGCCAGTTCGGGCAGGTCCTGTCCGTCGTGCTCGTCGCGGACCTCGCCGACGATCTCCTCGACGATGTCCTCCAGGGTGACCACGCCGGCCGTGCCGCCGTACTCGTCGACGACGACCGCGATGGGCTGTTCGCTGCGCAGCTGGGCCAGCAGGGGCTGGACCGGCAGGGTCTCGGGGACGAGCAGCGCCGGTCGGGCGATGCGGACGACGGGGGTGCGCAGCCGGTCGTGGACGGGGACGGCCAGGGCGTCCTTGAGGTGGACCATGCCGACGACTTCGTCGATCTTCTCCCGGTAGACGGGGAAGCGGGACAGGCCGGTGGCGCGGGTCAGGTTGACCACGTCCTCGGCGGTCGCCGTCGACTGCAGCGCGCTGACCTTCACGCGCGGGGTCATCACGTGCTGCGCGGTCAGCTCGGCGAGCGACAGGGTCCGGACGAACAGGTCCGCGGTGTCCTGTTCGAGCGCGCCGGCCTGCGCGGAGTGCCGGGCCAGGGAGACCAGTTCGCCGGGGGTGCGGGCGGAGGCCAGCTCCTCGGCGGGCTCCACGCCCAGGGCGCGGACGAGGCGGTTGGCGACGGTGTTCAGCGCGGCGATGACCGGGCGGAACAGGCGCGCGAAGACGTGCTGCGGGCCGGCCACGAAACGGGCGACCTGCATGGGCTTGGAGACCGCCCAGTTCTTGGGCACGAGCTCGCCGATCACCATCTGCACGGCGGAGGCCAGCAGCATGCCGACGACGACCGCGACGCCGGAGACCGCGCCCTCGGGGATGCCGACGGCCGTGAAGGGGCCACGCAGCAGTACGGCGAGGGCCGGTTCGGCGAGCATGCCGACGACCAGGGAGGTGATGGTGATCCCGAGCTGGGTGCCGGAGAGCTGGAAGGACAGTTCCTTCAGCGACTCGGCGACCCTGCGGGCGCGTTTGTCGCCCTCGGCGGCGGCCTTCTCCGCGTCCGTGGCCTCGACCGTGACCAGCCCGAACTCGGCGGCCACGAAGAAGCCGTTGGCCAGGATCAGCAGGAGGGCGGCTGCGAGGAGCAGCAGGGGGGTGGTCATGATGCCGCCGCCTCGAAAGCTCGGGAGGGGGCGGCGCAGGTACTACAGGACGATCCGTCCATCGCTGGAGGGAGTCACTCCTCGGGTAGCAGGGGGCCTCTGAGGACCGTGGGGCACATCAGCGGCGAAGGCGCGACGAAAACGCCTCCGCCAACAGATTAATCAAGACATGGGTCTCTACGGCAGATCCCTCGTCGCGTGGGCCTCGGCGAGGGCCCGCAGGGTCCGCGCGTCGGCGATGGCGCGCTCCTTGGCGATACCGGGCTGGATGCCGAGCACGGGCAGGCTGGTGCCGTCGCTGAGGTCGAGGAACACCCAGGGGTCGCCGGGACGCAGGTTCACATGGAGGATCTCGGCCCACTCCAGGTGTCGCCGGCTGACGATGTTGACGACGGTGACGCCGGTCTCGTCGGCGACGACCTTCACCCGGGCGAGCGTCGCGAGGACTCCGAAGAGGACCGCCCCGGTGAAGACGAAACTGAGTCGCTCACCGGGGCTGAGCTGCTCCAGCAGCAGCGCGACGGTCGTGATCACCACGAAGATCGCGACACCGCCGGTGAGCAGCACGGCCCGGGTGCGGCCGGGCCGGAAGGTGACGGGGAGAGCGGACTGGTCGGACATCTCGGGGCTCTCAGAGACGGCAGGCGTGGATGGCCGTGGTCAGGATGGCCCGCGCGCCGATCGCGTACAGGTCGTCCATGATGCGCTGGGCGTCCTTGGTGGGGACCATGGCGCGTACGGCGACCCAGCCCTCGTTGTGCAGCGGGGAGATGGTCGGCGACTCCAGGCCCGGGGTGAGCGCGACGGCCTTCTCCAACTGCTCGACCCGGCAGTCGTAGTCCATCATCACGTACGTCCGGGCCACCAGGACGCCCTGCAGCCGGCGCAGGAACTGCTGCACCTTGGGCTCCTCGCCGTCCGCGCCGGTACGGCGGATGACGACGGCCTCGGACTTCATGATCGGCTCGCCGAAGACCTCCAGGCCCGCGTTGCGCAGGCTGGTGCCGGTCTCGACGACGTCGGCGATGACCTCCGCGACACCCAGTTCGATGGCGGTCTCGACGGCGCCGTCGAGGTGGACGACGGAGGCGTCGACGCCGTGCTCGGCGAGGTGACCCTCGACGATGCCCTCGTAGGAGGTGGCGACGGTGCGGCCCTTGAGGTCCTCGACGCCGTTCGCGGTGCCCGGCTTGGCGGCGAAGCGGAAGGTGGAGCGGGCGAAGCCGAGGGGCAGGATCTCCTCGGCCTCGGCGCCGGAGTCGACCAGCAGGTCGCGGCCGGTGATGCCGATGTCGAGCCGGCCGGAGGAGACGTAGATCGCGATGTCGCGGGGCCGGAGGTAGAAGAACTCGACGTCGTTCGTCGGATCGACGGTGCGCAGTTCCTTGGACTCGCGGCGCTGCCGGTAGCCGGCCTCATGCAGCATCTCCGCCGCAGGGCCTGAGAGGGAACCCTTGTTGGGGACGGCGATGCGCAGCATGAGGTCGGCTTCCTTCGCGTGGGTGTCGTACGGGAACGGTGCGGCTTACAGGTGGGCGTAGACGTCATCCAGGGAGATCCCGCGGGCGACCATCATCACCTGGACGTGGTACAGCAGCTGCGAGATCTCCTCGGCGGCCGCCTCCTTGCCCTCGTACTCGGCGGCCATCCAGACCTCTGCGGCCTCCTCGACGACCTTCTTGCCGATGGCATGGACGCCCTTGCCGACCAGTTCGGCGGTGCGGGAGGTGGCGGGATCGCCGTTGGCGGCCTTGTGCTGGAGCTCGGTGAAGAGCTCCTCGAACGTCTTCTTGGACATGGTGAGCGTCAGACTACGCCACAGGCGGGTTGGCTCAGTGCCACGGTTCAGATACTGAGCGGAGGGTGGCCGCGGTCGCCACTGCCGCCGTCACCGCCTCGTGTCCCTTGTCCTCGTTGGAGCCCTCGAGGCCCGCCCGGTCCAGGGCCTGTTCCTCGTTGTCGCACGTCAGCAGGCCGAAGCCGACGGGCACGCCGGTCTCGACGGAGACCTGGGTCAGGCCCTGGGTGACGCCCTGGCACACGTATTCGAAGTGGGGGGTGCCGCCGCGGATGACGACACCGAGGGCGACGATCGCGTCGTAGCCACGGCCCGCGAGGACCTTGGCGACGACGGGGAGTTCCCAGCTGCCGGGGACCCTGAGCAGGGTCGGCTCGTCGATGCCGAGGTCGCGCAGGGCGCGCAGGGCGCCGTCCACCAGTCCGTCCATCACCTTCTCGTGCCACTGCGCCGCGATGACGGCGACCCGCAGGTCACCCACATTGCGTACGGACAGCTCCGGTGCGCCCTTGCCGCTCACGTTCTCTCGTCTCCTGGATGTGCTGGGGTGCGGTTGCTGGTTACTGGTTGCTGCAGGTGGACACGGGGGCCGCGTCCAGCCAGGGCAGGTCGTGCCCCATCCGGTCCCGCTTGGTGCGCAGGTAGCTCAGGTTGTGCTCGCCCGCCTGTACGGGCATCGGCTCCCGGCCGGTGACCTTGAGCCCGTGGCGCACGAGCGCGTCGGTCTTGTCGGGGTTGTTGGTCATCAGGCGGACGCTCGTGACGCCGAGGTCCTCCAGGATCTGCGCCCCCGCGCCGTAGTCCCGCGCGTCGGCGGGCAGGCCGAGCTCCAGGTTGGCGTCGAGCGTGTCGCGGCCGCGCTCCTGGAGCTCGTACGCGCGCAGCTTGGACAGCAGGCCGATGCCGCGCCCCTCGTGGCCGCGCAGGTAGACGACCACTCCCCTGCCCTCGGCCTGGATGCGCTGCAGGGAGGCCTCCAGCTGGGGGCCGCAGTCGCAGCGCAGGGAGGAGAAGATGTCGCCGGTGAGGCATTCGGAGTGGACGCGGACCAGGACGTCCTCGCCGTCGCCGATCTCGCCGTGGACGAGGGCGACGTGCTCGACGCCGTCGACGGTGGAGCGGTAGCCGTAGGCCTTGAACTCGCCGTGCACGGTGGGCAGGTGGGTCTCGGCCTCGCGGCGGACGGTGGGTTCGGAGCCGCGGCGGTAGGCGATGAGGTCCTCGATGGAGATGATCGTCAGGCCGTGCTTGCGGGCGAAGGGGATCAGCTCGGGCAGGCGCAGCATGCGGCCGTCCTCGCCTGCGATCTCGACGATCGCGCCGGCCGGGCGCAGTCCGGCGAGGCGGGCGAGGTCGACGGCGGCCTCGGTGTGGCCGTTGCGGGTCAGGACGCCGCCGGACCTGGCGCGCAGCGGGAAGATGTGGCCGGGGCGCACGAAGTCGCCCGGCTGGGCGTCGCCGCTCGCCAGCAGTTGGAGGGTGGTCGCGCGGTCGGCGGCCGAGATGCCGGTGGTCACACCGTGAGCGCCGGAGGCGTCCACGGAGACGGTGAACGCGGTTTTCATCGACTCCGTGTTGTCGTCGACCATCTGCGGGAGGTGCAGCCGGTCCAGTTCCTCGCCCTCCATGGGGGCGCAGATCAGGCCGCGGCACTCGCTCATCATGAAGGCGACGATCTCGGGGGTGACCTTCTCGGCGGCGACGACGAGGTCGCCCTCGTTCTCGCGGTCCTCGTCATCGACGACCACGATCGGGCGGCCGGCGGCGATGTCGGCGATGGCCTGCTCGATCGGGTCGAGGGACCAGTCCTCGATGCCGTCCGTGCTGTAGAGAATCGGTGCCGCTGTCATGCCGGCGCTCCTTCCAGAACGGGCTGCGGGGCGTTGCGGGAGCGCAGCCACCAGTCGCGCATGCCCCACAGGACGAGTGCGCCGTAGATGACGTAGACGAAGCCGGAGAAGGCGTAGCCGTTGGCGAAGTTGAGGGGGACGCCGACCACGTCGACGAGGAGCCAGGCGATCCAGAACTCGACCATGCCGCGCGCCTGGGCGTACATGGCGACGACGGTGCCGACGAAGATGTACGCGTCCGGCCAGGGGTCCCAGGACAGGGACGGGTAGGCCTTGAAGAGCAGGGCCACGGCGACCGTGCCGACGGCCGCGGCGCCGAGCATCGCGCCGCGCTCGCGCCAGGTGGCGAACCGCGGGGTGATGTGGCCGTCGGTGGAGCGGTCCTTGGTGCGGTTCCACTGCCACCAGCCGTACAGGGCGACGGTCATGACGACGACCTGCTTGCCGGCGCTGCCGGCGAGATGGCCGTAGAAGGCGATGAACAGGACCAGGCCGGAGAGGAACTGCATCGGCCAGGTCGCCAGCGAGCGCCGCCAGCCCAGGGCGAGGGTGATCAGGCCGAGGATGTTGCCGATCATGTCCGACCAGATGATGTGCTGGCCGAGGAGGGTGAACGCCTCGGAGTTCAGCCAGTTCACTTGTCCGCCCCCTGGGTGCTCGCGAGCAGGCGCTCGACGTACTTGGCGACGACGTCCACCTCGAGGTTGACCGGGTCGCCGGGCTGCTTGATGCCGAGCGTGGTCAGCGCGAGCGTGGTCGGGATGAGGCTGATCGTGAAGTAGTCGGGCCCGGCGTCGACGACGGTGAGGCTGATGCCGTCGACGGTGATGGAGCCCTTCTCGACGACGTAGCGCGAAAGGTCCGCCGGCAGCGAGATCTTGATGATCTCCCAGTTCTCGGACGGCTTGCGCTCAAGGACCTGACCGGTGCCGTCGACGTGCCCCTGCACGATGTGCCCGCCGAGACGGGAGCCGACCGCGGTGGGGCGTTCCAGGTTGACGCGGGATCCCACGGTGAGGGCGCCGAGGCTGGAGCGGTCGAGGGTCTCCGCCATGACGTCGGCGGTGAACTCGTCGCCCTCGTGCTCGACGACGGTGAGGCAGACGCCGTTCACGGCGATGGAGTCCCCGTGCTTCGCGCCCTCGGTGACGACAGGGCCGCGCACGCGGAAGCGACAGGAGTCGCCGAGGTTCTCGACGGCGGTGATCCGACCCAGCTCTTCGACGATTCCGGTGAACACTTCCCGGGTCCTCCTGCCTCATTCGGGCACGGACTCCGGGGCTGTCGAAGACGACAGAAGCGAACGAGGACACCGGGAGCGTCGCCGGACAGACCCGTCCACACGGACGAGCGCTTACGGCGGCGCGCACGAATGCCCGCCCGCCGCGCACTGCCTCCCATCCGGACTTTAACCGTCGGTCCAGGAATTTCACCTGGTCAACCGGCCGCTGGAAGCGGACGGGTCGCGGACTGTAACCGCCGGTTCGGAATTTCACCGACCCCGGAGTGCGCTGCTTCTGGTACAGAGCCAGTGTGCCACGCCTGATCGACGCCCATACGGACGAACGGTGTGGGGTGGCTCACAGAGAGTGTCCCTGTACTTCTCAACGTCCGGCGTCGGAAGGGCTGAACAGCATGGCCACGATCCTGGTGACCGGTGGCACCGGAACCCTGGGCCGGCTCGTCACCGAGCGGCTGCGGGCGGACGGGCACGAGGTACGGGTGCTCAGCCGGCGCACCCCGCCCCACGCCGTAGACCTGCGGCAAGGCGGAGTTGGGCTGGACGCGGCGGTCGAGGGCGTGGACACGGTCGTGCACTGTGCGACCACCCAGACCGGCGGAGACGAGAAGGCGGCCGCGCACCTGATCGCGGCTGCCCGGCGGGCCGGGGTGCGGCATCTGGTCTACATCTCCATCGTCGGGGTCGACCGGGTGCCGTTCCCGTACTACCGGACCAAGCTGGCCGTCGAGAGGATGGTCGCGGAGTCGGGGCTCGGCTGGACGGTGCTGCGGGCGACCCAGTTCCACGATCTGCCGGTGATGGTGTTCCGGGCGCTGGCGAGGCTGCCCGTGGTCCTGCTTCCGGCGGGGGTACGGGACCAGCCGGTCGAGGTGGCCGAAGTCGCCGACCGACTGGCCGAGTTGGCGCGGGGGGCGCCTGCCGGGCGGGCCGCGGACATGGGCGGCCCCGAGATCCGCACCCTCGAGTCGCTGGCCCGCGCGTACCTGCGGGCGTCGGGGCGCAGGCGTGCGGTGCTGAACGTCCCGCTGTGGGGCAGGACGTACCGGGCCTTCCGCGGCGGCGGTCACCTGGCGCCGGAACGGGCCGTCGGAAAGGGGACGTTCGAGGAGTACCTGGAGAGGCAGCGGGGCTGACGGCCCACGTGTGCGGCCGGGTGCTCACCTCTGGGGGGGTGCGAACAGTTCGTCCTGGGCGCGGTCCCGTGCCGTGAGCAGCGCGCCGCGCAGTACGGCTCCGCCGCCCAGGAGGCTCGGCCGCACCTCGGTGGCCAACGGCGACATCCGCCGGACCCGCGCCTCCACCCGCCTGGCCAGTTCCCCGCCGCCGGCCTGCCCGACCTCGCCGCCGAGCACGACACACCCCGGGTCCAGAATCGCCACGACGGAGGCCGCGCCCACGGCCAGCCGGTCGGCGAGCGCGCCGAGGAACCGGTCGGGGGCGGATTCGGGCGCCTCGCCGTCGAGCACCGCAGCCACCGCTCCCCGCACCAGCGCCGCGACCGTCGGCCCGTCCGCGCCGGGCGCCGCGTCGGCCGGGGTTCTCCCCCCGACGCCCGACAGCCCGTGCTCCCGCGCCAGCCCGGCGATCGCCGCCGCCCCCGCCAGCGAGTGGAAGCCTCCCTCGCAGTCCGTCGCCGACGGCAGTGACGGCGTCCCCGGGACCGGCAGGAAGCCGATCTCGCCGGTGCCGCCGGAGGCCCCTCGGCGCAGTTCCCCGTCCAGGACCACCGCGGCGCCCGTGCCGTGCCCGAGCCAGAGCAGGACGAAGGTGTCGCGGTCCCGGGCGGCGCCGTCGCGCTGTTCGGCGAGAGCCGCGAGGTTGGTCTCGTTGTCGATGCTGACCCGGGCCTCCGGGAGCCGTTCCTGGAGCGCCGCGACCAGGCGGCGGTGCCACTCCGGCAGGCCGGTGGAGTCGCGCAGTTCGCCCGTTGCGGGGTCGATCAGTCCGGGCGCGCCGATCCCGACGGTGTGCAGCCGGTCCGCGCCGGCCTCCTTCGCCACCCGTTCCACCAGCGCGACCGCCTGCTCCACGGCCGGCCCCGTCCGGGTGTCGTCCCCGATCGGCACCGACGCCTCCGCGAGCACCCGACCCACCAGGTCGGACACGACCGCCCGGACGCCTTCGGTCCGCACGTCCAGGGCGGCGAGATGCGCGCGATCGGCGACGATGCCGTACAGCTTCGCGTTCGGCCCGCGCCGCAGTTCGCCCGCCTCGCCGACCACGGTGACGAGCCCGGACGCGGTGAGGCGCTCGACGAGGTCGGCGACCGTCGGCCGGGACAGGCCGGTCAGCTGCTTCAACTGCCCTGCCGTCAGCGCGCCCTCCCGCTGGAGCAGACGCAGGGCGAGCCGGTCGTTGATGGCCCGGGCGGTGCTCGGGGATGCGGGCATGCCGGGATCCTTCCAGATCGGCGGGGACGGGCGGCGTGAGGCCCCGGTACCCGTACGGCCAGTAATCCTCTATTTATCAGGCAGGGTTCCTGATAGTTTAGCGGCCGCGAGCGGGAGCGGAGCGGCAACGGGAGGGCCGAGAATGAGTGACGTGGCCGAGGACCGGCACGTGGTGAGGCGGGCCCGGTACGCCGTGGCCGCCGTGTTCACGGTGCACGGAGCCGTCACCGGTTCGTTCGCCACCCGGGTGCCCTGGGTCCGGGAGCACGCCCACCTCAGCACGGGTGAGTTGGGCTTCGCGCTGGCCTTCACGGCCTTCGGCGCCTCGTGCGCCATGCCGCTGGCCGGCCGGATCAGCCACCGCTTCGGCAGTCGTACGGCCCTGCGCGGGCTCCTCGCGATGTGGACACTGTCCCTGGTCCTGCCGTCACTGGCGCCCAACATGCCCACCCTGTGCCTGGCCATGTTCGTCTACGGCGCGAGCGC
This sequence comes from Streptomyces sp. NPDC101152, assembly GCF_044768275.1. Taxonomy (NCBI): domain Bacteria; kingdom Bacillati; phylum Actinomycetota; class Actinomycetes; order Kitasatosporales; family Streptomycetaceae; genus Streptomyces; species Streptomyces sp. NPDC101152. Next base: position 295,379 of record NZ_JBIWPO010000005.1, on the reverse strand, counting down.
CGGCATGGCCGACGTCGCCATGAACGCGCTGGGAGTGGAGATCGAGCAGCGCCTCGACAAGTCGATCATGTCGGGGCTGCACGGCATGTGGAGCGCGGGCGCCCTGATCGGCTCGGCCGGCGGCACGCTCGCGGCGCACCTCGGCGCGGACGCCCGCGTCCACTTCGCGCTGGCGGCGCTGACCCTCACGACGCTCGGCCTGCTGGCCTGCACCTGGGTCCTCGACGTGCACCCGGCGCAGGACGAGGAGCCGCCGCCACGGTTCGCGCTGCCACCGAAGTCCGCCCTGTTGATCGGCGCGGTCGGCTTCTGCGCGGTGTTCGCGGAGGGCGCGAGCCTCGACTGGTCGGCGGTGTATCTGCGCGACCAACTGGACACCTCGGCGGGCCTCGCGGCCGCCTGCACCACCGGCTTCATGCTCACCATGGCGGTGGCCCGGCTGGTCGGGGACGCGGTGGTCAACCGCTTCGGCGCGGTCCGTACGGTCCGGGCGGGCGGCGTCTGCGCGGTCCTCGGCGGGCTGCTGATCGTCGTCGCCGGGGCTCCTGCCGTGGCGATGGGCGGGTTCGCACTGCTGGGTCTCGGCATCGCCGTGGTCGTGCCGCTGTGCTTCGCGGCGGCCGGGCACAGCGGCCCGAACCCGAGCCAGGCCATCGCGGGGGTGGCGACCATCACGTACACCTCGGGCCTGATCGCGCCGAGCCTGATCGGCGGGGTGGCACAGGCGTCGAGCCTGGTGGTGTCCTTCATGCTGGTGACCGTGCTGGCCTGCGGTCTCGGGGCCTTCGCGGGGGTCCTGCGGACCGGCGAGCGCAGCCGGCCGAAGATCAGTCCGCCGAGCGCAGCAGTTCCCGACCCGCGGCCCTGAAGGCGTCGCCGGCCGCGGTCCGGTCGCCCGGGGGACAGTGCGGGCGCGACCGGGGCTTCGGCGGTCACGGGTGGGGCTCCTGGGCGTCAGGGTGAAGCGGTGGGGGCGCTCCATCCTCAGCGGACGCCCAGGAGCCCCGGTCGGGAAGGCCGCCCTGGTCAGCCCGCTATGGAGTCCAGTTGCTCGGCCGCCGGGCGCAGCGCCCAGAGGTCACCGCCGGGGGGTGCCTCCAGCTTCGGGAGGGCCCGCTGGGCGGCCCGGTCGCCCGCGTCGGCCGCCGCGTGCACCACGTCGCTCGCCGCGTACCGGTGGAACTCGAGCTCCGGATACGACCACGCGGCGGCCCCGGTCGCGGCCGGCAGCAGGAAGTCCACGGCCCTGGACACCTCCTGCCCGGCCGGACCCTGGTAGGCCCACAGGTTCACGCCGACGTGCCGGCCGATCGCCGCGAGCCGGGTGTACGCGACCAGGTCGAAGGTCGAGTAGTGCCAGCTGCGGGTCCTGGCCAGTTCCTGCGGCTGGCCGCCGTCGGCGGCGATCTGCGCCGCGACGCGCTTGGCGCGCGCGTCGAGGACCGTTCTACGGGCCAGCGCCCGGTCGCCGGTCGCGTAGGCGAGGGCGGCGAGCTGCATGTCGTAGAAGGTGCCGTGGTTGTTGGCGGCGGCGCCCTCCTCCTTGCCGAAGTCGCTGTTCTCCAGCCAGCCGAGGAAGTCGGCGTTCCACTTGCCCATCGCCGTGCGGTCCTTGGCGCTCCAGCCCGGGGCGCCGGTGGCGAGGAGGGCCTGGGCGTCGAGGACGCTGGTGTACGACTGGGAGAAGTCGATGATGCCGATGGAGCGGCCGTCGTACTTGCACGGGATGAACTGGGCGTGGTTCAGGTTGGGGTTCATCCGGGTCGCCGGGTCCAGGAACCAGGTGCGCAGGACCTGCGCGGCCTTCTCGGCGTACACCCGCCTGCCGGTGTAGTACCAGGCCAGTGCGAGGTCGTACGTCGAGCTGAAGACCTTCCCGGCGTCCAGGCGGTCGGTGCCGCTGTCGACCTCGGGATTGCGCTGTCCGTCCCGCTGAACGTAGGGGCAGCCCCAGGGGTTGTCGGCGGTCGGTGTGGTGGTGGGCCACCAGTAGGGGGCCTGGCTGAGGTAGTCGTGGACGTCGCCGCCGGGGGCGGGCCTGGGTTTGTCGACGACCGTCCACGGCCCCTGGTTCAGCCAGGCGTCGGCGCGGGTCGTCAATATCCGCAGCTTTTGGCGGAGTCGGGGATCACCCCGGTGGAGGCGGACTTTCGTCTGCTGCAGTCGGGCGCCGTCGAGGACGGCGGTGTCGGGGACCTTGGGGCTCGCGTGCGCGGAGGGGACGAGGGCGGCTCCGATGGTCACCACCGCGGCGAGCCGCACGGCCGCGCGGGATCTTCCACTCATCTGGCACTCCGATCCATCGAACGGACGGTCAGAAATGTGAACGTGGTTCATGAGTAGGGTCGTGTGAGCCTAGAACCCCGAGGTATCCGTGACAATGGTCCGGACAGGACTTCATGTACAGAGAACACAGCTGTGCTGCTGGACGAGGGGACGTGCTCCTACGACGAGGCCAAGTCGTAGGCGTACGACGGGCTGAACGTCCCCGCCGCCCCCTTGCACCCGTCCGACTCCCCCGGCAGCTTCACCCACAGGTAGGCGTCGATGCGCGCCTCACCGGTGCCGAGCGTCGGGGTCCGGCCGATTCCGCGGCCGGCCGGGTCGCACCACTGCCCGTCGGCCGGAGCGCCGTTGCCGTTGCGGCTGGTGTCGATGACCGCGCCGAGGCCCGGGGGACCGCCGAGGTCGGTGAGGACCGCGCGGTCGTAGGCCGTCTCGTCGGACGTCGTCTGGAAGTTGGAGACGTTGCTGAAGATCCCGTCGGAGGAGTCGGCCGAGGCGGCACCCGCCTGCTTCAGCAGGGCCGCCTGCTCACCGGCCGGGTGCCAGCCGGAGTGCCCGGCGTCGTAGTACACCCGGGCCTTCGGGTCGGCGGACTTCAGGACGCGGCCGGCGCGGGCCAACGCGGCGAAACGGGCGGCCCTTTGGGCGTCGGACAGGCAGTCGGACAGGGCGATCGAGTCCGGCTCGAGGATGACGACGACCTCGCCGGAGCCGAGCCCCGCCGTGAAAGCGTCGATCCAGCCGTCGTACGCGGCGAGGTCCGGCGCCCCGCCCTGGGAGGCGCCCCCGCAGTCCCGGCCGGGGATCGCGTACGCCACCAGCACCGGCACCCGGCCCTGCGCCGCCGCCGGCGAGGTGACGGCGCGGACCTGGGAGGCGATGGTCGCGGTCGTGGGGTCGGAGAACCACACGGCGGCCGGCTCGTCGGCGATCCGGGACTCGATGAGCGAGGTGCGGGGGTCGCCGGGGTGAGCGTGGACCCAGTCGAGCACCTGGGAGCCGGGGAACCGGTAGAGACCGCCGGCGGGCGCGGTCGTGGTCTCCCGCTTCTTCTCCGTCCTGGTGGGCGAGGGAACAACGGTCCGCGGCGAACTCGGGGTGGGCGAAGCCGACTTGACGGCCGTCGGGGCCACGGCCGACCGCTCCAGCCGCGGAGCAGGGCTCACCCCCGGTTTCGCCGCCTCGGCGCCGCGTCCGTCGGCCAGGGCGGACATCATGCCGGTCGCGGCGCCGACGGCGACCACGACGGACGCGACGGCGACCATGACCCCTCGGCGGGCGGCCCGCCTGCGCTCGGCCCTGCGAGCGGCCAGCCGCCGGGCGCGCAAGCCTGACACCGTCCTGGTCCCCTCCCCCACGGCGCGTTCCCCCGTTCTGGGGAAGCGTCGGGCCCGCCGGCACTCCCGCCGGCCCGGGACTGGGACGCTTCCCCCATGGCGCAACTGGAACACTTCACCACATCCGTAGACACGGTCGTCTCCCGGATGCGCGCACTGGACGCGGAACTTCCCGAGCGGGACGGCGTCGCCGTCTTCAACCGCGTCTACCTCGCCGTCACGGAGTCGGTGGACCGGCAGATCGACGCCGGGCGGTTCGCGGACCGGCGGGCCGCGATCACGCTGGACGTTCGGTTCGCGGAGCGCTATCTCGCGGCCGTGGACGCGGTCACCGAGGACCGCCGTCCGCCGGCGTGCTGGCGTCCGCTGTTCCAGTTCCGCCGCCATCCCGAGGTACGCCCGATGCAGTTCGCGCTGGCGGGCATCAACGCGCACATCGGCCACGACCTGGCGCTCGCCGTGGTGGACAGCTGTCGTAGCCTGGGCTGCGAACCGGCCGACCTGGAGGACGAGTTCGAGCGGGTGGGCGACATCCTCGTCTCGCTGGAGGAGCGCGTCCGCGAGGACCTGATGCCGGGTCCCGACCTCCTGCAGATCGCCGACCCGCTCACCCATCTGCTCGGTTCCTGGAGTCTGGAGCGCGCCCGGGACGCCAGCTGGTCGGCGGCCCGGGCCCTGTGGGCACTGCGCGGACTCCCGGACCTGGCCGAGGAGTTCACCGATCGGCTGGACACCGCGGTCGGCTTCGCGAGCCGCATGCTGCTGACCCCGCTGCCGGACTGAGCTGCTCGTCGGCCGGTACAGGCAACTTGCCCTAGTCCTCGGGCAGTTCGACGGGTGCGATCTCGTCGTAGACGTCGCCGGGGCCCGGGTTGGCCGGGTCGGTCTCGCCGCCCAGGTGGTGCATGACGCCCCACACTGCGTTCAGCGCGGTCTGGATCGCGCCCTCGGCCCAGCCGGCCGTCCAGGAGATGTCGTCGCCGGCGAGGAAGATGCCCCGCTTGTCCTCGGGCAGCCGGTCCTGCACGAAGTGTGTGAACAGGCGCCGCTGGTAGCGGTAGTGGCCGGGCAGGTTGGCCTTGAACGCGCCCATGAAATAGGGCTCGTTCTCCCAGGAGACGGTCACCGGGTTGCCGATGATGTGCTTCCTGATGTCGACCTTCGGGTAGATCTCACGGAGCGACTTGAGCATGACCTCCATGCGCTCCTCGGCGGACAGCGGCAGCCACTTCAGACTGTCGTCGCACCAGGTGTACGACAGGCAGATCACCGCCGGCCGGTCAGGCCCGTCGTCCAGCAGATAGGTCCCGCGCGTCATGCGGTCGGTGAGGGTCATCGACATGACGTCCCGGCCGGTCTCCTCGTCCTTGTCCAGCCAGAACGGCCGGTCCACGGGCACGAAGAGCTTGCTGGACTCCATGTAGTGGGTGCGCTCGATGGCGGTCCAGTGGTCGATCGGGAACAGCGAGTCGTCGCAGGCGATCTTCGACAGCAGCATCCAGGACTGCGCGGTGAAGACCGCCGCCTTGTAGGTGCGGATGTCGCCGTTCGCGTCGGTCACGGTGATCCGGTTGCCCGCGGTGCGGTGCAGCCGGGTCACCGCCGGGCGGGGCTCGCCGTTCACGTGCAGGCTCGCCAGCGAGGTGCCGTACGGCCAGTGGACGAGCTTCTCGGGCCGGCGCTCCCACAGACGCAGCGGCAGTTGCTGGGAGCCGCCGACGATGCCGCGGTGGTGGTCGTCGGCCTCGGTGTAGACGACGCGCAGGATCTCCAGGATGGAGTTGGGGAAGTCGGTGTCCCAGCCGCCGGTGCCGAAGCCGACCTGGCCGAAGATCTCGCGGTGCCGGAAGGACTTGAAGGCCTCGGAGTCGCAGAGGAAGCCGTAGAAGGTCTGGTTGTCGAGCTTCTCGACGAGCCGGGACCAGATCTCCCGGATGCGCGGCACGTCCCGCTCGCGCAGGGCGCGGTTCATGTCGGTGAAGTCGGCGCCCTCCTCGAGGCACCGGTTCCAGGCCTCGGCCACGTCGCGGTAGACCTGCGGGAGGTCGTCGATCGTCTCCGCGTAGTGCGACTCGCCCTTGAGGTCGACGACGGTCGACGGGGTCGCCTCGGCGAGGGGGTTGGGGAAGGGCCGGGTCTCCAGTCCCACCAGGTCGATGTAGTGCTGCAGGGCCGTGGAGGACGGCGGGAAGCGCATCGCGCCCATCTCGGCGGTAAGACCCTCGGTGTCGGGGCCGTCGAAACCGACGGTCCGCAGCCGTCCGCCGATCCGGTCGGCCTCGTACACGACCGGCTTCAGGCCCATCTTCATCAGCTCGTAGGCGGCCACGATGCCGGACAGTCCGCCGCCGACGACCGCGACCTCGGTGCCGTGCTCGGTCGCCGGTATCTGGCCGAGGCCCGCGGGGTGGGCGAGGAAGTCGTCGTACGCGTAGGGGAAGTCCGGGCCGAACATGGTGATCGGCGGCAGCTGCTGCTCGTCCGCATGCTCGACGGCGTTGGGCACGGTGGACGTCATGGGGTACGGACTCCTTGCACAGACAGGGCGTTGGGGGTGTTTCAGACCAGGGACCCGTACAGACCGGGGCGGCGGTCCCTCAGGTACGGGTTAGCCTCGCGGGAGGCGGCGAGGAAGGCGGGGTCGACGTCGGCGACCACCAGTTCCTCGGCGCGGCCGGCGCGGGTGCGGGCGATGCCGTCGGGGCCGGCGAGGGCCGAGAGCCCGAAGAACTCGAACTCGCCCTCGTGGCCGACCCGGTTGACGTAGGCGACGTACATCTGGTTCTCCCAGGCGCGCACCGGCACCATGGCCTCGGCGACGAACTGGAAGGGGTGCATGTTCGCCGTCGGTACGAGAAGCAGGTCGGTGCCGGCCAGGGCGTGGGCGCGGGCGTTCTCGGGGAACTCGACGTCGTAGCAGATCATGAGGCCCACGGTCAGGCCGCCCAGCCGGGCCTGGACCAGCGACTGCTCACCCGGGGTGAAGTGCTCGCGCTCGGCGGGGCCGAAGAGGTGGGTCTTGCGGTAGTTGGCGAGACGTGTGCTGTCGGCGGAGATCAGCTGCGCGGAGTTGTGGACCCTCTCGCCGTCCCGCTCCGGGTAGCCGTAGACGAGTGCCAGGCCGTGCCGGGTGGCGATGTCGGCGACCGCGTCGGCGGACGCGCCGTCGGCCGGCTCGGCGAGGCGCGCGATGTCGTCTCCGATCGCGTACCCGGTCAGGAACATCTCCGGTGCGGCCAGCAGCGCGGCCCCGGCGGCGGCGGCTCGGCCCGCGGCCGCGTCGAGGACCTTGAGGTTCTCGGCGACGGATCCGGGGCGGCCGGAGCTCTGGAGCAGGGCGGTGCGCATGCGGGGTCCTCACCGGTACGGAAGCCTTCGGGGGTCACTAAGACGGTACGGTCGCTGGGCTGCGACCAGCAAGAAGAAGCCGTTGCGCGCCGATGGGCGGTTCGTTGCGTGCGACGGCCGTCCGACGGCGATTCGTTGCGCCACCGGTGCTGGTGGCCACGTCACCGGCGGTCGCGTGCGCGGAGGGTCAACAGCAGGGCCGTCAGCAGATACGGCAGCGCGGACAGGGTGAACGCGGTGGCGTGGTCGGTTCTCGTCACGATCGCCGCGTATCCGGCGTACACGGCGACCGTCAGCAGGTCGGTGCCGAGGCCGGCGACGGAGGTGAGGGTGGCCCGGCCGGTGTCCTCGATGCGCTGCTGGAGGCGGACGTCGGCGAGGACGGTCGCCAGCTGGAAGCCGCCGAAGGCGAGGGCCACCAGGCCGAGGGCGACCGGCGTGCCGGCCGCGGCGCCCGCGGCGAGGGCGGCGGCCGCTCCCCCGAGCAGCAGGGCGAGGCCCTTCGCGCCGAGCCGTTCGCAGCGTCCCGCGAACAGACTGCCGGCCGTCGCGGCCGCCCAGACCAGCAGGAGCAGGAAGGGGACGCGCGCCTCGGACACCCCGGTCTCGCGCACCAACAGGGGCGTGTACTCGTCCAGCGCTCCCCATACGGCGGTCACGGCCGGCACGAGCAGGACGGCTCCGCGCAGTGAGCGCTCACGCCGGATCTCCCCGAGCCCGGCCCTGAGGGCCACGACCCAGCCCTCGTCCTCGTCCTCGGCCGTCGCCCGGTGCTCCGGGAACCGGGTCGCCAGGACGGCGCTCGCCAGGCACGCGAGCACACTCGCCGCGCCCACGGCCACGAAGCCGCCCCAGGCGAGGACCGGCCCGGCGGGTCCCGTCGCCGACATGACCGCGACCAGCCCCGCCGCACGGGACCGGCCCATGGTCCGGGCGTAGCGCTCACTCTCGCCGAGCCGCTCCAACTCCTCGAAGACCAGCGCCTCCAGCGCGCCGGAGACCAGCGCTCCCCGCGCGCCCCACAGCACGAAACCGAGGGCGAAGGACCAGTACGACGGCACGAGCACCCACAGCGCGAAGCCGACGGCGGTGAGCAGGGGGCCGAGCACGAGCAGCAGGCGCCGGGAGACGGCGTCGGCCCAGGCGCCGGAGGGCACCTCGAGGACGACTCCGGTCACCGACCAGATGACGAAGAGCGAGGAGATCTGCCAGACGGACAGGCCGGTGTCGCTGAACAGCAGCGCGTACACCGGGTACAGCAGGACGAAGTCGTCCAGGAACGCGTAGCCGTACAGCGTGGCCGTGATCCGGCGGGCGCCGGTGGTGGAGGATCAATGTCGCCAGGTCATGTCACCGATGGTAGGCGGACTCCGGCGGGCCCGTCTCCCGGTTTACGTGGGTGAGCCGGAGGAGAAGCGGCGCAGCAGCGGGGACAGCACGAGCACGGACTTGGTGCGCTCGACGAAGGGCTCCCCGGCGATCCGCTCCAGCACGCGCTCGAAGTGGCGCATGTCGGAGGCGAAGACCTGCACCACGGCGTCCGCGTCACCGGTGACGGTGGAGGCGGCGACGACCTCCTGGTACCGCTCGAGGCCGCGCCGGATGGTCTCCGGCGAGGTGTTGTGCCGGCAGTAGATCTCGACGAACCCCTCGGTCTCCCAGCCGAGGGCCGACGGGTCCACCCGGACGGTGAAGCCGGTGATGGCGCCGGTGGCGCGCAGCCGGTCCACGCGCCGCTTCACGGCGGGCGCGGACAGGCCGACCAGGTGCCCGATGTCCGCGTAGGAGCGGCGGGCGTCCTCGGCGAGGGCGTGCACGATGCGTTCGTCGAGATCGTTCAGCACTGCGGGTCGTTCACTTCACTTCTGGCGCGGCGAGTCGGGAACGGCGGTGGCCGTACCCGAAGTAGACCACGAGCCCGACGGCCATCCAGGCACCGAAGACGACCCAGGTGACGGCGGACAGGCTGCCCATCATCCACACGCAGAACCCGAAGCCGAGCGCGGGCAGCACCGGCGAGAGCGGGACGCGGAAAGTGCGGTGCATCCGCGGGCGGGTCCGGCGCAGTACGACGACGGCTATGTTGACCAGCGCGAAGGCGAAGAGCGTGCCGATGCTGGTGGCGTCGGCGAGCTGGCCGAGGGGGATCGCGGCGGCGAGGACACCGCAGAACAGGGACACGATGACGGTGTTGGCGCGGGGTGTGCCGGTCCTCGGGTGCACCTTGGAGAACACCTTGGGCACCAGGCCGTCGCGGGACATCGCGAACAGGATGCGGGTCTGGCCGTACAGGACGGTCAGCACGACGCTCGCGATGGCGATGACCGCGCAGGCGGCGAGCAGGGTGCCCCAGAACGTCTGCCCGGTGACCTCCCGCATGATCTGGGCGAGTGCCGCCTCGGAGTCGTTGAACCGCCGCCACGGCTTGGCGCCGACGGCCACGGCGGCGACGAGGACGTACAGCGCGGTGACGATGACGAGCGAGAGCATGATGGCGCGGGGCAGGTCGCGCTGGGCGTTCTTCGCCTCCTCTCCGGCCGTGGAGGCGGCGTCGAAGCCGATGTAGGAGAAGAACAGCGTGGCGCCGGCGGCGCTCACCCCGGCCATGCCCAGCGGCATGAAGTGCGCGTAGTTCCCGGACCGGAAGCCCTGGACGCCGATGGCGCAGAACAGCACCAGCGCGGCGATCTTCACGCACACCATGACGGTGTTGGCGCGGGCGGACTCCCGGGCGCCGCCCAGCAGGAAGGCCATGGCGAGCAGGACGACGATCAGCGCGGGCAGGTTGAAGATGCCGCCCTGGCCGGGCGGGGCGGACAGCGCGTCGGGGATGGTGACCCCGATCGTCCCGTGGAGCAGTTCGTTGAGGTACTCGCCCCAGCCGACGGCGACGGCGGCGACGGACACGCCGTACTCCAGCACCAGGCACCAGCCGCAGATCCAGGCGATCAGTTCGCCCATCGTTGCGTATGCGTACGAGTACGAAGAGCCCGAGACCGGGATGGTGCCGGCCAGCTCGGCGTAGGAGAGGGCGGAGAAGAGGGCGGTCAGGCCCGCGATCACGAAGGACAGGGTCACGGCCGGACCGGCCTTGGGGACGGCCTCCCCCAGCACCACGAAGATGCCGGTGCCGAGGGTGGCACCGATGCTGATCATCGTCAGCTGCCACAGTCCCAGGGAGCGCCGCAGGCTCCCTCCCTCACCCTGGCCGCCCTCCGCGACCAGGCGTTCCACCGGTTTGCGCCGCATGAGACGCGCACCGAGGCCCGGGGACGGCGGGGCCGACGGGGTGCGCTTGAACGGGGGTGCGCCTTGGTCCAGCACGCGCTGACTCCTTCGTCGCTGCGGTTCGGCCGGCGGGCACCGGCGGCGTCCCCGTGCGAACGGGGACCCACCGAGCGGGGTCCCCGCCACGCCATGTACAGCGCATGACCCTACGGGCCGGGCCTTCGCGGGCGAAATGCAGCAACCTTGCGCACCCATGCACGTTCGTTGCGTTCATCGGGGGCGGATGACCGTTCGTTGCGCACCGCCCCGCTGCTGCAGGTCAGTTCCAACTGGCGTGCAGGGGCTTGCCCTCCGCGTAGCCGGCCGCGCTCTGGATGCCGACGACCGCCTTCTCGGCGAACTCCTCCAGGGAGCCGGCTCCGGCGTAGGTGCAGGAGGAGCGGACGCCCGCGATGATCGAGTCGACCAGGTCCTCGACGCCGGGGCGGGCCGGGTCGAGGAACATGCGGGAGGTGGAGATGCCCTCCTCGAACAGCGCCTTGCGGGCCCGGTCGTACGCCGACTCGTCCGAGGTGCGGTTGCGGACGGCACGGGCCGAGGCCATGCCGAACGACTCCTTGTAGAGGCGGCCGCCCGCGTCCTGCTGCAGGTCGCCCGGCGACTCGTAGGTGCCGGCGAACCAGGAGCCGATCATCACGTTGGACGCGCCGGCGGCCAGCGCCATCGCCACGTCACGCGGGTGCCGGACACCGCCGTCGGCCCAGACGTGCTTGCCGTACTTGCGCGCCTCGGCGGCGCACTCCAGGACGGCCGAGAACTGGGGGCGGCCCACACCGGTCATCATGCGGGTGGTGCACATGGCGCCCGGGCCCACACCGACCTTGATGATGTCGGCGCCCGCCTCGATCAGGTCCCGCACGCCTTCCGCGGCGACGATGTTGCCGGCCACGATCGGGACGCGCGGGTCGAGGGCCCGTACCACCTTGATCGCGCCGATCATCGACTCCTGGTGACCGTGCGCCGTGTCGATGACGAGGGTGTCCACGCCCGCGTCGAGCAGTTGCTTCGCCTTGCCCGCGACATCGCCGTTGATGCCGACCGCGGCGGCGATGCGCAGACGGCCGTCGGCGTCGACGGCGGGGGTGTACAGGGTGGCGCGCAGGGCGCCCTTGCGGGTGAGGATGCCGGCGAGCCTGCCGTCCTCGTCGACGGCGGGGGCGTAGCGCCGGTTGGCCGCGTCGAGGCGGTTGAAGGCCTCACGCGGGTCGATGGCGGCGTCGAGCAGCAGCAGGTCCTTGGACATGACGACCTCGAGCTGCGTGAAGCGGTCCACGCCTGTGAGGTCCTGGTCGGTGACCACGCCGACCGGCCGGTGCCCCTCGTCGACGACGACCCCGGCGTTGTGCGCCCGCTTCGGCAGCAGGGCCAGCGCGTCGGCGACGGTCTGGTGGGGGCTGAGCACGATCGGGGTGTCGAGGACGAGGTGCCGGCTCTTGACCCAGGAGACGACGTCGGTGACGACCTCGATCGGGATGTCCTGCGGAATGACCACCAGGCCGCCGCGCCGGGCCATGGTCTCGGCCATCCGCCGCCCCGCGACGGCGGTCATGTTGGCGACGACCAGCGGGATCGTGGTACCCGTGCCGTCGGGGGAGGTGAGGTCCACACCCTGCCGCGAGCCGACCGCGCTGCGGCTCGGGACCATGAAGACGTCGTCGTACGTCAGGTCGTAGGGAACCGGGGATGACGCTACATACCGACCTGTGCTGGCCTCAAGGAAACGCATGGACCCACATTTTCACGCGAAAAGGCGCAGGTCACTGCCACGAAGACACAGCAGAGCGCCCTCGCGATCGGGTGATCCTCCAAAGGGGGAGGAGCTGCGAGGGCTGCCGTGCCGGGCAGGAGCCTGCCTTACGACAAAACGTTACCGGAGGACAGGGGTGACGGGCACGGCCGCCACCCGACGGCGTTCAGTCCGACGTGATCCCCAGCCGCTGCGCCAGTTCCTCCGCGCTCACGCCGTACGTCTCGCGGATCCGTATGCCCTCGGGGCCGACGTCGAAGACGCCGTGATCCGTGTAGACGCGGCTGACGCAGCCGAGGCCGGTGAGCGGGTAGGTGCACCGCGGCACGAGCTTGGGCTCACCGGAGCGGGTGAAGAGGGTCATCATCACGTAGACGTCCTTGGCGCCGATGGCGAGGTCCATGGCGCCGCCGACGGCGGGGATGTCGTCGTCCTTGCCGGTGTGCCAGTTGGCGAGGTCGCCGTTGAAGGCGACCTGGTAGGCGCCGAGGACGCAGACGTCGAGGTGCCCGCCGCGCATCATGGCGAAGGAGTCGGCGTGGTGGAAGTACGCCGCGCCCGGCAGCTCGGTCACCGGGACCTTGCCCGCGTTGGTGAGGTCGGGGTCGATCGCGTCGCCCTCGGCCTTCGGGCCCATGTTGAGCATGCCGTTCTCGGTGTGCAGCACCACCCCGGAGCCGTCCGGCAGATGGTCGGCGATCTTGGTGGGCTGCCCGATGCCGAGGTTGACGAAGGCACCGGCCGGGATGTCCCGGGCGATGACGGCGGCCAACTGGTCCATGGACAGACGCTGATCGGTGGGCGTGGTGGTCATCGTGCCCCCTGGACGGTGTACTGACGGGCCTCGACCTGGACGACCCGGTCGACGTAGATGGACGGGGTGACGACGGCCTCGGGGTCCAGTTGCCCGGGCTCGACGACCTGGCCGACCTGGACGATGGTCGTGGTCGCGGCCGTGGCCATGACCGGTCCGAAGTTGCGGGCCGTCTTGCGGTAGACCAGGTTTCCCAGGGTGTCCGCGGTGTGCGCGGCGATCAGCGCGTAGTCGCCCTTGATGGGGTACTCCAGCAGGTACGTGCGGCCGTCGATCTCCCGGACCTCCTTGCCCTCGGCCAGCGGGGTGCCGACGGCGGTCGGGCAGTAGAAGGCGCCGATGCCCGCGCCGGCCGCGCGCATCCGCTCGGCGAGGTTGCCCTGCGGGACCACCTCGAGTTCGATCTTCCCGGCGCGGTAGAGGCCGTCGAAGACCCAGGAGTCGGACTGGCGCGGGAAGGAGCACAGCACCTTGCGCACCCGGCCCGCGGCCAGCAGCGCGGCCAGCCCGACATCGCCGTTGCCGGCGTTGTTGGACACGATCGTCAGGTCCTTCGCACCCTGCCGGATGAGCGCGTCGATCAGGTCGAACGGCATTCCGGCCAGGCCGAACCCGCCGACGAGGACGGTGGAGCCGTCCTCGATCCCGGCGACCGCCGCGTCGGCGCTCTCCACGATCTCCGCCCGGCTCATCGGGCCGTCTCCGTGGCATCGCAGTTCTCGAGGACGACGGCCAGGCCCTGGCCGACCCCGATGCAGATCGCGGCGACGCCGTAGCGCTGCCGCGTCTCGCGCAGCACCTTGGCCAGCGTGGCGAGGATGCGGCCGCCCGAGGCGCCCAGCGGGTGGCCGATCGCGATGGCGCCGCCCTTCTGGTTGACGATGGCGGGGTCGATCTTCCACGCGTCGACGCAGGCGAGCGACTGCACGGCGAAGGCCTCGTTGAGCTCCACCGCGCCCACCTGGTCCCAGCCGATCCCGGCCCGGGCCAGCGCGCGGTTGGCGGCCTCGACCGGGGCGTAGCCGAAGGCCTGCGGCTCCAGCGCCATGACACCGCGCCCGGCGATGCGGGCGATCGGCTCCGTCCCGATGGTGGACGCGGCCCGCTCGCTGCCCAGCAGGACCGCGGAGGCGCCGTCGTTGAGCGGGCTGGCGTTGCCCGCGGTGATCGTGCCGCCCTGCTCGGGTGTGCGGAAGACCGGCTTGAGCCCCGCCAGCACCTCCGGGGTGGATCCGGCCCGGATGCCCTCGTCGCGGGTCAGGTCCACACCCTCGACCGGTACCACCAGGTCGTCGTAGAAGCCGGACTCCCAGGCGGCGTGGGCGAGCTGGTGGGAGCGGGCGGCGAACTCGTCCTGGCGCTCGCGGGAGATCCCGAAGCGTTCCCGGAGCTGCTCGTTGGACTCGCCGAGGCTGACCGTCCACTCCTTCGGCATGCGTGAGTTGACCAGCCGCCAGCCGAGCGTGGTCGAGACGGCGGTGACGTCACCGGCCGGGAAGGGCTTCGCCGACTTGGGCAGCACCCACGGCGCGCGCGTCATCGACTCCACGCCGCCGGTCAGCACCACCTCCGCGTCGCCGGACTCGATGGTCCGGCTGGCCGTCATCGCCGCGTCGAGGCTCGATCCGCACAGCCGGTTGACCGTGGTGCCGGGCACGCTCACCGGAAGCCTGGCGAGCAGCGCGGCCATGCGGCCGACGTTGCGGTTGTCCTCGCCGGCGCCGTTGGCGTTGCCCCACACCACGTCGCCGATCGCGGCGGGGTCGAGGCCCGGCACCCGGGCCAGCGTCGAGGTGATCGCGGTGGCGGCGAGGTCGTCGGGGCGTACTCCGGCCAGCGCGCCGTTGAAGCGGCCGAACGGCGTCCGGGTCGCGGCATAGATGAAAGCGCTCATGGCTGCGAGGCTAGTCACGGGCGGCGATATTCTGAAGTACGCATATCAGAGCCGATTGATAGGCAAGACATATGGATCTGCGTCATCTCCGGTACTTCGTCGCGGTGGCCGAGGAGCGGCACTTCGGCCGCGCCGCCGAGCGGCTCCACATGGCGCAGCCGCCGCTCTCCCAGCAGATCCGCCAGCTGGAGGCCGAGCTCGGCGTCGAGCTGCTGCACCGCACCACGCGGCGCGTCGACCTGACCGAGGCCGGCCGGGCCTACCTGGAGCGGGCGCGCGGGATCCTCGCCGACGTCGACGGGGCCGCCCAGCACGCGCGGCTCGTCGCGGCCGGCTCGGTGGGCCACCTCGCGCTCGGATGCGTGGGCTCGGCGACGTACAGCCTCCTGCCCGCGCTCTCGCGCCGGCTCACGGAGGAGCTGCCCGGCGTGGACTTCTCCTTCCGCGGGGAGATGCTCGCGCCCGACCAGGTCGAGGCGCTGCGCACCGGCGCGATCGACGTCGCGCTGCTGCGTCCGCCGGCGGCCGACCTCTCCCTCACCGTGCACACGCTGCGCCTGGACCGGCTCGTCGTGGCCGTACCGGTCGAGCACCCCCTCGCCCGACGGAAACGGCTGCGCGTCGCGGACCTCGCCGGCGCCGACCTGATCGTGCACTCGGCGGACCGCCGGTCGGTGATGTACGACGTCGTGCTGGGCCTGCTGCGCGACGCCGGCGTGGAGCCGCACATCCGGCACGAGGTCGGCGAGACGTCGACGCTGGTCACGCTGGTGGCGGGCGGTCTTGGCGTGGCCGTCGTACCGGAACCGGTGACCGCGCTGACGCTCGACGGTGTCACCTACCGCCCCCTGGTCGGGGCCGACGCACGCGTGGAATTGGCCGTCGCCCACCGCGCCGACCGAGCGGAACCGCACCTGATGCGCACGGTAGGGATCATCAGGGCGACGTTCTGAGGCAGCGATGGGGTGGCCGTCCACCGACGGGCATGTTCATTGGACGAACAGGTGAGCCCGGCGTCAGCTCCCGAGGGCGAGTGCCACCGTGAGCGCCGGTGTCCGGTCGGCGGCCTCGGCGAAGATCTCCTGGGCGGTCTCCCACTCCTCCGGGCGGGCCTCGGCGTACGGCCGCCATCCCCGTACGACGATCAGCAGCCCCCGCTCGACCGCTTCCTCGGGCCAGACGGTGTGGTCGGAGAGGCTGTCGGCGAGGGCGTCCCAGTTGCGCCCGAACCAGTCGGGCAGCTTCAGGGCGGCGGCGCAGCGGTCCATCAGGCCCGCCTTGTCCGTGACCCCGTCCAGGTCCAGCGTGACCGTCAGCTGTGTCATCTCCGTACCGCCCTGAACGACTTGTAGTGATCGTCGGTGTAGTAGATCTCGCCGCCCTGCCCGGTGATGATGCGCCGGGCCCCGCGGTCGCGCGAGCCCGGCGTCGGCACCGTGTACTCGTGGTAGTAGCCGCGCTGGTGCTTGGGCAGCAGCCCCTCGAAGTTGCCGAAGACGACACCGTCACGGGCGTACGGGAACGGGCCGCCCTTGTCGATGAGGGCGAGCGTCTGCCGTGCCTCGGCGGGGAGTTGGGACACGCGGACGGTGGCCGGGCCGTCCGTCGAGGACGGGTGCGCGGCGCTCGTGCCGGTCGAGGAGCAGGCCGTCAGCAGCGCGACGAGCAGGCAGACCAGCACACGGGGGCCGAACCGGAGCAACATGCGTCCGATGCTGCCACGGTTCACCCTCCGCCGACCGTCCGTCAGGGCCCGTCCGGGTCGGCCCGGTTGAGCGCCGGGCGCGGTGTCGGGCCGGCCGTCATCAGGACGTCCGCCGCCGAGGTGTCCGTCACCAGGCTGGTGACCAGCCCGGAGCGCAGCACCGCGTCGATGGCGGCCGCCTTGCGCGCCCCACCCGCGATCGCGACGACCTCGGGGATACGGCGCAGCTGGTCCGTCTTGACCGTGATGCACCGCTCCCCCAGGTCCCGTCCGACCCGGCGCCCCTCGGCGTCGAAGAGGTGTGCGGACATCTCGGCGGCCACGCCCAGGGAGGCGTAGTGCGCGCGCTCCTCGTCGCTGAGCATGTCGTGCACCGTGGAGATGCCCGGCTCCCAGGAGCCGATGGAGACGCAGGCGACGGTGACCTTGTCGAAGTACTCGAAGGCCCGGGCGATCCCGGTCTGGTTGCGCAGCGCGGCCGCGGTGGCCGCGTCGGGAAGCAGCATCGGAGCGTAGATCGGGTGGGCGTCCCCGCCGGAGACCTGGGCGGCCCGGCGCACGGCCTCCACGGAGCCGCGCTCGGCGGTCCCGGCGTCGTACACGCCCGTCAGCTGCACCACGGTGCACGGCGGCAGCCGGTCGAGGGCCGCAGCCATGTGGATGGTGGAGCGGCCCCAGGCGAGACCCAGCACGTCGCCCTCGTTGACGAGCTCGCCGAGCAGGTCGGCGGCCACCTCGCCGAGGTTCTCCGGGTCGGGTGACTCCTCGGCCTCGGCCGGGGACTCGACCACGACGGCGTGCCTGAGGCCGTAGCGGGCGCGCAGCGCGTCGGAGCGCTCGGCGTCCAGCTCGGCCGGGACGCGGATCTCGATGCGCACGAGATCCCGTTCGAGGGCCGTCTCCAGCACCCGGGCCACCTTGAAGCGGCTGACGCCGAACTCCTCCGCGATCTGGATCTTGGACTTGCCCTCGAGGTAGAAGCGACGGGCCATGGCCGCCGCCTGCACCAGCTCAGCGGGTCCCATCCGCACTGCTGACCGGCCCGCCGACATACCCGACACGGCGATCTCCTCACTGCTGTTCACACTCTGGACTCGCCGTTCATCCTTGCAGATTCGGCGTACTTGATCCGCCCCGATGGGCGCCGTTCACGTCTGTTCACCGACCTGTGGCTCAGTGGTCGCATGCCCAGGACGCCTTGGCGGCCGCTCCGCCCGCCTGGTCGCGCAGGGCACGGACCGCCGCGGCCGGGTCCTCGGCGCCGTACACCGCCGAGCCGGCGACGAAGACGTCCGCGCCGGCCTCCGCGCAGCGCTCGATGGTGTCGGCGGAGACCCCGCCGTCGACCTGGAGCCACAGGTCGAGGCCGTGCTTGCTGATCAACTCGCGCGTACGGCGGATCTTCGGGAGCATGATGTCCAGGAACGCCTGCCCGCCGAAGCCCGGCTCCACCGTCATGATCAGCAGCATGTCGAGCTCGGGGAGCAGGTCCTCGTACGGCTCGATGGGCGTCGCGGGCCGCAGCGCCATGGAGGCACGGGCGCCCTTGGCCCGGATCTCGCGGGCCAGCCGCACCGGAGCGGCGGCCGCCTCGACGTGGAAGGTGACGGAGGAGGCCCCCGCCTCCACGTACTGGGGCGCCCACCGATCGGGGGCCTCGATCATCAGATGGCAGTCCAGCGGGGTGTCCGTCGCACGGGCCAGGGACTCTACGACCGGCACACCGAGCGTGAGGTTCGGGACGAAATGGTTGTCCATGACGTCTACGTGGAGCCAGTCGGCTCCCTCGACCGCCTTCGCCTCGTCCGCGAGGCGGGCGAAGTCGGCGGACAGGATGCTGGGGTTGATCTGCACGGCCATGACCCAAGCCTGCCATGTCCGGGCACGTTTGTTCGCGCCGGTCCAGGTCTGAGCAGTTCATCGTATGGTGTGCGCGAGCGCACCGAGCCCCGCCCACGCGCCCGGGAGTCGTCATGAGGCAGCCGGAGATCTGGAAACGGAGCGCCATCCGATTCGTGTGCGGGCGGCGCTCGAAGTGGCTGATCGTGGTCCTGTGGCTGGTGGTCCTGGTGGTCGCCGCGCCGTTCGGCTCGAAGCTGAGCAGCGCCCAGGACAACGACGCCCAGTCCTGGCTGCCGGGCTCCGCCGAGTCCACCCAGGTCCTGGCCGCCTCCAAGCACTTCCGGCCGGAGCAGATCCCCGCCGTCGTCGTCTACGCCCGCGCGAGCGGGCTGACGGTCCAGGACCGGCGGCAGATCGCCCAGGACGCCGTGCAGCTCAGGACGCTGCACGCGCACGGCGTCCGGGGCGCGGAGACCCGAGGCCCGGTCTTCGACCGTGCGGTGGCGCCGAGCGCCGCCCAGATCTACGTGCCGATCACCATGGACGCGCGGGGCTGGCAGCGCATCGCGCCCGCCGTGGACTCGATCCGGGAACAGGTGGGCAGGGGCGGCGGCGGGCTCGCCGTGCACATCACCGGGCCGGGCGGCACGTCGGCGGACTTCTCGAAGGCCTTCGCGGGCATCGACTCGACGCTGTTGTTCTCGGCGATGGCCATCGTGGTCGTGATCCTGCTGTTCACCTACCGCAGTCCGACCCTGCTGTTCGTGCCGCTGCTAGGGGTGGTGGTCGCCCTGTTCACGGCGCAGGCCCTGATCTACCTGCTCGCCACGCACGCGGGCCTGACGGTCAACGGCCAGAGCGCCGGCATCCTGACGGTCCTCGTCTTCGGCGCGGGCACGGACTACGCACTGCTGCTGGTGGCCCGCTACCGGGAGGAGCTACGGCGCCACACGGACCGCCACGAGGCGATGGAGCGGGCCATGCACCGCGCCGGCCCGGCGGTCCTCGCGTCCGGCGCGACCGTGGTCCTGAGCATGCTGGTGCTGCTGGTCGCGGAGATGAACTCGACCCGGGGCCTCGGCCCGGTGGCGGGCATCGGCGTCCTGGTCGCGCTGCTGGCCATGCTCACCCTCTTCCCCGCGCTGCTGCTGGTCTTCGGCCGCTGGATCTTCTGGCCCGCGATCCCGCACCACGGCTCCGCCGATCCGACCGAGCACGGCGTCTGGGCCCGGACGGGCCGCCGTATCGCCCACCGTCCCCGCATGGTCTGGGGCATCACCGCCGCGGTGCTGGTCGCCCTGTCCATGGGCCTGTTCCAGCTGCGCGCGGCGGGCATCGCGAACGCGGACGCCTTCACCAGCACACCGGACTCGATCGTCGGCCAGCAGGTGTCGGCCCGGTACTTCCCGGCGGGCACCGGCGATCCGCTGGTGATCGTCACCGACAGGGCGCAGGCCGTCCAGGTGGGCCGTGCCGTCGCAGCGGACCGCGGGGTCGCGCCGCAGAGCATCGGCGTACCGCCCGGCACCGCGCCCGAGCACAACGGGCAGGTGCTGTTCGAGGCGACCATGCGCGCCCCCTCCGACAGCGACGCGGCCAAGGCGACCGTGCAGCGGGTACGGGACGCGGTGCACGCCGTGCCCGGCGCGCACGCCCGGGTCGGCGGCGGTACGGCCGCCCTGCTGGACATGGAGACCGCCCAGACCCACGACAACTACCTGGTCATCCCGCTGGTCCTGACGGTCGTCCTGCTGGTGCTCGGCGTCCTGCTGCGGGCGCTGGTGGCTCCGCTCCTGCTGATCGGGACCGTGTGCCTGTCGCTGGCGACCGCCCTGGGCATCAGCGCCCTCGCCTTCCGTCACGTCTTCGACTACGCCGGCGAGGACGTGTCCTTCCCCCTGTTCGTCTTCGTGTTCCTGGTGGCCCTCGGCATCGACTACAACATCTTCCTGACCACCCGCATCCGCGAGGAGGCCCTGCGCCAGGGCACCCGTCCCGGCGTGGTGACGGGCCTGGCGGCGACCGGCGCGGTGATCACCTCGGCGGGCCTGGTCCTCGCGGGCACCTTCGCCGCGCTGGGCACCCTGCCGATGGTGGGCTTCGCGGAGATCGGCTTCGCGGTGGCCCTGGGCGTCCTGCTGGACACGTTCGTGGTCCGGTCCGTGCTGGTCACCGCGCTCTTCCTGGACATCGGAAAGAAGGTGTGGTGGCCGCACCGCCTGGCCCACGAGGACGGGGAGGCGCTCGCGCGCGAGGCGGCCGGCGCGAGGGTCAGCCAGTCCTCCGAATGACCGCCAGGTACATGGCGTCGGTCCCGTGCAGATGCGGCCACAGCTGGACGTCGGGACCCTCGCCGAGGTCCGGCACACCCGGCAACAGGGGCCGGGCGTCGAGGAGTTCGGTCTGCGGGAACTGCTTGAGCAGGTCGTCCACCACGGCCCGGGTCTCGGCGAGGTGCGGAGAGCAGGTGGCGTAGCCGACGACTCCTCCGACCCGGACGCCCTCCAGGGCGCTCTTCAACAGGCCCCGCTGGAGCGGCGCGAACCCGTCCAGGTCCTCGGGGCGGCGCCGCCAGCGCGCCTCGGGCCGCCGGCGCAGCGCGCCGAGCCCGGTGCAGGGCACGTCCACCAGGACCCGGTCGAAGGAGCCGGGCCGCCACGGCGGGCGGGTGCCGTCGGCGGCGATGACCTGGTAGGGACCGGGGTTGCCATGCAGCGCCTTGGCCACCAGACCGGCCCGGTGCGGCTGCTTCTCGGAGGCGAGCAGGACGGCACCGCGTTCGGCGGCGAGCGCGCCGAGCAGCGCGGCCTTGCCGCCGGGTCCGGCGCACCCGTCGAGCCACTTCTCGTCCGGCCCGTCGAGGTGCGCGTTGGCCAGGGCGATGGCGACGAGCTGGCTGCCCTCGTCCTGCACGCCGGCCCGCCCCTCCCGCACGGCCTCGATGGCCCCGGGCTCGCCGCCCTCGGCCAGCCGCACGGCGTACGGCGACCAGCGCCCCGCGACGGCCGCCTCCTCGCCGAGCAGTTCCTCGGTGGTGGCGCGACCGGGACGCGCCACGAGCGTCACCTCGGGCCGTTCGTTGTCGGCGGCCAGCAACGCCTCGATGCCGGCCCGCCCGCCGCCGAGCGAGTCCCACAGCGCGGAGACGACCCAGCGCGGGTGCGAGTGCACGACGGCGAGATGGTCCTCGGGATCGTCGTCGTAAGGCGGCGCGACCTTTGCCAGCCACCCGTCGAGATCGTCCTGTGCGACCTTGCGGAGCACGGCGTTGACGAACTTGGCCCGCCCGTCACCGAGGACGACCCGGGCGAGCTCCACGGAGGCGGACACCGCCGCGTGACTGGGGATGCGCGTCCCGAGCAACTGGTGCACACCGAGGCTCAGCACGTCGAGCACCGGCGGGTCGACCTCGCGCAACGGCCGGTCGACACAGGCGGCGACGATCGCGTCGTACGTCCCCTGCCGACGCAGCGTCCCGTACACCAGCTCGGTCGCCAGCGCCGCGTCCCGCCCGTCGAAGTCGCCCTTCTCCCGCGCCTTCCTGAGCAGCGGCGGCAGGACTAGGTTGGCGTAGGCGTCCCGTTCGTCCACGGCCCTCAGCGCCTCGAAGGCGAGGATGCGGACGGGGTCCTTCTTGGGCCGGCGGTAGGGCTTGCCGGGTCGACGTTGCTGGTCGCTCACGAAAAAGGTGCTCCGGATGTGGGATCAGGGGATACGCCCCAAGCGTACGTTCTCCCTACTGACCGAGACTCTCCCCGTCGGAGATCCGCACCCCGCGCGCCCAGTCGGCCGCCCGCATCGGCTTCTTGCCCTGGGCCTGCACCCACAGCAGCTCCACGGCGTACGAACCGGTGCCGACGTGGACGCTGTTCTTGCCGACGGCGAGCTGCCCCGGAGTGAGGTCGGTGCGGTCGGGGACGGGCGTGGCCTGGATGAGCTTCAAGCGTTCACCGCGGAAGGTGGTCCAGGCGCCGGGGGCGGGGGTGCAGCCGCGCACGACCCGGTCGACCCTCAGCGCCGGTGCGGCCCAGTCGATCCGCGCGTCCTCGACGGTGATCTTCGGCGCGAGGCTGATGCCCTCGGCGGGCTGCGGTAGCGCCTTCAGGGTGCCGTCCTCGATGCCGTCCATGGTCGCGGCGAGCAGCCCGGCGCCTGCGAAGGCGAGGCGGGTGAGCAGGTCGCCGCTGGTGTCGGTGGACCGGATCTCCTCGGTGACGGTGCCGTAGACGGGCCCGGAGTCGAGCCCTTCCTCGATGAGGAAGGTCGACGCCCCGGTGATCTCGTCCCCCGCCATGATCGAGTGCTGCACCGGAGCTGCCCCGCGCCAGGCCGGCAGCAGCGAGAAGTGCAGGTTGACCCAGCCATGGACCGGGACGTCGAGGGCGACGCGCGGCAGCAGCGCCCCGTAGGCGACGACCGGGCAGCAGTCGGGCGCGATCTCCCGCAGGCGCTCCAGGAACTCCGGGTCCCGCGGCTTGACCGGCTTCAGCACCTCGATGCCGGCCTCCTCCGCCCGCTGCGCCACGGGGGACGCGACCAGTCGGCGCCCGCGCCCCGCCGGCGCGTCCGGCCGCGTGACGACGGCGGCCACCTCGTGCCGCCCGGAGGCGATCAGAGCGTCCAGAGCGGGTACGGCGACCTCGGGGGTCCCGGCGAAGACGAGCTTCATGGGTGGGTGCGGGCCTCTCGGGCGGGGACGGTTGCGGGCGACGCACAAGTCTATGACCACCATGGGAAAGCCGCCGCCGGGGTCGCGCCGTCCGGCGTCAGCGCCGCACACCCTCCTTCACGGGGCGCACGCTTATGCCCACACGCCCCCCGTGCGTGACCAGCGGACCGAATACGCGTTGGTCAAGAAAGAGTTGACCCCAAGGGCCGCATTCGTGCTGCCCGATCCTTTTCACGCCGGTTCGAGAGGCTTGTTCATGGCCGACCACGCAACCCACGACGCCCAGGCTCGGGCCAGCCTGCACTTGCTGGTGCGGGACATCGAGCGGGTCCGCCGGCAGGTGGACGCACTGCGCACGCTCACCGCCCAGTTGGGCAACGTCTACCGCCCGCGCCGCTCCGGCCCGTCCACGGGCTTCGTCGTCTACGGACGCGCCCCCGCCCCGACGGTCCGTCTCGCGCAGGAACTCCGGGACAGTGTCGAGACCCTGGTCACGGCCGCGGTCGACTTCGACCGTTCCCTCGGCTTCTCCTGGGACGCGGTGGGTTCCGCGCTGGGCGTCACCAAGCAGGCGGTCCACCGCCGTTACGGCGCCCGCCGCAACGCGGCCCAGGCGGCGGCCGAGGCCGAGCGCACGAGCGAGCCGTCGGGCACCCGGACGGTCAACGTCACCACCGGGCTCCCCACGGTGCCGACGGTCCCCGCGGCCCGCTCGATGCCGACCCAGCCGACGGCGGGCAGCCCCGTCCTGCGCGACGAGGTCAGGCCGACGGCCTTCCCCGGCCCGCGCAACGGCTGAGCCACCCTTCTCCCCTGCCCTCCCGGCACGTACCCGGGAGGGCAGACGCATGTCGAACAACCGCCGGTCCGTGGGCCGGAGATCACCCGATGTCCGGCGGATCGATCCGCACCCGGACGACCGCCTCCCCCGCCCCCCGGGCCATCCGTGCCGCCTGCGCTGCCTTCAACGCCGAGGCCAAGGCTGCGCCGCTCCCCGGCGGCACCCGTACCAGTGCCCGCTCCCAGTGCTCCCCGGGCGGCGGCGCCCCCGTCCGCCGGGGTCGCCCGGCCTGCGTCGCCGGCACCGGAACCGGCCCCAGCACCTCGGCGTCCCGCGGCAGAGCGACCGTGCGCAGGAACTCGGCGACCGCCTGCGGCTCCCCGGACACCGCGGCCATCCGGGACACCGGCGGAAAGCCCAGCTCGGCGCGCTCGGCCAGCTCCCGTACCGCGTGCCCCACCGGGTCCCACCGCACCAGCGCCTGCACGGGCCGCAGGGTCGGCTCGGCGACGGCGACGACCGTGCCCCCGGCGCCCTGCGGCCGGACCAGCGCGGCGGCCGCGATCCAGCGCCGCAGCGCGTCCTCGCCGGCCCGCAGATCGGGCCGCCCGAGCATGGCCCAGCCGTCCAGGAGCAGCGCCGCCGCGTACCCGCCCTCGGCGACGGGTTCGGCCCCCGGGGTGCTCACGACGAGCGCGGGCGCACCCGGCACCGTGTCCAGCACATGCTCACGTCCCGAGGTCCGCACCGGTACGGCCGGAAACGCGCGCCCCAGCTCCTCGGCGGTACGCCGGGCCCCCACGACCTGGGCCCGGAGCCGGAAGCCACCGCACTCCGGGCAGTGCCAGCCGCTCTCCTCGCGCCCGCACCAGCCGCACCGCAACGCTCCGCCGTCCTGCCCCTCCAGTGGCCCCGAGCAGTGCCGGCAGCGCGCGGGCGCCCGGCAGTTGGCGCAGGCCATCCGCGGCACGTACCCGCGCCGGGGCACCTGCACGAGCACCGGTCCGTGGCGCAGTCCGTCCCTGACGACCTGCCAGGCGAGGGTCGGCAGCCGGGCGGCCCGGGCGGCCTCGTCGCGTGCGAGATCGCCGTCCCCCACCGTCCGCACGAGCGGCGCGAGGGCCCGCACCTGCTCCCGCGGCGCGACCAGCGGCCGGGCCCAGCCGCTCCCGACGAGCTGCGCGGCCTCCACGGTGCAGCTCCAACCGCCCAGGAGGAAAGCGCACTTGTCCTGTGCCGCCCGCAGCAGCAGTACCTCCCGGGCATGCGGCTGCGGCGCGTGCTGCTCACTGTGGCTGTCGTCCCCGTCGTCCCAGATGACGACGAGCCCCAGGTCCGAAACGGGCGCGAACATGGCGGCTCGGGTCCCGACGACGGCCCGTACGGCCCCGCGCCGCACGGCCAGCCACTCCCGGTACCGCTTCTCGGGCCCCGCGTCGGCGGTGAGCACGGCGTGCCGCCCCTCCCCCAGCAGGGACGTCAGCGCCGCGTCGACCCGGGCGACCGCCCGCCCGTCCGGCACGACGACCAGCGCGCCCCGCCCGGAGGCCAGCGTGGCGGCCACCGCGCGCGCGATCTCCTCGCCCCACCCGGGCCCGGGCAGAGCGTTCCACACGGCACGCGGCCCACCCCCCGACGCCAGCGCCTCGAGAAACGCGGCCCCCTGCTCGTACCGCGCCCAGGAACCCGCCTCCGGACGCTGCGGCGGCGGCAGCGGCTTCGGCGAAGGCCGCTGCTCGGCCCGCGCGCTGCGCGGCGGAACGGCGAGCTGCAGCACATCGGCGAGGCTCCCGGCGTACCGGTCGGCGACGGACCGGGCCAGCCCCAGCAGTTCCTCGCTCAGCACCCGCTCCGGCGACACGACCTGGGCGAGTGCGGCCAGCGGCCCGGAGTAGTCGGACTCGGCCAGTCGCTCGACGAGGAACCCGTCGATCAGCCCGCCTCCCTCGCGCCGCCCCTCCCGCACCCGGTGCCGCCCGGCCCCGAACCGCACCCGCACCCGCACCCCCGGCTGCGCGTCCGCGTCCAGTTCCTGGGGCACGGCGTAGTCGAAGTACCGGTCGAGGTGCAGCACCCCCTTGTCGACGAGTACCCGGGCGACCGGCAGCTCCTTGGCCAGCGCGGCCCCCCGCCAGGTGCGCGGCTTGGCCCGGGGCACGTCCGCCTTGCGCACGCTCTCCCGAATGAGCGCAAGCTGCTCGGCCGAAGCGCCTTCCGCCCCGCCGCCCGACCGCCCGTTCTCGCTGCTCACCCTTGCATTCTTACCAAACGGCACTGACACCGGGACATGGCGAGGCCCGGCCCCCCGAAGGGAACCGGGCCTCGCCGGGTGCCGTAGGTCCTACAGGCCCGCGGCCTTGCGCAGGGCGTCGACGCGGTCCGTCTTCTCCCAGGTGAAGTCGGGGAGTTCACGGCCGAAGTGGCCGTAGGCGGCGGTCTGGGCGTAGATCGGGCGCAGCAGGTCGAGGTCGCGGATGATGGCGGCCGGGCGGAGGTCGAAGACCTCGTCGATCGCCTTCTCGATCTTCTCGTGGTCGATCTTCGCGGTGCCGAAGGTCTCGACGAACAGGCCGACCGGCTCGGCCTTGCCGATCGCGTACGCGACCTGCACCTCGCAGCGGGAGGCGAGGCCCGCGGCGACGACGTTCTTCGCCACCCAGCGCATCGCGTACGCGGCGGAGCGGTCCACCTTGGACGGGTCCTTGCCGGAGAAGGCGCCGCCGCCGTGGCGGGCGAAACCGCCGTAGGTGTCGATGATGATCTTGCGGCCGGTCAGGCCGGCGTCGCCCATCGGGCCGCCGATCTCGAAACGACCGGTCGGGTTGACCAGGAGACGGTAGTTCTCCGTGTCGAGCTTGATGCCCTCGTCCAGGAGCGCCTTGAGCTCCGGTTCCACGACGAACTCGCGGACGTCGGGGGCGAGCAGGGAGTCCAGGTCGATGTCGCTCGCGTGCTGCGAGGAGACGACGACCGTGTCGAGGCGGACGGCCTTGTCGCCGTCGTACTCGATGGTGACCTGCGTCTTGCCGTCCGGGCGCAGGTAGGGGATGGTGCCGTTCTTGCGGACCTCGGACAGGCGCTTGGCCAGCCGGTGCGCCAGGAAGATCGGCAGCGGCATCAGGGTGGGCGTCTCGTCGGACGCGTAGCCGAACATCAGGCCCTGGTCGCCGGCGCCCTGGCGGTCCAGCTCGTCCTCGTCGCCCTCGACCCGGGACTCGTAGGCCGTGTCGACGCCCTGCGCGATGTCCGGGGACTGCGCGCCGATCGACACCGAGACGCCGCAGGAGGCGCCGTCGAAGCCCTTCTTGGAGGAGTCGTAGCCGATCTCGAGGATCTTGCCGCGGACGAGGGTCGCGATGTCCGCGTAGGTCTTGGTGGTGACCTCTCCGGCCACGTGCACCAGGCCGGTGGTGATCAGCGTCTCGACGGCGACCCGGGACGTCGGGTCCTCCTTGAGCAGCGCGTCGAGAATGGTGTCGCTGATCTGGTCAGCGATCTTGTCGGGGTGACCCTCGGTCACGGACTCCGAGGTGAACAGGCGACGGGACACAACGCTCCCTGGGGTTGCAGCGGCTGCTGGCTGATCATGGGCGGACGGGCTCGGGGGCTGCGCCCGGCACCGTCCGAGAACAGTTTATCGGTCGCGTTCGGTCGACCGCCCCCCTGTCTCGTCACTCGGGAGGGCTGTGACCTGCGGCACGCGCATTCTGCCCAATGACCTGCCGCCTTGGCCAGGGCCGCCACACCTCTGTGGCAGAGGTTTGAGGGGACTGAGAAACGAATGAAACATTCAGCCCAGCCGTTCCACCACCAGATCCCACACCCTTTCGGCCAGATGGTCCTTCGGGCCGTGCGGTACGGGGGTCTCGCTGCCGTCGGCGCCCAGCACCACCGCCTCGTTCTCCTCGGAGCCGAAGGTCCTGCGCTCCCCGACCTCGTTCACCACCAGCAGGTCGCAGCCCTTGCGCCGCAGTTTGGCGCGGCCGTTGGCGAGGACGTCGTCGGTCTCGGCGGCGAAGCCGACGATCAGCTGTCCGGAGCGGGCGCGATCGGTGGAGATCTCCGCGAGGATGTCCGGATTCCGCACCAGCACGATGGGGTCGGGGTTCTGGTCGTCCTTCTTCTTGATCTTCCCGGCCGCGTAGCTCGCCGGCCGGAAGTCGGCGACGGCGGCCGCCATGACGACGGCGTCGGCCTCCGACGCCGCCTTGAGCACCGCCTCGCGGAGCTGCACGGCCGTGCCCACCTGGACGACGTCGACGCCCGCCGGGTCGGGCAGACCGGTGTTGGCGGCGATCAGGGTGACGCGGGCGCCCCGCGCGGCGGCGGTGCGGGCGAGGGCGTAGCCCTGCTTGCCGGAGGAGCGGTTGCCGAGGAAGCGGACCGGGTCGAGGGGCTCGCGGGTGCCGCCGGCGCTGACGACGACGTGCCGGCCGACGAGGTCGGGCCGCGTCACGCCCCGGGCGAGGACGCGACGGCAGACCTCGAAGATCTCGGCGGGGTCGGGCAGCCGGCCCTTGCCGGTGTCGACGCCGGTGAGACGGCCGACCGCGGGCTCGACGACGACGGCGCCGCGGGCGCGCAGCGTCGCCACGTTCTCCTGGGTGGCCGGGTGCTCCCACATCTCGGTGTGCATCGCGGGCGCGAAGACGACCGGACAGCGGGCCGTGAGGAGCGTGTTGGTCAGCAGGTCGTCGGCGAGGCCGTGAGCGGCCTTGGCCAGCAGGTCCGCGGTCGCCGGGGCGACGACGACCAGGTCGGCGTGCTGCCCGATCCGGACGTGCGGCACCTCGTGGACGTCGTCCCAGACCTCGGTGGAGACGGGGTTGCCGGAGAGCGCGGACCAGGTGGCGGCGCCGACGAAGTGCAGCGCGGAGGCCGTCGGCACCACGCGGACGTCGTGGCCCGACTCGGTCAGTCTGCGCAGCAGCTCGCAGGCCTTGTACGCGGCGATGCCGCCGCTGACCCCCAGCACGACCTTCGGCTTGTCCACCGTCTCTCCCCGGCTCGGCAACGTAGACGCGTCCATCACACACCACAGGCCCGACAGTCGCGCTGTCGGGCCTGTGGATAAGTCAACCGCGGTACGAAAGTACTACTGCGCGGGGCCCTCGACGGCCTCGGACGTCAGCAGACCCGCGTTGATCTCGCGCAGGGCGATCGAGAGCGGCTTCTCGTGCACGTGGGTGTCGACGAGCGGACCGACGTACTCGAGGAGGCCCTCGCCGAGCTGCGAGTAGTACGCGTTGATCTGGCGGGCACGCTTGGCCGCGTAGATCACGAGGCTGTACTTCGAGTCGGTGGCCTCGAGGAGCTCGTCGATCGGCGGGTTGATGATGCCCTCGGGCGCGGAGATGGAAGAGGACACGCTCTACCTTCCGATGGATGGGAAAGATGCAGTGCGGACGATCGGACCTGAACGATCAGGTGCGATCACAGCACATCCATCAAGGCTAGCAGCTCGCGCGCCACGTCCTCGACGGAGGTGTTGACCAAGGTCATGTCGAACTCCGGCTCGGCGGCCAGTTCGACCTTCGCCGCGTCGAGGCGACGCTCGATCACCTCGGGCGGCTCGGTGCCACGTCCCGTGAGCCTGCGCACGAGCTCCTCCCAGGAGGGGGGAGCCAGGAACACCAGCTGGGCGTCCGCCATGGACTCGCGGACCTGCCGGGCGCCCTGGAGGTCGATCTCCAGCAGGACGGGCACACCCGACTCCAGGTGCTCCAGCACGGCCGTGCGCGGCGTGCCGTAGCGGTTGCCGGCGAACTCGGCCCATTCCAGCAGCTCACCGTTGGCGATCAGCTTGTCCATCTCCTCGTCGGTGACGAAGAAGTAGTGGACCCCGTGCTTCTCGCCGGGGCGAGGCCTGCGGGTCGTCGCCGACACCGAGAGCCAGACCTCGGGGTGTTCCTTGCGCATATGGGCGACGACCGTGCTCTTGCCGACCCCGGAGGGGCCGGAGAGCACGGTCAGCCGCGGACGTACGTCCGGGGGCTCGGGGGTCGTCCCCCGGAATGTTGCAGCCATGCAGCGATTATTCCAGCAATCCCGGAGTTCCCGGGACTCCTGGTCCGGAGGTCCCGGACTCAGGAACCGGTGCTGCCGAACTCACGCTCCAGGGAAGCGATCTGGTTGGAACCGAGGCCGCGAACCCGGCGGCTCTCGGAGATGCCGAGTCGCTCCATGATCTGCTTGGCGCGGACCTTGCCCACGCCCGGCAGCGACTCGAGCAGCGCGGAGACCTTCATCTTGCCGATGACGTCGTTCTCCTGGCCCTGCTTGATGACCTCGTGCAGGGAGGCGCCGGAGTGCTTGAGTCGATTCTTGACCTCGGCCCGCTCCCGGCGAGCCGCGGCGGCCTTTTCGAGCGCGGCTGCGCGCTGTTCAGGGGTAAGGGGCGGAAGAGCCACGCCTACGTCACCTCGGATGTCGAACTGTCGGATACGGACCGGTGAGGAACCTAGTCGCCCCACACCTGGGGAGCCGCGAGCAACACGCTTGCCCGTGGACTCTCGTCGGAGACTAGCGGCCAACTCCGCCAGAGTCAGCGAGAACAGCGGAAAAGTCCTGGTCAGCCTCCGTCAGGCCGGACATTTAGGACATAATGCCCCGGATTTGAGGATGTATTCAGACTCAAGCGGGCCTGGAACCGCTCGTCGGAGGACTCGGCCGAGCGGTTCGAGCACCCCTGACGGTGGTCAGGAGGCCGTCACAGCGGCACGGATCTCGTCCGCGAATCGGTCCGAGGCGGCCCGCAACGCGCCGATGTCCGGTCCGTGCCGCAGCACACCCCGGCTGACGTTCGGCACCACGTTGCGGATCGCGGCCCCGAAGACCTCCGGGAGATCGGCCGGTGTGGCCCCCTGGGCGCCGACTCCTGGCGCCAGGAGGGGACCGTTGATCTCCAGGTCGTACGAGGACAGGTCGCCCAGCGTGGCGCCGACCACCGCGCCGAAGGACCCCAGAGGCTCCTCCCCCGTGTTCTCGGCGGCGAGGTGGCCCAGCATGGTCGCTCCCACGTTCCGGCCGTCCGCGCGGACCGCGTGCTGCACCTCGCCCCCCTCGGGGTTGGAGGTGAGGGCGAGCACGAACAGCCCCGAGCCGCTCTCGCGGGCCAGCGCGATCGCCGGCGAGAGCGAGCCGTAGCCCAGGTACGGCGACACCGTGAGCGCGTCCGAGAACAGCGGGGAGTCCTTGTGCAGGAAGGTCTCGGCGTACGCGGCCATGGTGGAGCCGATGTCGCCGCGCTTGGCGTCCATGAGGACGAGCGCGCCGGCCGCCCTGGCCTCCTCCAGCGTCCTCTCCAGGACCGCGACGCCCCGCGAGCCGAACCGCTCGAAGAACGCGCTCTGCGGCTTGAAGAGGGCGATCCGGTCGGACAGCGCCTCGACCACCGTGCGGCTGAACCGCTCCAGGCCCGCCACGTCGTCGTTGAGGCCCCACTCGGTGAGCAGGGAGGCGTGCGGGTCGATGCCGACGCACAGCGGCCCGCGCTCGTCCATGGAGCGGCGCAGCCGGGCACCGAAGGGCTCGTGGGAGGTCATACCGTCTTCCTCACGTCGGCGCCGACCGCGTCGGCGAGGGTGGCGTACGGGCTGGTGCGCAGACGGGCGGCAAGCCCCTTGTGGACGGCGCGGCCCCAGAAGGGCCCCTCGTAGACGAACGCGCTGTAGCCCTGCACGAGGGTGGCGCCGGCGAGGATGCGCAGCCAGGCGTCCTCGGCGTTCTCGACGCCGCCGACGCCCACGAGCGTGATGCGGTCGCCCACGCGCGCGTAGAGGCGCCGCAGGACCTCCAGGGAGCGGGCCTTCAGAGGGGCGCCGGACAGGCCGCCGGTCTCCTTCACGAGGGAGGGTTCGGATGTCAGCCCGAGGCCCTCGCGCGCGATGGTGGTGTTCGTGGCGATGATCCCGTCCAGGCCGAGTTCGACGGCGAGGTCGGCGACGGCGTCGACGTCCTCGTCCGCCAGGTCCGGGGCGATCTTCACCAGGAGCGGCACACTGCGGCTCGGCACCACCCGGTCGGCGGCCTCGCGGACGGCGCTCAGCAGGGGGCGCAGTGCCTCGGTGGCCTGCAGGTCGCGCAGGCCGGGCGTGTTCGGCGACGACACGTTCACGACCAGGTAGTCGGCGTACGGCGCCAGCCGCTCGGCCGACTTCACGTAGTCGCCGACCGCCTCCGTCTCCGGGACGACCTTGGTCTTGCCGATGTTGACGCCCACGACGGTCCTGAAGACCGGCTCACGGGCCGCCAGCCGGGCCGCCACGGCCAGCGAGCCCTCGTTGTTGAAGCCCATGCGGTTGATGAGCGCCCGGTCCTTCACGAGCCGGAACAGCCGCTTCCTGGGGTTGCCGGGCTGGGCCTCCCCCGTGACCGTGCCGATCTCGACGTGGTCGAAACCGAGCATCGACATGCCGTCGATCGCGACGGCGTTCTTGTCGAAGCCAGCGGCCAGCCCGAAGGGGCCGTGCATGCGCAGCCCGAAGGCCTCCGTGCGCAGCTCCTTGTAGCGGGGCGCGAGGGCGGCGGCCAGGAAGGTGCGCAGGACGGGCACGCGGACGGCGAGGCGGATCCAGCGGAAGGCCAGGTGGTGCGCCTGCTCCGGGTCCATGCGCTTGAATACCAGGTTGAAGAAGATCTTGTACATGGTGTCCTCATGACGAGGGGGACACCGTTTCCGGTGTCCCCCTCGTCGGCTGCTAGTCGCGGGCCGCGGTCAGGTGTTCCGCGTGTTCCTGGAGCGAACGGACGCCCACGTCACCGTGGTTGAGGGCGTCGATGCCCTGGACGGCGGCGGCGAGTGCCTGGACCGTCGTCAGGCAGGGGACGGACCGCGCCACGGCCGCCGTACGGATCTCGTAGCCGTCGAGGCGGCCGCCGGTGCCGTAGGGGGTGTTGACGATGAGGTCGACCTCGCCGTCGTGGATGAGCTGGACGATGGTCTTCTCGCCGTTGGGGCCGGTGCCCTCGAACTGCTTGCGCACCACCGTGGCCTTGATGCCGTTGCGCTTGAGGACCTCGGCCGTGCCGGAGGTGGCCAGCAGCTCGAAGCCGTGCGCCACCAGCTCACGCGCCGGGAAGATCATCGAGCGCTTGTCGCGGTTGGCGACCGAGATGAACGCGCGGCCCTTGGTGGGCAGCGGTCCGTAGGCGCCGGCCTGCGACTTGGCGTAGGCCGTGCCGAAGACGGAGTCGATGCCCATGACCTCGCCGGTGGAGCGCATCTCCGGGCCGAGGACCGTGTCGACGCCGCGGCCCTGGATGTCCCGGAAGCGGGACCAGGGCATAACGGCCTCCTTGACGGAGATCGGCGCGTCCAGCGGGAGTTCGCCGCCGTCCCCGTTGGCGGGCAGCAGGCCCTCCGCGCGCAGTTCGGCGACGGTCGCGCCCAGGGAGATGCGGGCGGCGGCCTTCGCGAGCGGCACCGCGGTCGCCTTCGAGGTGAAGGGGACGGTGCGGGACGCGCGCGGGTTGGCCTCCAGGACGTAGAGGATGTCGCCGGCCAGCGCGAACTGGATGTTGATCAGTCCGCGCACGCCCACCCCGCGGGCGATGGCCTCGGTGGAGGCGCGCAGCCGCTTGATGTCGAAGCCGCCCAGGGTGATCGGGGGCAGTGCGCACGCCGAGTCGCCGGAGTGGATGCCGGCCTCCTCGATGTGCTCCATGACGCCACCGAGGTAGAGCTCGGTGCCGTCGTAGAGGGCGTCGACGTCGATCTCGATCGCGTCGTCGAGGAAGCGGTCGACCAGGACCGGCCGGGAGGGGCTGATCTCGGTCGACTCGGCGATGTAGGACGCGAGGCGGGTCTCGTCGTAGACGATCTCCATGCCGCGCCCGCCCAGGACGTAGGACGGCCGCACGAGCACGGGGTAGCCGATCTCGTCGGCGATGGCCTTGGCCTCGGCGAAGGTGGTGGCGGTGCCGTGCTTGGGGGCCGGCAGCCCCGCCTCGGCGAGCACGCGCCCGAAGGCGCCTCGGTCCTCGGCGGCGTGGATCGCCTCCGGGGAGGTGCCGACGATCGGCACGCCGTTGTCCTTGAGGGCCTGCGCCAGGCCCAGCGGGGTCTGGCCGCCCAGCTGGACGACGACACCGGCCACCGGACCGGCCTGCTGCTCGGC
Source organism: Streptomyces sp. NPDC101152 (assembly GCF_044768275.1). Classification (NCBI taxonomy): domain Bacteria; kingdom Bacillati; phylum Actinomycetota; class Actinomycetes; order Kitasatosporales; family Streptomycetaceae; genus Streptomyces; species Streptomyces sp. NPDC101152. Next base: position 261,550 of record NZ_JBIWPO010000005.1, on the reverse strand, counting down.
GTGGACGATCTCCAGCACGTCCTCGAGCGTCAGCGGCTCGAAGTAGAGGCGGTCGGAGGTGTCGTAGTCCGTGGAGACGGTCTCCGGGTTGCAATTGACCATCACCGTCTCGTACCCGGCGTCGCTGAGCGCGAAGGAGGCGTGGACGCAGGAGTAGTCGAACTCGATGCCCTGGCCGATGCGGTTGGGGCCGGAGCCGAGGATGATGACGGCCGGCTTCTCGCGCGGGGCGACCTCGCTCTCCTCGTCGTAGGAGGAGTAGAAGTACGGTGTCTTCGCGGCGAACTCGGCGGCGCAGGTGTCGACCGTCTTGTACACCGGGCGGATGCCCAGCGCGTGCCGCACCTCGCGCACCACGTCCTCGCGCAGGCCCCGGATCTCGCCGATCTGCTGGTCGGAGAAGCCGTGCCGCTTGGCCTCGGCCAGCAGGTCGGGCGTGAGTTCCACCGCGCCGGCCAGCTCGTCGGCGATCTCCTTGATCAGGAAGAGCTGGTCGACGAACCAGGGGTCGATCTTCGTGTACGCGAAGACCTCCTCGGGCGTGGCGCCCGCGCGGATGGCCTGCATGACGGTGTTGATCCGGCCGTCGGTCGGGCGGACGGCCTCCTGAAGCAGCGTCGCCTTCTCGCCCGGCTCGCCGACGAAGGTGAACTGGCTGCCCTTCTTCTCCAGCGAGCGCAGGGCCTTCTGGAACGCCTCGGTGAAGTTCCGGCCGATCGCCATCGCCTCACCGACCGACTTCATGGTGGTGGTCAGCGTGGAGTCGGCCTGCGGGAACTTCTCGAAGGCGAACCGCGGGGCCTTGACGACCACGTAGTCGAGCGTCGGCTCGAAGGACGCCGGGGTCTCCTGGGTGATGTCGTTCGGGATCTCGTCGAGGGTGTAGCCGACGGCCAGCTTGGCGGCGATCTTGGCGATCGGGAAGCCGGTCGCCTTCGAGGCCAGCGCCGAGGACCGCGACACGCGCGGGTTCATCTCGATGACGATGACCCGGCCGTCCTCGGGGTTCACCGCGAACTGGATGTTGCAGCCGCCGGTGTCGACCCCGACCTCGCGGATGATCGCGATGCCGACGTCGCGCAGGATCTGGTACTCGCGGTCGGTCAGCGTCATCGCGGGCGCCACGGTGATCGAGTCGCCGGTGTGCACGCCCATCGGGTCGAAGTTCTCGATGGAGCAGACGACCACGACGTTGTCGTGCTTGTCCCGCATCAGCTCCAGCTCGTACTCCTTCCAGCCGAGAATGGACTCCTCCAGGAGCACCTCGGTGGTCGGCGACAGCGTCAGGCCCTGCCCGGCGATGCGGCGCAGCTCCTCCTCGTCGTGGGCGAAGCCGGAGCCGGCGCCGCCCATGGTGAACGAGGGGCGGACGACGACGGGGTAGCCGCCGAGGGTGTCGACGCCCGCGAGGACGTCGTCCATGGAGTGGCAGATCACCGACCGCGCGGACTCACCGTGCCCGATCTTGCGGCGGACCTCCTCCACGACCTCCTTGAACAGGTCGCGGTCCTCGCCCTTGTGGATGGCCTGCACGTTGGCGCCGATCAGCTCGACGCCGTACTTGTCCAGGACGCCGTTCTCGTGCAGCGAGATCGCCGTGTTCAGGGCCGTCTGGCCGCCCAGGGTGGGCAGCAGCGCGTCGGGTCGCTCCTTGGCGATGATCTTCTCGACGAACTCCGGGGTGATCGGTTCGACGTAGGTGGCGTCGGCGATCTCCGGGTCGGTCATGATCGTCGCCGGGTTGGAGTTCACCAGGATGACCCGCAGGCCCTCGGCCTTGAGCACGCGGCACGCCTGGGTGCCGGAGTAGTCGAACTCGGCGGCCTGGCCGATGACGATCGGGCCGGAGCCGATGACCAGGACGGACTGGATATCGGTGCGCTTAGGCACGCTGGCCCTCCATCAGAGATACGAAGCGGTCGAACAGGTAGGCGGCGTCGTGCGGGCCGGCGGCCGCTTCGGGGTGGTACTGGACGCTGAAGGCAGGCTGGTCGAGCAGCTGGAGGCCCTCGACCACGTCGTCGTTCAGGCAGACGTGGGAGACCTCGGCCCGCCCGAACTTCGTGTCGCTGACCTTGTCGAGCGGCGCGTCCACGGCGAAGCCGTGGTTGTGCGCGGTGATCTCGACCTTGCCGGTCGTGCGGTCCTGCACGGGCTGGTTGATGCCGCGGTGGCCGTACTTCAGCTTGTAGGTGCCGAAGCCGAGGGCGCGGCCCAGGATCTGGTTGCCGAAGCAGATGCCGAACAGCGGCGTCTTGCGCTCCAGGACAGCGGTCATCAGCTCGACCGGACCGTCGGCGGTGGCCGGGTCGCCGGGGCCGTTCGAGAAGAACACCCCGTCCGGGTTGACGGCGTACACGTCGTCCGCCGTGGCCGTCGCGGGCAGTACGTGCACCTCGATGCCGCGCTCGGCCATCCGGTACGGGGTCATGCCCTTGATGCCGAGGTCGATGGCGGCGACGGTGAACTTCTTCTCGCCGACCGCCGGGACGACGTACGGCTCCTGGGTGGCGACCTCCTCGTACAGCGAGGCGCCCTTCATGTGCGGCTGGGCCTGCACGCGAGCGAGGAGCTCGTCCTCGGCGGTGATGGCGTCACCGGAGAAGATGCCGGCGCGCATCGAGCCGCGCTCGCGGAGGTGGCGGGTCAGGGCGCGGGTGTCGATGCCGCTGATGCCGACGATTCCCTGCGCGACCAGTTCGTCGTCCAGGGAGCGCTTGGCGCGCCAGTTGGACGGCACGCGCGCGGGGTCGCGGACGACGTAGCCGGAGACCCAGATCCGCTTGGACTCGTCGTCCTCGTCGTTCCAGCCGGTGTTGCCGATCTGCGGGGCGGTCGCGACGACGATCTGGCGGTCGTACGACGGGTCCGTGAGCGTCTCCTGGTAGCCGGTCATGCCGGTCGAGAAGACCGCCTCGCCGAAGGTCACCCCCACGGCCCCGTAGGCACGGCCGCGGAAGGTCCGGCCGTCCTCCAGGACAAGTACGGCGGGAACCCGGGCGGCTCCCCTGGTGGAGGTTGTCATCGTGCGCCTTCCGTCTTGTTGGTCATCTGGTTCAGGGTGTCGACCCACTCGGTGTGCTCGGCCGCGTGGTCCGAGCGGAACCCGGAGTCGATCAGCCGGTCGCCGTGCGCCCACGTCACCACGAGCAGCCCGCCCTCGGTCAGCACCTTGCCGGCGATGCCCTTGTCGAGCCGGGCCTCGCGCAGCTGTGCGACCGGCACGAAGAAGTCGGTCGCTCCGGGGCGTACGACGTCCAGTCCCGCGTCCGTCAGGGTGAGCTCGGCCCGGCTGCGGGTGCCCAGGCCGTGCGCCACGATGCGGTCGAGCCACTGACCGGCGGTGGTGGAGCCGTGGTAGCGGCCGGTCATGGTCAGTCTCGCCTCGCCCGGCTCCCGCGGCGCGGTGGGCAGCTCCGGGAGGTCGCTCTGGAGGGTGCCGCGCCACTTCCAGCCCTCGCGCATCAGCCAGTAGACGAGCGCGACGAAGAGGGCGAGGCCCACGAGCCAGCCGATGCGGGCGGCCCAGTCGGTGACCGCGGCCGACTTCTTCTCGGCGGCGAGTGAGGCGGCGAGCAGGGTTACTGGTGTCACGTGAGCTTCCCGTCGACGAGCGTGGCCTTGCCCCTCAGCCACGTGTGCGTCACACGGCCCGGCAGCTCACGCCCCTCGTACGGGGTGTTCCGGCTGCGCGAGGCGAAGCCCGCGGGGTCCACCGACCCACGGTATGCGGTGTCGACGAGCGTGAGGTTGGCGGGCTCACCAGCCGAGACGGGACGCCCGTGCCCCTTCGCCCGCCCGATCTCGGCGGGCTTGAAGGACATGCGCGCGGCGACCCCGGCCCAGTCAAGGAGGCCCGTGTCGACCATGGTCTCCTGCACCACTGACAACGCGGTCTCCAGGCCCACCATCCCCATGGCGGCGGCGGCCCACTCGCAGTCCTTGTCCTCGTGCGGGTGCGGGGCGTGGTCGGTGGCGACGATGTCGATCGTGCCGTCGGCGAGCGCCTCACGCAGGGCCCGTACATCGCGCTCGGTGCGCAGCGGCGGGTTGACCTTGTAGACGGGGTTGTAGGTGCGCACCAGCTCGTCGGTGAGCAGCAGGTGGTGCGGGGTGACCTCGGCGGTGACGTCGATGCCGCGGGACTTGGCCCAGCGGACGATCTCGACGGAGCCGGCGGTCGACAGGTGGCAGATGTGGACGCGGGAGCCGACGTGCTCGGCGAGCAGGACATCCCGGGCGATGATCGACTCTTCGGCCACCGCGGGCCAGCCCCCGAGTCCCAGCTCGGCGGAGACGATCCCCTCGTTCATCTGGGCGCCCTCGGTCAGCCGCGGCTCCTGCGCGTGCTGGGCGACGACCCCGCCGAAGGCCTTCACGTACTCCAGCGCCCGGCGCATGATCACGGCGTCGTCGACGCACTTGCCGTCGTCCGAGAAGACGGTCACCCCGGCGGCGGACTCGTGCATGGCGCCCAGTTCGGCGAGCTTCTTGCCCTCCAGGCCGACGGTGACGGCGCCGATGGGCTGCACGTCGCAGTAACCGTGCTCCTGGCCGAGCCGGTAGACCTGCTCGACCACACCGGCGGTGTCGGCGACGGGGAAGGTGTTGGCCATGGCGAAGACGGCCGTGTAGCCGCCGCTCGCGGCCGCGCGCGTACCGGTCAGGACGGTCTCGGAGTCCTCGCGGCCCGGCTCGCGCAGGTGCGTGTGCAGGTCCACGAGCCCGGGCAGCAGCACCTTGCCGTCGGCCTCGACGACCTCGGCGCCCTCGGCGGACAGCCCGCTGCCGACCGCCTCGATGACGGCGCCGTCGATCAGGACGTCCTGCGCCTCGCCGCCGAGCACCTTCGCGCCACGGATCAGGATCTTGCTCATCTGTCTTACTTCTCCTCGATACGGGCGTGGGTGACGGCGGGCTCGGCACCACCGAGCAGCAGGTAGAGGACAGCCATCCGGATGGACACTCCGTTTGCGACCTGCTCGACGACGGTGCAGCGGTCGGAGTCGGCGACCTCGGCGGTGATCTCCATGCCGCGGACCATCGGGCCGGGGTGCATCACGATGGCGTGCTCCGGCATCTTGGCCATGCGCTCGCCGTCGAGGCCGTAGCGCCGCGAGTACTCGCGCTCGGTCGGGAAGAAGGCCGCGTTCATGCGCTCGCGCTGGACCCGCAGCATCATCACCGCGTCGGACTTGGTGAGCGTTGAGTCGAGGTCGTAGGACACCTCGCAGGGCCAGGTCTCGACGCCGACCGGCACCAGGGTGGGCGGGGCGACCAGAGTGACCTCGGCACCGAGGGTGTGCAGCAGGTCGACGTTGGAGCGGGCGACCCGGCTGTGCAGGACGTCGCCGACGATGGTGATGCGCCGGCCGGACAGGTCCTGCCCGAGACCGGCGTCCCGGCCGACGAGCCGGCGGCGCATGGTGAACGCGTCCAGCAGGGCCTGGGTGGGGTGTTGATGGGTGCCGTCGCCGGCGTTGATGACGGCGGCGTCGATCCAGCCGGAGTTCGCCAGGCGGTAGGGGGCGCCGGAGGCGCCGTGCCGGATGACCACGGCGTCGACGCCCATGGCCTCCAGGGTCTGCGCGGTGTCCTTCAGGGACTCGCCCTTGGAGACGCTCGAGCCCTTGGCGGAGAAGTTGATGACGTCGGCCGAGAGGCGCTTCTCGGCGGCTTCGAAGGAGATACGCGTGCGCGTGGAGTCCTCGAAGAAGAGGTTGACGATCGTGCGGCCGCGCAGGGTCGGCAGTTTCTTGATCGGCCGGTCGGCGACCCGGGCCATCTCCTCGGCGGTGTCGAGGATCAGGACGGCGTCGTCGCGGGTGAGGTCGGCGGCCGAGATGAGATGACGCTGCATCTGTCAGGCTCCGTAAGGCAGTTCAGTCGGGAGATTCCGGGCGAGCCGGGGCGCACCGATGACCGGTGTGCCCTCTCGGCCCGCTACTGGGTCGGCTTCGCGCCGAGCAGCACGGTGTCGCGACCGTCCTCCTCGGCGAGCTGGACCTTGACCGTCTCCCGCAGCGACGTGGGGAGGTTCTTGCCGACGTAGTCGGCGCGGATGGGCAGTTCGCGGTGACCGCGGTCGACCAGGACCGCCAACTGCACCGCGCGCGGGCGTCCGACGTCGTTCAGGGCGTCCAGGGCGGCTCTGACGGTGCGGCCGGAGAAGAGCACGTCGTCGACGAGGACGACCAGCCTGCCGTCGATGCCGTCACCGGGGATCTCGGTGCGGGCCAGCGCACGCGGCGGGTGCATGCGCAGGTCGTCGCGGTACATGGTGATGTCGAGCGAACCGACCGGGATCTTGCGGTCGGTGATCTCCTCGAGCTTGGCCGCGAGCCGCTGGGCGAGGAAGACGCCTCGGGTCGGAATGCCGAGGAGCACCACGTCGTCGGCGCCCTTGGCGCGCTCGACGAGCTCGTGGGCGATGCGGGTCAGCACCCGCGCGATGTCGGGGCCCTCGAGCACGGGCCGGGCATCGGACGCCGGAATCCCGGACGTGTCCTGCGTGTCCATACGAAACGGACCTCCTTCTCCGCCTCACGGGACGGACCTTAAAGGACGTCGGATTTGCGCCATCCACGGTAGCAGGCCCCCACGACGCGCCTGATCACCCCCCTGGCGTAATCGGCCACCGCCACCACGGAAGAGTCGGTGTGGACCATTCGGCTTGACGCAGAAGAATCACGCTGCGTAACCTCACAGTGAGTTACCAGACGCGCGGCCGCGGAACCTCCGCAGCCGCGTCGACACAGTGTCCGGGGAGCTATATGTCCAGCGAATACGCCAAACAGCTCGGGGCCAAGCTCCGGGCCATCCGCACCCAGCAGGGCCTTTCCCTCCACGGTGTCGAGGAGAAGAGCCAGGGACGCTGGAAGGCGGTCGTGGTCGGTTCGTACGAGCGCGGTGACCGCGCGGTGACCGTGCAGCGCCTTGCCGAGCTGGCGGATTTCTATGGCGTTCCCGTCCAGGAGCTGCTGCCGGGCACCACGCCGGGCGGTGCGGCCGAGCCCCCGCCGAAGCTGGTCCTCGACCTGGAGCGGCTGGCCACCGTGCCGGCCGAGAAGGCGGGCCCCCTGCAGCGCTACGCGGCCACGATCCAGTCGCAGCGCGGTGACTACAACGGCAAGGTGCTGTCGATCCGCCAGGACGACCTGCGCACACTCGCCGTCATCTACGACCAGTCGCCCTCGGTCCTCACCGAGCAGCTGATCAGCTGGGGCGTGCTGGACGCGGACGCGCGTCGCGCGGTGGCCTCCCACGAAGAGGCCTGAGCCGTACGGCTCCTCAGCAGAAACGTGGCGCCGGGGGGGGGGGGGGGGGGTGGTGTTTGGGGCGCCCCCCCCGGCGGGGGGGGGGGCGGGGGCGGGCCGCGGGGCGGCCCCCCACGCGCGCCGGGG
>NZ_JBIWPO010000005.1:36946-254137 GCF_044768275.1 Streptomyces sp. NPDC101152 | reverse complement strand
GCGGGGGGGCGGGGCGCCCCCCCCCCGCCGGGGCGCGGCCCGGCCCCGGCCCCCCTCTCCCCCGGCGCGGGGGGGGGGCCTTTTTCGCGGCCCCCCCCCCCCCCCCGGCGGCTTTCTGCGGCCATGGGACCACGCTGGGGCACCGGAACGCCAGGGGGCCCGCAGCGTCACCGCTGCGGGCCCCCTGGCGTTGCCGTACCTCTCAGGCCTCTTCGCGGCGCAGCGAGGGCTTGAGTTCCTTGAGCCGGCCCAGCAGTCCGTTGACGAACGCGGGCGACTCGTCCGTGGAGAACTCCTTCGCCAGCTGCACCATCTCGTCGAGGACGACGGCGTCCGGGGTCTCGTCGACCCAGATCAGCTCGTAGGCGCCGAGGCGCAGGATGTTGCGGTCCACGACCGGCATCCGGTCCAGCGTCCAGCCGACCGAGTACTGCGCGATCAGCTCGTCGATGCGCTTCGCCCGCTTGGCGTAGCCCTCGACCAGCTGCATCGTGTACTCGCTCACCGGCGGCTGCCGGGTGTCGTCCCGGGAGAGCCGGATCCAGTCCGCGAGGACCGTCAGGACGTCGGCGCCGCGCTGGTCGCCCTCGAAGAGGATCTGGAAGGCGCGCTTGCGGGCCGTGTTGCGGGCAGCCACGGTTAGCTGTTCACCCGGCCGAGGTAGTCGCTCGTACGGGTGTCGACCTTGATCTTCTCACCGGTGGTGATGAAGAGCGGGACCTGGATCTGGTGGCCGGTCTCCAGGGTGGCGGGCTTGGTGCCACCGGTGGAGCGGTCGCCCTGGACGCCCGGCTCGGTCTCCTGGACGACGAGTTCGACGGCGGCCGGCAGCTCGACGAAGAGCACCTCGCCCTCGTGCTGGGCGACGGTGGCGGTGAAGCCCTCGATGAGGAAGTTGGCGGCGTCGCCGACGGCCTTGCGGTCGACCATCAGCTGGTCGTACGTCTCCATGTCCATGAAGACGAAGTACTCGCCGTCCATGTACGAGAACTGCATGTCGCGCTTGTCGACAGTGGCCGTCTCGACCTTGACGCCGGCGTTGAAGGTCTTGTCGACCACCTTGCCGGAGAGCACGTTCTTGAGCTTGGTGCGCACGAATGCAGGGCCCTTGCCGGGCTTGACGTGCTGGAACTCGACGACGGACCAGAGCTGGCCGCCTTCGAGCTTGAGCACCAGGCCGTTCTTGAGGTCGTTCGTGGAAGCCACGGTTGCGGAATCTCCTGGACTGACGTGGACGACCCCGGGGCACGCACTCCTACAGCGCGAGCAGCTCCTTGGTCGTGATGGTGAGTAGCTCGGGTCCGCCGTCCGCCTCGGGGCGGACGACGAGCGTGTCATCGATCCGGACGCCGCCCCTGCCCGGGAGGTGGACCCCCGGTTCGACGGTGACCGGCACGCAAGCGTCCAGTTTACCCATGGCCGCGGGGGCCAACTGCGGGTCCTCGTCGATTTCGAGCCCGACGCCGTGACCGGTGAGGGGCGACAGGCCCTGGGTGTGCCCCGAGGAGTCCAGCACCTGGCGTGCCGCGCGGTCCACGTCGCGACAGGCGGCGCCGGGGGCGAGAGCCTCGCGGCCGGCCCGCTGAGCGGCGAAGACGAGGTCGTAGAGGTCGATCTGCCAGTTCGCGGGAGACGTGCCGATGACGAAGGTCCGGCCGATCTCGCAGCGGTAGCCGCGGTAGGTCGCGCCCAGGCAGACGGAGAGGAAGTCGCCCTCCTCCACGCGGCGGTCGGTGGGGCGGTGCCCGCGGCGGCCGGCGTTCGGGCCGGTGGCGACCGAGGTCGGGAAGGCGGGGGCGTCGGCGCCGTGGTCGATCAGGCGGCGCTCCAGCTCCAGCGCGAGGTGGCGTTCGGTGCGGCCGACCAGGATCGACTCCAGGAGTTCACCCAGGGCCTGGTCGGCGATCTCCGCGCCGATGCGCAGGCAGGAGATCTCCTCCTCGTCCTTGACGATCCTGAGCTGGTCGACGGCGCCGCCCAGGTCCCCGACGCGCAGCGCCGGGGCGACCGAGCGCAGTGCCCGGTGCCGGGCGACGGTCAGGTGGTGTTCCTCCACGGCCAGGGAGTCGGAGTTCTGGGCCGCGGCGAGGTCGGCGGCGGCGACCGCGGGGTCTCCGGGGCCGGGGAGGGTGTACAGACGGAGGGCGTCGTCGGGACGGCCGTCGGCCGGGCGGTCCTCCGGGGGATCGGCGCTGACCAGGACGTCCTCGGTCTTGCCGAGGAGGAGGACGGCGCCCTGCGGGGCGGGGCCGGCGAGGTAGCGGACGTTGGCGGGGCGGGAGACGAGCGCTGCCGCGTTGCCGGCGGCGTTGAACTGCTCCCTGAGCCGGGTTCGGCGGATCGCGTACATCTCTGACATGAGATGAGCGTAGGAGGGGTGGGTGATTTGTGCCGGTTGGGAGGGTGCCGTTCGGGGGACGGGATACCCGAAGGACCACGCTCGACCCCCGACCGGGCCTACCAGTTCGGTGGGCTCGCGATCGCGCGGGCCAGGACGTCGTCGAGGAGCCTTGCCGTCCGGGGGATGTCCAGCTGGCTGTTGTCGATGATCGGGAGGCCCGAGCCGTACCAGCCCGCCATGCGGCCGTGGATGCGGGCCACCTCCTCGTCGGTGAGGCGGCGGTTGCCGGAGCGTTCGGCGTTGCGTTCCAGCACGATCTCCAGGCCGGGGAGGAGGACCACGGGGAGGAGGCCGGGGCCCACATGGCGCTTCCAGCCGCCGAGGCCGACCACCGGACGGTCGGGGAAGACGGCGTCGTCGAGGATGCAGGAGATGCCGTTGGCGAGGAAGTTGCGGGCGGCGAAGCCGCAGGTGCGGCGGGCCAGGCGGTACTGGGCCTCGGAGTGCTCGTTCCAGCCGGACTGGGGGTCGGCGAAGCCCGAGCGGACCCATTCGCGGACGTCGTCCAGGCTGATGTGGGCGGTCGGGACGCGGCGGTGGTCGGCCCAGTACTTGGCGACGCTCGTCTTGCCGGCGCCCGCGGGGCCGATCAGCAGGACGGCGAGCGTGGTGCTGGTGGCATCGGGGGCCGTCGAGGTCGCGGGCGGGGCGCTGGGCACGGCGACCGGGCCGCCGGGAGGCAGCGGGACGTGGCCCGTGGCGTCCGGGGGCGGCGGCGCGTGGTGCGGGGCCGGGGGCGCGGGTGCCGCGGGGAAGCCCGGGGCGGGGGGTGGCGGCGGCACGGGGGCCGGACCCCGGGGTGGGCCCGGGTGACCCGGGTGGTGTGCGGCCGGCGGCCAGCCGACGGCCGGTCCCTGCCCCGGCTGGTGGGGCGGCGGCAGCGGAGAACCCACTGCGTGCTGCATCCGGTGCCACTCCGTCTCATCAGGCTATGGGCGCTGACAGCGGGGCGGGACCCCGCTTCCTACCGAACGGTACCGTCCCCGGCCGTCGTTTGGTGAACGGCCGGGGACGGCCCCAAGTGCCCGTTTCCGTAAGGCAAATCGGACGGATGGCGCCCTGGCGGACTACTCGCCCACTTCGCCGTACGCGGCGAGCAGCACCGCGGGATCGGGGCCCTCCAGGACGGTGGGCTTGGCCAGGCCGTCCAGGACGATGAAGCGCAGCAGGTCGCCGCGGGACTTCTTGTCGACCCTCATCGTCTCCAGCAGCTTGGGCCACTGGTCGTAGCGGTAGTGCAGGGGAAGGCCCACGGATTGAAGGACGGTGCGGTGGCGGTCCGCCGTCGCGTCGTCCAACCGGCCCGCCAGGCGGCCGAGTTCGGCGGCGAAGTGCATGCCGACCGCGACCGCGGCGCCGTGCCGCCACGTGTAGCGCTCGTTCTTCTCGATGGCGTGGCCCAGCGTGTGGCCGTAGTTGAGGATCTCGCGCAGACCCGATTCCTTCAGGTCGGAGGAGACCACCTCGGCCTTGACCCGGATGGACCGTTCGATCAGTTCGGCCGTGTGCGGGCCGGCCGGGGTGCGGGCGGCCTGCGGGTCGGACTCGATCAGCTCCAGGATCACCGGGTCGGCGATGAAGCCCGCCTTGATGATCTCGGCGAGCCCGGAGACGTAGTCGTTGACCGGGAGGGAGTCGAGGGCGGCGAGGTCGCACAGGACGCCGGCCGGCGGGTGGAAGGCGCCGACGAGGTTCTTGCCCTCGGCGGTGTTGATGCCGGTCTTGCCCCCGACCGCCGCGTCCACCATCGCCAGGACCGTGGTCGGAACGGCGATCCAGCGCACCCCGCGCAGCCAGCTCGCGGCCACGAACCCGGCGAGGTCGGTGGTCGAGCCGCCGCCCACGCCCACGATGACGTCCGTTCGGGTGAACCCGGACTGGCCCAGCGCCTTCCAGCAGTAGGCGGCGACCTCGGCGGTCTTGGCCTCCTCGGCGTTGGGCACCTGGATGGCGACGGCCTCGTAGCCCTGTTCGGCCAGGTCGGCCCGCAGCGCGTCACCGGTCTCGGCGAGCGCCTCGGGGTGGATCACCGCCACCCGCTTGGCCCTCTCGCCCACCAGACCGGCCAGCTCGCCCAGGAGCTGACGGCCCACCAGAACCTCGTACGGGTCGGTGCCCGCCGTCCCGCCGACCTGGATCCGGGTGACTGCCTCGCTCATACTTCGTTCAACTCCAGTGTGTCCAGGGCGACTTGCGTGACCTCTTCGGGGGTACGGCCATCCGTCGCGACAACCGCCGTCGCGACCTCCTCGTACAGGTGACGCCGGGCCTCCATCAGCTCGCGCCACTGCTTGCGCGGGTTGACCGCGAGCAGCGGGCGCGCCTGGTTCAGCCCGGTGCGCTTGACGGCCTCCTCGACGTCCATCGAGAGGTAGACGACCCGCTGCCCGGCGAGCAGCGCGCGCGTGTCCGCGTCCAGGATCGAGCCGCCCCCGAGCGCGAGGACCCCCTCGTGCCCGGCGAGCGCCCGGTGCACGGCGGCCTTCTCGATCGCCCGGAAGACCTGCTCTCCCTCGTCGACGAAGATCTCCGCGATGGTGCGGCCCTGCTCGGCCACGATGTCGTCGTCGGTGTCCCGGTAGCCCACGCCCAGCCGCTCGGCCAGCAGCCGGCCGACGGTGGACTTGCCCACGCCCATCGGGCCGACCAGCACCAGCTGCGGACCGCTCATCGGATGGCCAGGTTCTCGAGGTAGGAACGCACGTTGCGGCGGGTCTCGGTCACGCTGTCGCCGCCGAACTTCTCCGCCACCGCGTCCGCCAGCACGAGCGCCACCATCGCCTCGGCCACGATGCCGGCGGCGGGGACCGCGGAGACGTCCGAGCGCTGGTGGTGGGCCTGGGCGGCCTCGCCGGTGGTCACGTCCACGGTCTGCAGGGCCCGCGGCACGGTCGCGATCGGCTTCATCGCCGCCCGTACCCGCAGCAGCTCACCCGTGGACAGCCCGCCCTCCGTGCCGCCGGAGCGGCCCGACGTGCGCCGGATGCCCTCGCCCGTGTTCACGATCTCGTCGTGCGCCTTCGAGCCCGGCACGCGGGCGAGCTCGAAGCCGTCGCCGATCTCGACGCCCTTGATCGCCTGGATGCCCATCAGGGCACCGGCGAGACGGGCGTCCAGCTTGCGGTCCCAGTGCACATGCGAACCCAGGCCGACCGGCACCCCGTAGGCCAGGATCTCGACCACGCCACCGAGGGTGTCGCCGTCCTTGTGGGCCTGGTCGATCTCCGCGACCATCGCCTTCGACGCGTCCGCGTCCAGGCAGCGCACCGGGTCCGCGTCCAGCCTCTCCACGTCGGCCGGCGTCGGGTACACCCCCTGCGGAGCCTTCGCCGAGGCCAGCTCCACCACGTGCGAGACGATCTCGATACCGGCCGTCTCCTTCAGGTACGACCGGGCCACCGCGCCCAGCGCGACGCGGGCCGCGGTCTCTCGCGCGGAGGCCCGCTCCAGGATCGGCCGGGCCTCGTCGAAGCCGTACTTCTGCATGCCCGCCAGGTCGGCGTGGCCGGGCCGCGGACGGGTCAGCGGGGCGTTGCGGGCCAGACCGGCGAGGATCTCCGGGTCGACCGGGTCGGCCGCCATGACCTGATCCCACTTGGGCCACTCGGTGTTGCCCACCATGATCGCGACCGGGGAGCCGAGGGTGAGACCGTGCCGGACGCCGCCGAGGAAGGTGACCTCGTCGCGCTCGAACTTCATGCGCGCACCGCGTCCATAGCCGAGCCGACGCCGGGCCAGGTGGTCCGCCACCATCTCCGTGGTGATCGGCACGCCGGCCGGGAGGCCCTCCAGCGTCGCCACGAGTGCGGGACCGTGGGACTCCCCCGCGGTCAGCCAGCGCAACCTGCTCAACGGTGCTCCTCAGTGCTCGCGCTCCGGTACTGCGCTGCGTACGCGCGTCCTCGCGTACGGCGACGGCGTGACCAGGTGCGCGGTTCTGGCCCGCCACCTCCGATCCTCCCACGTCCGCGGGACGGCCCCGATCCGAGTCCGGCAGACGGACAGATCACACCGACCGGGCGGCCTCGCGCATCGCGGCCAGCGGTGAGCGCGGATCGCCGGTGAACTGGCCGAACTGGAAGACGGCCTGGTGCACGAGCAGGTCCAGGCCGCCGAGCACCGGGGCGCCCCGCTCCTGCCAGGCGGCGGCGAGCGGGGTGGGCCAGGGTTCGTAGAGCACGTCGAAGAGGGTTCCGACCTGCGCGGGGAGCTGCCCGGCCAGCTCGTCGGTGCCCCCGGCGGGCGTCGTCGAGATCACCAGGGGTGCCTCGAAGGCCCGTACCGCGTCCGCCCAGTCGGCCGGGCGGACCCGTACCCCGAGCCGGTCGCCCCACTGCCGCATCTCGTCGGCGCGCCGCTTGCTGCGGACGTACACGGTCACCTCGCCCGTGCAGATCCGGGCGAGCGCGGCGAGGGCCGAGGAGGCGGTGGCGCCGGCCCCGAGAATCGCCGCCGACTCGGTCTTCTCGATGCCCCGTTCGTGCAGCGCGGCGATCAGGCCGGGGATGTCGGTGTTGTCGCCGGCCTTGCTGCCGTCGGGCCGCAGGACCACGGTGTTGACCGCCTCCACCGAGGCCGCCGTGTCGCTGATCTCGTCCAGCAGCGGGATGACCGCGCGCTTGAGCGGCATGGTCAGCGACAGCCCCGCCCACTCGGGACCGAGCCCGCCCAGGAATCCGGGCAGCGCCGGCTCGTCGATCTCGAACCGGTCGTACGACCAGTCGTCCAGGTCGAGCGCCCGGTACGCCGCGTTGTGCAGGCGCGGCGACAGGGAGTGGGCGATGGGCGAGCCGAGCACGGCCGCCCGGTGGGGTGTTGCCATCAGTTCTTGTTCCTCGACGCGTTGAACTCCCGGACCAGCTTGTCGTGCTCGGCGAGCGTCTTGGTGAACTTGCTGGTCTTGCCGTCCAGTGAGATGAAGTAGTACCAGCCGTCGTGCGTCGGGTCGAGCGCGCCCTTGAGCGCGTCCTCGCCGGGGTTGTCGATCGGGCCGGGCGGCAGTCCCTTGACGTAGTACGTGTTGTACGGGTTGTTGTACTTGCGCAGCTCGGCGATGCTCAGGTCGATCTTGCTCTGGTCCTTGACGTAGTTGTACGTGGAGTCGAACTCGAGCGAGCCGTAGGTCTCGGGGTTGCCGGGCTTGAGGCGGTTGTAGACGACCTCCGCCATCTTGCGGAAGTCCTCGTGGCTCGTGCCCTCGGCCTGCACGAGGCTGGCCACGGTGAGCAGCTGCCAGGGGCTGCCGAGGCCGAGGCTCTTGGCCTTCTGCTGCAGGCCCAGTTCCTCGTACTTGTCGTTGGCCCGGGTGACCATGTCCTTCAGGACCGCCTCGGGCTGCTGGCCCTTGCTCGCCGCGTAGCTGGAGGGGTAGAGGAATCCTTCCAGCGGATCCTTGAGGTTCGGGTGGTCCAGTGCCCAGGAGGGCAGGCCGAGCTTCTTGTAGTCCTGCTTGGCGGCCTTCGCCGTGGTGCCGTCCGCCACCCCGAGGCGGGCGTCGATGAGCTTGTAGATCTGCGAGTTGCGCAGGCCCTCGCGGATGATCAGGTTTGCGCGGCTCTTCGGACTGAGCATCAGCTGGACCGCGCTCGCGGCCGACATGTGCTCCTCCATCGTGTACACGCCGTCCTGGATCTTCTTGCCGTCGGGGTTCGACTGCTGCGCCGAGACGAACGCGTCGACGCTCTTGACGACGTCCTTCTCCTTCAGCTTCTGCCCGATCACATAGCCGCCGGCCCCCTTGGGGATGACCACGGTGACCTGGGTGCCGTCGCCGGAACCCGCGTAGTCGGGGGACGGGCCGAAACGGTTTTGGTAGAAGTGGTAGCCGAAGTAGCCGACCGCGCCGATGCCTCCACCGAAAATCAACACCAGGACGAGGCAGGCGCGCCCGCTGCGGCCCTTCTTCTTGGGCTTCTTGCCGCCCTTGCCCTTGCCGCCGTCTGCCGACCCGTCGTCGTCCTCGTACTCCTCGTCGTCGTCACCGCCGGCGAAGAAGGCGTGCTCACCCTGGTCGGGGCCGGGGTCCCAGTCCGTCTGCGGCGGCTCCGGCTCGGCCTGCCGCCGGCTCGGCGGCTCGGGCGGCGGGTACGCCTCCGGGGTGGCGTAGTAGTCGGGCTGATCGCCGCCGTACCCGTCGGCGGAGGCCTGCTGGGCGTACGGGTCCTGCGGGTCCGTGTACTGGACATGCGTGTGCGAGCCCTGGCCCCAGGCCTGCTGGTCGTACGACTGCTGCTGTCCCTGGCCCGCGTAGTACTGCTGGTCGTAGTGCTGGTACTGCTGCGCCTGACCGTAGTGGCCCTGTTGGCCCTCGCCCCAGCCGCCGTCGTAGTACTGCTGCTGCGGCTGCTCTGGATAGTGCTGCGGCTGGCCGCCGTAGGGGGACTGCTGGCCCGCGTGGGCCTGCTGTCCACCCCATCCGTCGTCCCCGTACAACGGGTCCTCCGGATGCCACGGTTCGGAGCCTTGGCCCCGGCCATACTCAGTCATCAAACCCCTAGAGCCGCGAGGCGGGGCGATCAGGCGGCCCTGTGCGGGGCCCTCTCACCGTTCCGCCTCTTGCTGTGCACCGGCTGTTCGAATCAGCGGCGCAGTCGCGCGGAACGTTACCGTATCGCGATCAGATGACCACTTCGACGCCCTCGCCGGGTGCTTTGCCTGACACCCGTTCGGATTCCAGGGCCTGCTGGAGGATGATCACAGCGGCTGCCTGGTCGATGACCGAGCGGCCCTCCTTCGCCTTCACCCCGGAGGCGCGCAGTCCCTGCGTGGCCGTCACCGTCGTCATCCGCTCGTCGACCAGGCGGACCGGGACGGGTTCGATGCCCTTGGCCAGCTCCTGGGCGAAGGCCCGGACCTTCACCGCGGCCGGGCCCTCGCCCCCCTTGAGGGAGCGCGGGAGCCCGACCACGACCTCTATCGGTTCATACTCCTCGACCAGTTGGCGAAGCCGGCGGTGAGCCGCCGGGACGTCCCGGCCGGGGACCGTCTCCACCGGGGTGGCGAGGATCCCGTCGGGGTCGCAGGAGGCGACCCCGATGCGGGCGTCCCCGACGTCGACGGCGAGCCGGCGGCCTCTGCGCATGGTCACTTGGCGGTGTCCGCGACCAGTCGCTCGACCGCGTCGACGGCCTCGCCGACCGCGGCCGGGTTCTGGCCGCCGCCCTGGGCGACGTCCGGCTTGCCGCCACCGCCGCCGCCGAGGGTCTTGGCGGCCGCCCGGACGAGGTCGCCGGCCTTGAGGCCGCGCTCCCGGGCGGGCTCGTTGGTGGCGATGACCGTGAGGGGCTTGCCGTTGTTGACCGTGAAGAGGGCGACAACGGCGGCGCGTCCGCCCTGGATGCGGCCGCGCACGTCGAGGACCAGCTTGCGCAGGTCGTCCGGGGTGGTGCCGTCCGGGACCTGACCGGTGACGACGGCGATCCCGCGAATGTCCTTGGCGGACTCGGCGAGACCGGCGGCGGCCTGCAGCACCTTCTCGGCGCGGAACTTCTCGATCTCCTTCTCGGCGTCCTTCAGCTTGCCGAGCATCGCGGAGACCTTCTCCGGCAGCTCCTCCGGACGGCCCTTGAGCAGCTCGGTCAGCTGGTTGACGACCGTGTGCTCGCGGGCGAGGAAGCTGTAGGCGTCCACGCCGACCAGCGCCTCGATACGGCGCACGCCCGAGCCGATCGACGACTCGCCGAGCAGCTTCACCAGGCCCAGCTGGGAGGTGTTGTGGACATGCGTGCCGCCGCACAGCTCCTTGGAGAAGTCGCCGATGGTCACCACGCGGACCCGCTCGCCGTACTTCTCGCCGAACTCGGCGATGGCGCCCTGCTTCTTGGCCTCGTCGATGCCCATGATGTCGGCGCGGACGTCGAGGTCACGGGCGAGGACCTCGTTGATCTTCTGCTCGACGTCGGTCATCACGGCCGTCGGGACGGCGGAGGGCGAACCGAAGTCGAAGCGGAAGCGGCCGGGCTGGTTCTCGGAACCGGCCTGAGCGGCCGTCGGGCCGAGCGCGTCACGCAGCGCCTGGTGGGTGAGGTGGGTGGCCGAGTGGGCGCGGGCGATGGCCGTGCGGCGGCGGGCGTCGATGGAGGCGTGCGCCTTGGCGCCGACGGTGACCTCGCCGACCTGTACGACGCCCTTGTGGACGTACACGCCCGGCACGGGCTTCTGGCAGTCGCGGACCTCGATGACGGCACCGGAGTCGATCCTGATCCGGCCGGTGTCGCCGATCTGGCCGCCGCCCTCGGCGTAGAACGGGGTGCGGTCGAGGACGATCTCGACCTCGTCGCCCTCCGTGGCGGCCGGGGAGGAGGCGCCGTCGACGAGGATGCCGACGACGGTGGACTCGCCCTCGGTGTCGCTGTAGCCGATGAAGTCGGTCTCGCCGACCTTGTCGGCGATCTCCCGGTAGGCGCCGGCGCCGGCGTGGCCGGTCTTCTTGGCCTGGGCGTCGGCCTTGGCACGCTCCCGCTGCTCCTTCATCAGGCGGCGGAAGCCGTCCTCGTCCACGGACAGGCCCTGCTCGGCGGCCATCTCCAGGGTGAGGTCGATCGGGAAGCCCCAGGTGTCGTGGAGCAGGAACGCCTTGTCGCCGGAGAGGACCGAGGAGCCGGCCTCCTTGGTCTCGGTGACGGCGGTGTCGAGGATGTTGGTGCCGGCCTTGAGCGTCTTGAGGAAGGCGTTCTCCTCGGCGACGGCGACCTTCTCGATGCGCTCGCGGTCGGTGACCAGCTCGGGGTACTGCTGGCCCATCATCGCGATCACGGTGTCGATCAGGTCGAGCACGACCGGACCGGTGGCGCCGAGCAGGCGCATGTTGCGGATGGCGCGGCGCATGATGCGGCGCAGGACGTAGCCGCGGCCCTCGTTGCCGGGGGTCACGCCGTCACCGATGAGCATCACGGAGGTGCGCATGTGGTCGGTGACCACGCGCAGGGACACGTCCGAGGCGTGCGCGTCGCCGTAGTGGACGCCGGTCAGCTCGGTGGCCTTCTTGATCACGGCCATGGAGGTGTCGATCTCGTACATGTTCTGCACGCCCTGCAGAATCATGGCGAGACGCTCCAGGCCGAGGCCCGTGTCGATGTTCTTGCTGGGCAGTTCGCCGAGGATCTCGAAGTTGTCCTTGCCGACGCCCTCGCCGCGCTCGTACTGCATGAAGACCAGGTTCCAGATCTCCACGTACCGCTCGTCGTTGACGGCGGGGCCGCCCTCGACGCCGAACTCGGGGCCGCGGTCGTAGTTGATCTCGGAACAGGGGCCGCAGGGGCCGGGGACCCCCATGGACCAGTAGTTGTCCTTCATGCCGAGGCGCTGGATGCGCTCCTTCGGCACCCCGACGACCTCGTGCCAGATGCGCTCGGCCTCGTCGTCGTCCTTGTAGACGGTGATCCACAGCCGGTCGGGCTCGAGGCCGTAACCGCCCTTGTCCTGGGGGCTGGTGAGCAGCTCCCAGGCGTACTTGATGGCGCCTTCCTTGAAGTAGTCGCCGAAGGAGAAGTTCCCGCACATCTGGAAGAACGTGCCGTGCCGCGTGGTCTTGCCGACCTCTTCGATGTCGGGCGTGCGCACGCACTTCTGCACGCTGGTGGCACGGTCGAAGGGCGGCTTGACCTCACCCAGGAAGTAGGGCTTGAAGGGCACCATGCCGGCCGGGACGAGGAGCAGAGTCGGGTCGTCCGCGATGAGCGACGCCGAAGGGACGACGGTGTGCCCGCGCTCCTCGAAGAAGCTCAGCCAGCGGCGGCGAATCTCGGCCGACTCCATCAGTGGTCCTCATTCCGGTTGTACGGGTACGTCTGGTACGTCGACCCCTCGACGTACTTCGGGTTGTTGCGGTTCTCGATGGCGGTGTACCGCCGGGGCGCGGGGAGTTCGGGGACCGCGTTGATACCGAGGGCCTCCCCCAGCTCCTCCTCCCGCCGGGCCATGTTGTCGCGGACGTCCAGCGCGAAGCCGACCGCGCGGTCCTTGATGCGGTGACCTGCCTCGAGCGCCTTGTTGGCCGCGCCGACGGCGAGGTTCTCGGGGGTGAGCTGCCGCAGCTTGCGGTTGACCTTGGTGGTGGCCCACACACCGGCGGCGACGCCCGTGCTGAACCAGAACGTACGGCGGAACATCGGTTGGCTCAGTCCCTCTTCCCGCGGTTCCCGCGATCCTTGCGCTTCTCCCGCCGCGCGGCCGGGACCGTCCGGCCCACGATCACGGTACGCCGGGACTCCTTGGCGGGCACGTCCTCCCGGCGGGCGCCGAGGGCACGGCGGACGCCGTAGCCGAACGCGGCGACCTTGACCAGGGGGCCGCCGAAGGTGGAGGCGACGGTGGAGGACAGGGCCGAGGCGTTCGACGTGACCTCCTGGACGTCGCTCGCGATCGCGTCGACCCGGTCGATCTGGGTCTGTGCGGACCGCACGGCCGCCGAGGCGTCGGCGAGCAGCGGGACGGCCTGGTCGGTCACGTCCGCCACCAGCTTGGTGGTCGCCCGGAGCGTCTGGGCCAGTCTCGCGAGTGCCACCGCGAGGAAGGAGACCAGGATCGCCCAGAACACGGCCACCAGGATCCCGGCCACCTCACCACCGGACACCACGCGCACCCGCTCCCTGATACGTGCCTGAACATCGAAAAGTCGTAGGCCGAGCCTATCGCGCCGGGAGTGGGGCTCCGCACCGGATTACCGCCCCCGCCCGGCCGGGTTGCGTCCGGCGATTTTACGGAATGAATACGATTCAGTACGCTCCGTATCCCATGCGGGATCATCAGCGCGGCCTCGGGCCGGTCGACGGCAATCTGCCCCTGGAGCTCGACTCGTTCGTGGGGCGCTCGGCCGAACTGGCCGGGCTGGCGGGGGCGCTCGACGCCGCGCGTCTGGTGACGGTGACCGGTGCGGGCGGCATCGGCAAGTCGCGGCTGGCGGCCCGGGCGGGTGCGCGGTGCGCTCCGCGCGACGGGGTGTGGCGGGTGGAGCTGGCGCCGCTGCGCGATCCGGAGTTCGTCGACCACGCCGTCGTGGAGGCGCTCGGCCTGCGGGACCACACCACCCGGCTGCCGCGCGAGACGCTGCTCGCGCATCTCGCCGAGCGTGAACTCCTGCTCGTGCTCGACGGGTTCGAGCATCTGGCTCAGGCGTGCGCCGAGCTGGCGGGCGACCTGCTGCAGGCGGTGCCCGGCCTCCGGGTGCTCGCCACGGGGCGCCGGACGCTGGACCTGGCGGGCGAGCGGGTGTTCCCGCTGGCGCCGCTGGGCGAGGACGAGGCGGTCGAGCTGCTGGCCGACCGGGCCGCTCTGCACGGGGCGCCGGTCGCGGACGGTCCGGAGGTCCGGGAGCTGTGCCGACGCCTCGACGGCATCCCGCTCGCCGTCGAGCTGGCGGCCGGACGGCTGCGGGCGCTGTCTCCCGGGCAGTTGCTGGAGCGGCTGGACGACCGCTTCCGGCTGCTGACCGGCGGCGGGCGGGACGTGCTCCCGCGCCATCGGACGCTGCGCACGGCGATCGGCTGGAGCCACGAACTGTGCGCGCCCCGGGAGCGGTTGCTGTGGTCGCGGCTGTCGGTGTTCGCCGGGCAGTTCGAGCTGGAGGCCGTGGAGTACGTGTGCAGCGGGCACGGCCTGGCCGCCGACGACGTCCTCGACGTGCTCGGCGAACTGCTCGCGCAGTCGGTGATCGCGCGCGAGGAGTCCCCCACGGGCGCGGGCTACCGGATGCTGGACACCGTCCGGGCGTACGGCGCCGAGTGGCTGGCCGCGACGGACGAGACGGAACGCCTGCGGCGACGGCACCGCGACTGGTACCTGGGGCTGGCCACCTGGTGCGAGCTGGACTGGTTCTCGCCGCGCCAGGCCGAGGTGGCCGCACGGGTGGAGGCGGAGCTGCCGAATCTGCGCCGCGCTCTGGAGCACTGCCTGGCGGAGCCTCAGGAGGCGCATCTGGGCCAGTACCTCGCGGGCTCGCTGTGGTTCTACTGGGCGGGCTGCGGGCGGCTGTCGGAGGGGCGGCACTGGCTGGAGCAGGTCGTGCGGCTGGACTCGGGTCGCGACCAGTCGCGGCTGAAGGCGCTGTGGGTGCTCGGTTACGTGGCGATCCTGCAGGGCGACACGGTGCCCGCGCTGGCCGCGCTCCAGGAGTGCCGCGAGGAGGCGGAACGCTCCGGCAACCCGACGGCGGTGGCGTACGCCGAGCACCGCACCGGCTGCCTGGCCCTGGTCACCGACGACATGCCCCGTGCCGAGTCCCTGCTGCGTTCGGCGCTGGAGCGCTACCAGGAGATCGGCGAGCTCAACAGCACCGTCCTGATGGCCCAGGTCGAGCTGGCGATGGCCCGTGCCTTCCAGGGCGACCTGCCGGGCGCGGTACGGCTGTGCGAGGACGTGCACCGCGTCTGCGAGGACCACGGTGAGCGCTGGAGCCGCTCCTACGCCCTGTTCGTGCTGGCGTACGCGGCCTGGGCCGAGGGCGATCCGGCGCGGGCCCGCGCCCTGCTGACGGAGTGCCTGGGCAGCGCCCACGCCTTCCACGACCTGCTCGGCTCGGTGCTGGCGGTGGAGCTGCTGGCGCTGGTCACGGCGGTGGAGGGCGACGCGGCGGAGGCGGCGGTGCTGCAGGGGGCGGCCGGCCGGATGTGGCGGTCGGTGGGGCTGCCGCTGTTCGGCTCGGCGTACTACAACGCCCCGCACGAGCTGTGCGAGGCGACGGCGCGGGAGCGGCTGGGCGACGCGCGGTACGAGGAGTGCGTACGGGAAGGGGCGCGGCTCGTGCGGGAGGCGGCGGTGTCCAGGGCGCTGGAGCGGCCGCCGGCCGCGCTGCCGGCTCCGCGCGGCCCGGTGCGGTACACGACGGCGAGCGCCCCGACGCACGAACCCGCCGCCTCCCGCACCCACAAGGGCGGGGAGACGGCGGGCTGAGGTGGTGCTGTCGCCTGCCGACGAGGGTCAGCGGGCGTAGTACTCGACGACGAGCTGCTCGTCGCAGATGACCGGGACTTCCTTGCGGTTGGGCTCGCGGTCCAGGCGGAACGCCAGGGCCTTGAGGTTCACCTGCAGGTAGCGCGGGGTCTCGCCGTCGGGGGCGAAGCCGCCCTCGCGAGCGATCTGGAAGAGGGTCTTCTCGCGGCTGCGCTCGCGGACCATCACGACGTCGTCGGGACGGACGCGGAACGACGGCTTGTCGACCTTCTGGCCGTTGACCTCGATGTGGCCGTGGACGACCATCTGACGGGCCTGGTAGATGGTGCGGGCGATGCCCGAACGCAGCACCAGGGCGTCGAGACGGCGCTCGAGCTCCACGATCAGGGCCTCACCGGTCTTGCCCTGCACCTTGGAGGCACGCTCATAGGCGCGGACCAGCTGACGCTCGGAGAGGTCGTACTGCGCGCGCAGACGCTGCTTCTCCAGCAGACGGACCTTGTAGTCCGAGTTCTGCTTGCGGCCGCGGCCGTGCTCGCCCGGCGGGTAGGGGCGGGCCTCGAAGTACTTGACGGCCTTCGGGGTGAGCGCGATGCCGAGGGCACGCGACTTCTTGACCTTGGGGCGGGACTGGTTCGCCACTGTCTCTTTCTTCCTTCTGACTGTTCGGCTCGTCAGGGTTAGGGGAGGTCGCATCCGCAGCCGGGGAATCCCGCCTGGCCCCTCACGGGACCTGGTGGGCAGCCGCTCCCCTGGTCTGGGCACATACGTGCAGCACGCGAGTGGCCCACCGACCGGTCCCGTCCTGCGACGGGTGGTGGTGGGCTGCCCGCGACACCGTTCGACGGTGCGCGACGCTCCTGGAACCCGCTGGGGGTTCCGGCCGACTGTCCCGCTCTGACTGCGCGGGACTCGGCACTCCGAGGGATTCTACAGGGTACTCAGGACCGCTTCCGCCCGAGGTGCTTCCTGGTCCACTCCACGGCGTCGGCGTACCGCGCCTCCGCGCCGTGCCGGGTCGGTGTGTAGTACTCGCGGTCCTTGAGGGCGTCCGGCGCGTACTGCTGCTCGGCGATGCCCTCGGGCAGGTCGTGCGGGTAGACGTACCCCTGAGCGTGCCCGAGTTTGGCGGCGCCCTTGTAGTGCCCGTCGCGCAGATGCGGCGGCACGGGACCGGCCAGTCCCTTGCGTACGTCGTCCAGGGCGGCCCCTATCGCCGTGGTCGCGGCGTTGGACTTCGGGGCCAGGGCGAGGGCGATGGTGGCGTGGCTGAGGGTGAGGGCGGCCTCGGGGAAGCCGATCATGGCGACGGCCTGGGCGGCCGCGACGGCCGTGGGCAGGGCGTTCGGATCGGCGAGGCCGATGTCCTCGCTCGCGGAGATCATCAGGCGGCGGGCGATGAAGCGGGGGTCCTCGCCGGCCTCGATCATGCGGGCCAGGTAGTGCAGCGCGGCGTCGACGTCCGAGCCCCTGATGGACTTGATGAGGGCGCTGGCGACGTCGTAGTGCTGGTCGCCGTCGCGGTCGTACTTGACCGCGGCCCGGTCGACGACCTCCTCCAGGGTGGTGAGGGAGATCTCCGTCTCCCCCTTGTCGAGGGCGGCGCCCGCGGCGGCCTCCAGCGCGGTCAGGGCGCGGCGGGCGTCGCCGCCGGCGATGCGCAGGAGGTGGTCCTCGGTGTCCTCGGGGAGGGCGACGGCGTCCTTCAGGCCCCGCTCGTCGCTCAGCGCGCGCTGGAGCAGGCCCCGGACGTCGTCGTCGGTGAGGGGTTCGAGGGTGAGCAGGAGGGAGCGGGACAGGAGCGGGGAGATGACCGAGAAGTACGGGTTCTCGGTGGTGGCCGCGATCAGGGTCACCCAGCGGTTCTCCACGGCGGGCAGCAGGGAGTCCTGCTGTGCCTTGCTGAAGCGGTGGATCTCGTCCAGGAAGAGGACGGTCTCCTTGCCGTAGCCGCCGGTGGCGCGGCGGGCGCCGTCGATGACCGCGCGGACCTCCTTGACGCCCGCCGTGATCGCCGACAGTTCGACGAAGCGCTTGTCGGTGGCCTTGGAGACGACGTACGCGAGGGTCGTCTTTCCGGTGCCGGGCGGGCCCCAGAGGATCACCGAGGAGGGTCCCGCGGGGCCGCCCGCGCCCTCGCCGACCAGTCGGCGCAGGGGCGAGCCGGGCTTCAGCAGGTGCTGCTGGCCCACCACCTCGTCGAGGGTGCGCGGGCGCATCCGTACGGCCAGGGGGCTTCCTGCCGGATCCTTCTCCTGGCGGTCCTCTGCGGCTGCGGTGAACAGGTCGGGTTCCACGTCCAAAACCCTAAATCACCGCACTGACAACGCGGCGGGCCCCCGGAAGTCCGTGGTCAGCTGGTCCAGAAGTCCCACCAGCGGGTCAGCACCAGCATGCCGATGATGCCCACGTGCAGCACGGGCACGACCCAGGTGAACTCGCCGAAGAAGCTCTTCAGCCAGCGCGGGGCCGGCAGGAAGTCGTTGCGGATGTTGAAGGACGTCACGTACCAGAACATGGTGATGGTGGCGACCCAGGCCAGCGAGCACCACAGGCACAGCGCGTTGATCCGGTACAGCGACTGGAACTGCAGCCAGGTCACGAACCCCACGCCGAAGAGCGTGCCGAAGTTGAAGGTCAGCCAGTACCAGCGCGGGAAGCGGGCGCGGGCCAGCAGGCTCATGCCGACGCAGATGACGATGCCGTAGCAGACCAGGCCCAGCATCGGGTTGGGGAACCCGAAGGCCGCGGCCTGCTTGGACTCCATGACGCTGCCGCAGGAGACGACGGGGTTGAGGCTGCAGCCGGGTGTGAAGGTCTTGCCCTCGACCTTGGCCTCGAGGAGCTTGAACTTGTCGATCGTGATGACCCACGCTGCGAGCAGACCGGCCGCGCCGGTGATGACCAGCAGCAGGGCGAAGGCGCGGCTGCCGCCGACCGTGCGCGTCTTTGGGGCCGCGCTGTTCGGCTCGGGCACGGTGGAGACGTCTTTGACTGTGGTCTTGCTCATCACGTCGATTCCGTCTGCTGGGGAGGTGGACCTTCTTCGGGCAGGGGCCATTGTGCCGCACCGGGGCCCCTGTCCACCGTTCGGTGGACATAAGGAGGTACGCACGGTCGTCCCTGAGGGTTCGGTTCCGGACGAGGATTGACGGCATGACAACAGAAGCGGACGAACTCGCGGTCGACGTACGGGGACTGCGCAAGCGGTACGGGGACCTGACCGCGGTCGACGGCATCGATCTCGGTATCCGGCGCGGCGAGGTGTTCGGCCTGCTCGGACCGAACGGCGCGGGCAAGTCCACCACGGTGGAGATCCTCCAGGGCAACCGTTCCCGGGACGGCGGCGAGGTGTCGGTGCTCGGTGCGGACCCGGCGACCGGCACACGCGCGTGGAGGTCCCGTGTAGGCATCGTCTGGCAGGACGAATCGGCGCCCGCGGAGTTGACGGTCCGCGAGACCGTACGGCACTTCGCCCACTACTACCCGCGGCCGCGCGACCCCGAGCAGGTGATCGGCCTGGTCGGTCTTGAGGCGAAGGCGGGCAGCAGGATCAAGGCGCTGTCGGGCGGTCAGCGCCGGCGCCTCGACGTGGCCCTGGGGGTGATCGGCGATCCGGAGCTGCTGCTCCTGGACGAGCCGACGACCGGGTTCGACCCGGCGGCCCGGCGACAGTTCTGGGACCTGATCCGGCTGCTCGCCCAGGAGGGCACCACCATCCTGCTGACCACGCACTATCTGGAGGAGGCGGAGGCGCTCGCCGACCGGCTCGCCATCATCTCCCGCGGCCGGGTCGTCGCCGAGGGCGAACCGGCCGCCCTGCGGGAGCGCTACGGCACGGAGGCCACCGTCGAGTGGACCGAGCCGGACGGCGTCACCCGCGCCGAGCGCACCCCCAACCCGACCCGGACGGTCGCCGAGCTGATGCTCCGCTTCGACGGCGAGATCCCGGGTCTCAGGGTGACCCGTCCCACGTTGGAGGACGTCTACCTCCGGCTGACCGGACAGGAGGACGCGCGATGACCACGACCACCGTACGGACCCGGACCGACGCGCCCGCCGGGCGGCTGCCGGGCACCTGGGGTCTCGGGCTGCGGCGCGGCGGGCTGGAGATCAGGCAGTTCTTCCGGCAGCGCGACCAGGTGGTGTTCACCTTCGCCTTCCCGGTCGTCTTCCTGTTCCTGTTCGCGTCGATCTTCCACAACGCCCTGCACGGCACCGGCATCACCGCCTCCCAGCTCTACGTCCCCGCGATGATGGCCTCCGGCATCATGTCCACGAGCTTCCAGTCCCTCGGCATCTCGATCGCCGTCGAACGGGACGAGAAGGTGCTGCGCCGGCTGCGCGGCACCCCGATGCCGCCGTCCGCCTACTTCCTCGGCAAGATCTGGCTGGTTCTGTTCACGGGTGTCGTGGAGACGGCGATCCTGCTGCTGGTCGGCACCACCCTGTACGGCGTGGACCTGCCCTCGGACGCGTCCCGGTGGTTCGACTTCGCCTGGATCTTCGTGCTCGGCCTGACGGGGTGCGCGCTGCTCGGCATCGCGGTCAGCTCGGTGCCCAAGTCCGCGAAGAGCGCCAGCTCCGTGGTCGTCCTCCCCTTCCTGGTCCTGCAGTTCATCTCCGGGGTGTACATCTCCATCGACACGATCCCGGGCTGGATGCTGGACGTCGGTGCCCTGTTCCCGCTGAAGTGGCTGTGCCAGGGGCTGCGGGGGGTGTTCCTGCCGGACTCCGCGAAGGTCCTGGAGCAGGCCGGGAGCTGGGAGTTCGGGAAGGTCGCGCTGGTGCTGGCGGCCTGGTGCGTCGGAGGATTGGTGCTGTGTCTGCTGACGTTCCGCTGGAAGGACCGGCGTACGGGATGACCGGTCCGGTCGTGGCCGGTGAAGCACATGCCTGGGACCGGACGATCCGGCTCTGGGACGGGTACTTCGCGGTCGCCTGGGCGGCCACCCTCGCCTTCGTGCTGGGCGCGGCGCAGCCGGGCTGGCCCGTCCGCGCGACCGCGGCGGCCCTGCTGGTGCCGCTGGTCCCCTGGTACGGCGTGGTGGGGCGGCCGCTGCTCCAGGAAGACCCGCCTGACCAGCGGCGGGCGCTGCGCTATCTCGCCGGGGCGATCGCGCTGTTCCTGCCGTCGGCCGTGCTGGTCGGCGAGACCCGGCTGATGGCGTTCGCGCTCATCCCCCAGTGCTTCATGACGCTGCGCATGCGGTGGTCCCTGCTGACCGTCACCGTGATCAACCTGGCGCCGGTCGCGGGCTGGGCGCTGCTGTGGCGGCCGGCCGCCGAGGACCTGTTCGCCAACGGCCTCTTCTCCGTCGTCACCCTCGTCTTCTCGGTGGTGATCGGCAGCTGGATCATCCGCATCATCGAGCAGAGCGCGGAACGGGCCGAGCTGATCGCGGAGTTGGAGGCGAGCCGCCACGAGATCTCGCGTCTGTCGGCGGCCCACGGCGCCCTGACCGAGCGCGAACGCATGGCCCGGGAGATCCACGACACCCTCGCGCAGGGCTTCACCAGTCTGCTGATGCTGATCCAGGCGGTGGATGCCGAGCTCGACGACAACCTTCCGCAGGCCCGCCGCCACCTCGCCCTGATGGACGAGACGGCGCGGCAGAACCTCGCGGAGGCACGCGCGCTGGTCGCCGGCGCCGCCCCCGCCGACCTCGACGGATCCTCTCTCCCGGACGCTCTGCGCCGCCTCGCCGCCCGTCACCGGGCGACCGTGGAGGTGACCGGCCCGGTACGGCCCCTGCCGGCCGGCCCCGAGGTCGTGGCCCTGCGCTCCTGCCAGGAGGCCCTTGCCAACGCCCGCAAGCACGCCGGGAGTTCGGCGGCCGTGGGCATCTCGCTGAGGTACGCCGACGACACCCTCACCGTGTCGGTACGGGACGACGGCCGCGGCTTCGACCCCGGCACCCCCTGCGAGGGCTACGGCCTCGCCGGACTGCGCGCCCGCGCCGCCGAGGTCGGCGGCACCGCGCGGATCCACAGCACGATGGGCGAGGGCACGACGGTGACGGTCAGCCTGCCGGTGACGCCCGTGGGGAGCCTGTCATGATCCGGATCGTCCTCGCCGACGACCACCCCGTCGTCCGGGAGGGTCTGCGGGCGATGCTCAGCGCCGAGCCGGACCTGGAGGTGGTCGCCGACGCGGCGAACGGACCGCAGGCCGAGGCCCTGGCCGCCGAACTGCGGCCGGACATCGTGCTGATGGACCTCAGAATGCCGGGCGGCGGGGGCGTCGCCTCGATCGAGCGGATGGCCGAGGCGGGTCTGCCGTGCCGGGTGATCGTCCTGACGACCTATGAGACGGACCGGGACATCCTGCGGGCGGTCGAGGCGGGCGCGGCCGGCTACCTGCTCAAGGACATGCCGCGCGGTGAACTGGCCGAAGCCGTCCGGGCGGCGGCACGCGGCGAGACGGTACTGGCGCCCTCGGTGGCGGCCCGGCTGGTCGACCGGCTGCGCACGAAGCCGGGGCGGCCACGGCTGTCCGAGCGGGAGACGGCGGTGCTGCGACTGGTGGCGGAGGGCTGCACGAACGCGGAGATCGGGCGGCGCCTGTTCATCGGCGAGTCGACGGTGAAGACCCATCTGCTGCGGGCCTTCGGCAAGTTGGGGGTGGACGACCGGACCGCGGCGGTGACGAGCGCGATGCGGTTCGGCCTGCTCGACTGAGTCTCAGCGCGAACGCCGGACGAGCTGGTGTCCAGCTCGTCCGGCGTTCGCGGACCGGCTCAGCCCAGCCGGGCCTCCAGTTCCGCCACGATCTCGTTCACGCCGACCGCCGTCTGCTCGCCGGACTCCATGTCCTTGAGCTGCACGACACCTTCGGCGAGGTCGCGTTCACCGGCCACGATCGTGTAGCGGGCGCCGCTGCGGTTGGCGTTCTTCATCGCGCCCTTGAGTCCTTTGGCCCCGTAGGAGAAGTCCGCCGCGATACCGAGCTTGCGCAGCTCGGTGATCTTGGTGAACAGGACGCGGCGCGCCTCCTCGCCGAGCGGCACCGCGAACACGCTGGTGGTGGAGGGGAGTTGGAGTTCCACGCCCTCCGCCTCCAGGGCCAGGACGGTGCGGTCGACGCCGAGGGCCCAGCCGACGGACGGGAGCGCGGGGCCGCCGATCATCTCCGACAGTCCGTCGTAACGGCCGCCGCCGCCCACCGCGGACTGGGAGCCCAGACCGTCGTGGACGAACTCGAAGGTCGTACGGGTGTAGTAGTCGAGGCCCCGGACCAGCCTGGGGTCGTCCTCGAAGGCCACGCCCGCGGCTGTGATCAGCTCGCGGACCTCCTCGTGGTACGCCTTGCAGGCGTCGCAGAGGTAGTCCCGCAGCAGGGGGGCGTCGCCCAGCTGCTTCTGGACCGACTCCCGCTTGTCGTCGAGGACGCGCAGCGGATTGATCTCCGCGCGGCGCAGGGTGTCCTCATCGAGGTCGAGGCCGCGCAGGAAGTCCTGGAGGGCCGCGCGGTAGACCGGACGGCACTCCTTGTCGCCCAGGCTGTTGAGCAGGATCCGGAAGTTGCTGAGGCCGAGCGAGCGGTACGCCTGGTCGGCGAGGATGATCAGCTCGGCGTCCAGGGCCGGGTCCTCCGCACCGATCGCCTCGGCGCCGACCTGGGAGAAGTGCCGGTAACGGCCCTTCTGCGGGCGCTCGTAGCGGTAGTAGGAGCCCGAGTACCAGAGCTTGACCGGGAGGTTGCCCGCCTTGTGCAGGTTGGCCTCCAGCGCCGCGCGCAGCACGGAGGCAGTGCCCTCGGGACGCAGGGCGAGCTTGTCGCCGCCCTTGGTCTCGAAGGCGTACATCTCCTTCGTCACGATGTCCGTCGACTCGCCGACACCGCGCGCGAAGAGCTCGACGCTCTCGAAGCCGGGGGTCTCGATGTAGCCGTAGCCGGAGTTGCGCAGCGGCGCGGCGATCGCCTCGCGGACCGCCAGGAACTTGGCGCTGTCCGGCGGGATCAGGTCGTACGTGCCCTTGGGGGCCTGAAAGGTGCTCACGGAAGTCTCTCGTCACATTCCTCGTCGGGGAGCGTCGACATCCGCTCCCTGGCCGGCGGCGGCCACCTGCCGCAGATACGGGTTGGTGGCGCGCTCCTGGCCGATGGTCGTCTGGGGGCCGTGGCCGGACAGCACCACGGTCGAGTCCTCGAGCGGCAGGCACACGCGGGCCAGCGAGTCGAGCATCTCGGCCATGTCACCGCCGGGCAGGTCGGTGCGTCCGATGGAGCCGGCGAAGAGCAGATCCCCGGAGAAGAACACGGACGGGATGTCCGTGGTCTCCGGCATCTGGAAGGTCACCGACCCCTTGGTATGGCCGGGCGCGTGCGCGACGGAGAACTCAAGGCCCGCGAGGGTCAGCCGGCTGCCGTCGGTCAGCTCCCTGACGTCGTCAGGCTCCCCCACGGTCAGCTCGCCCATCAGCGGCATCCCGATGGAACGGCCGAGCGCCTTCTCCGGGTCCGCCATCATGTAGCGGTCCTCGGGGTGGATCCACGCCGGGACGTCGTGCGCGCCGCACACCGGGACGACCGAGGCCACGTGGTCGATGTGGCCGTGGGTGAGGACGACGGCGACGGGCTTGAGCCGATGCTTCCTGAGCGCTTCCTCGACGCCTTCGGCGGCCTGGTGGCCGGGGTCGATGATCACGCACTCCTCGCCGGCGGCGGGGGCGACGAGATAACAGTTCGTCCCCCAGGCCCCGGCGGGGAACCCGGCAATGAGCACGATCGTCCCTCGTTGTGTCGGTTACGGGCGGCTGCAGCTGCTGTCGACGATGGGACACAGCTGCCGTCAGAGCCTACCGGCGCTGCCGAATCCTCAGCGAACCCATATACGGTACGGGACACACGCAGGCGGTCGGCTCACCAGACGCACGCGTCCCAGCAGCGTACGAGACGCATGAGGAGAAAACCCCGTGGTCACCCAGGAACAGCGGAAGCGGCAGCTCGCGCGGGAGAAGTTCTTGCGGCAGCAGCAGCGGCGCACGGCCGCTCGGCGCAAGGCGAAGATGCGCAACTCGGTGATCGCGTCGGTCCTCGGCGTGGTCGTGATCGGCAGCGTCGCGCTCTACACGACCGGAGTCCTCAAGAACGACAACAAGAACAAGGCGAACGCGAGCTCGCAGACGACGCCCAGTGCCGCGCCGACCAGCAAGGCTCCCGACCCGTGCGCGAAGCCCGCCGCGGGCTCGGTGCAGAAGCTGAGCTGGAAGAAGGAGCCGGCGATGGCCATCGACACGTCGGCGAACTACACGATGAAGCTCGCGACGACGTGCGGTGACATAGACGTCGCGCTGAAGACGTCCGCGGCCCCGCACACCGTCAACTCCTTCGACTTCCTCGCGGGCAAGGGCTTCTTCGACCACACCAAGTGCCATCGGCTCACCACCAACGGCATCTACGTGCTGCAGTGCGGCGACCCGACGGGCACCGGCAGCGGCGGTCCGGGGTACACGATCCCGGACGAGAACCTCAAGGACAAAAGCCTCAAGGGCGGGGTCTACCCGGCGGGCACGGTCGCGATGGCGAACACCGGCCAGAAGCACAGCGGCGGCAGCCAGTTCTTCCTGGTCTACCAGGACAGTCAGTTGCCGCCCAGCTACACGCCGTTCGGTACGATCTCCGCTTCGGGCCTGAAGGTCCTGAAGAAGATCGCGGCCGCCGGCGAGAGCTCGGGCCAGGGCGACGGGGCGCCCAACGCGACCGTCGTGATCAACAAGGCGACGGTCACCAAATCCTGATCGGATCAGGACCGCATCCCGACTCCGAGGTGCGAAATTTCGGTCGCGCGGGATGCGGACAGGCAACCCGCCGGTCGCCTATGTTGGCCGTGACGAAACTGTGGACGATGCCCGGGGGTACGGAAGCCCTCCGCAGGCATCATGTGGAGGAGGCGCTGTGAGCAGCGACCCGTGGGGCCGCGTCGACGAGACGGGGACCGTGTACGTGCGTACGGCCGACGGCGAGCAGGTCGTCGGTTCCTGGCAGGCGGGCTCCCCCGAGGAGGCGCTGGCCTATTTCGAGCGCAAGTACGAGGGCCTGGTTGTGGAGATCGGCCTCCTCGAGAAGCGGGTGAAGACCACCGACCTGTCCGCCAAGGACGCGCAGGCGGCGATCGACCACATCCGCGAGCAGGTCGACGCCCACCACGCGGTCGGCGACCTGGACGCCCTCAAGGTCCGTCTGGACAAGCTGGTCGCGACCGTGGAGGCGCGGCGCGAGGAGCGCAAGCAGCAGCGGGCCAAGCAGTCGGACGAGGCACGGCACGCCAAGGAGGCGCTGGTCGTCGAGGCGGAGCAGCTGGCCCAGTCCGACCAGTGGCGGGCGGCCGGTGAGCGGCTGCGGGCACTGGTGGACACCTGGAAGGGTCTGCCGCGCCTGGACCGCAAGTCGGACGACGAGCTGTGGCACCGCTTCTCGCACGCCCGCTCGGCGTTCTCCAAGCGCCGCAAGGCGCACTTCGCGTCACTGGACGCGCAGCGCGAGGACGCCCGCAAGGCCAAGGAGCGGCTGGTCGCGGAGGCCGAGGCGCTGTCCGGGTCGACGGACTGGGGTCCGACGGCCGCGCGCTACCGCGAGCTGATGACGGAGTGGAAGGCCGCGGGGCGGGCGCAGCGCGAGCACGAGGACGACCTGTGGAACCGCTTCCGCGGCGCCCAGGACGTGTTCTTCGCGGCCCGCAGCTCGGTCTTCGCCGAGCGGGACGCGGAGCAGTCGGAGAACCTGAAGCTGAAGGAGGAGCTGGCCGAGGAGGCCGAGAAGATCCTCCCGGTGACGGACCTCAAGGGCGCGCGGGCCGCGTTCCGTTCGATCAACGAGCGCTGGGAGGCCATCGGCCACGTCCCGCGGGACGCCCGCCCGAAGGTCGAGGGCCGGATGCACGCGGTGGAGCGTGCCATCCAGGAGGCCGAGGAGGCCGAGTGGCGCCGTACCAACCCGGAGGCACGCGCGCGTGCCGAGGGGCTGACCGGTCAGCTGCAGGCCGCCGTGGACAAGCTGAGGTCCCAGATCGAGCAGGCGCGCGCCCAGGGCAACACCGCCAGGGCCGACAAGCTCGAGCGTGAGCTGGAGGGCCGCCAGGCGCTCCTGGACCAGGCGCTGAAGGGCCTGCAGGAGTTCGGCGGCTAGCAGTCAGCTGTACCTCGAAGAAGGGCCCCGTACGCGCGTACGGGGCCCTTCTTCGAGGTATGCGTCATATGCCCTACGACCTGCGAGCCGAGGTCACCCGGTACACGTCGTAGACGCCCTCCACGCCTCGCACGGCCTTCAGGACGTGCCCCAGGTGCTTCGGGTCGCCCATCTCGAAGGTGAAGCGTGAGGTGGCCACGCGGTCGCGGGAGGTCTGGACGGCCGCGGAGAGGATGTTGACGTGCTGGTCGGACAGGACGCGGGTCACGTCCGACAGGAGCCGGGAGCGGTCGAGGGCCTCGACCTGGATGGCGACGAGGAAGACCGAGGACTGGGTGGGCGCCCACTCGACCTCGAGGATGCGCTCGGGCTCACGGGACAGTGACTCCACGTTCACACAGTCACTGCGGTGAACCGATACGCCACTACCCCGGGTGACGAAGCCGATGATCGGGTCGCCGGGGACGGGCGTGCAGCAGCGGGCCAGCTTGACCCACACGTCCTCGACGCCCTTGACGATGACGCCCGGATCCGCGTTGGAACGGCGCTTGCGGCTGCGGCTGCGGGTCGGCGGGACCGACTCGTCGATCTCCTCGGTGGCCGCCTCCTCGCCGCCGAGCGCCTGCACGAGCTTCTGCACGACGTTCTGCGCGGACACATGGCCCTCGCCGATCGCCGCGTACAGCGCGGAGATGTCCGGGTAGCGCATCTCGTGCGCGAGCGTGACGAGCGAGTCGCCGGTGAGGATGCGCTGGATCGGCAGGTTCTGCTTGCGCATGGCACGCACGATGGCGTCCTTGCCCTGCTCGATGGCCTCGTCGCGGCGCTCCTTGGAGAACCACGCCCGGATCTTGTTGCGGGCGCGCGGCGACTTGACGAAGCCGAGCCAGTCCCGGGAGGGGCCGGCGCCGGCCGCCTTGGAGGTGAAGACCTCCACCAGGTCGCCGTTGTCGAGCGTCGACTCGAGGGGGACGAGCCGGCCGTTGACCCGTGCTCCTATCGTCCGGTGGCCGACCTCGGTGTGGACCGCGTACGCGAAGTCCACCGGGGTGGCACCGGCCGGCAGCGCTATGACGTCGCCCTTGGGGGTGAAGACGAAGACCTCGTTGCGGGACAGGTCGAAGCGCAGGGACTCCAGGAACTCGCCCGGGTCCTCGGTCTCCTTCTGCCAGTCCAGCAGCTGGCGCAGCCACGCCATGTCGTTGAGGTGGTCGTCCTTCTTGCCGGCCTTGGGCACGTCGGTGCGCACCTTGGAGGCTCCGGCGACGGCCTCCTGCTTGTACTTCCAGTGCGCGGCGATGCCGTACTCGGCGCGGCGGTGCATGTCGAAGGTGCGGATCTGCAGCTCGACCGGCTTGCCGTTGGGGCCGATGACCGTCGTGTGCAGCGACTGGTACATGTTGAACTTGGGCATCGCGATGTAGTCCTTGAACCGGCCGGGGACCGGGTTCCATCGCGCGTGCACGGTGCCGAGGGCCGCGTAGCAGTCGCGGACGGTGTCCACGAGGACGCGGATGCCCACCAGGTCGTAGATCTCCGCGAAGTCACGGCCGCGGACGATCATCTTCTGGTAGACGCTGTAGTAGTGCTTCGGGCGGCCCGTGACGGTGGCCTTGATGCGGGCCGCGCGCAGGTCCTGCTGGACCTCGTCGGTCACTATGGCCAGGTACTCGTCACGCTTCGGTGCCCGCTCGGCCACCAGCCGTACGATCTCGTCGTACATCTTGGGGTAGAGGATCGCGAAGGCGAGGTCCTCCAGCTCCCACTTGATGGTGTTCATGCCGAGACGATGAGCGAGCGGCGCGTAGATCTCGAGGGTCTCGCGCGCCTTCTTCTCCTGCTTCTCGCGCTTGAGGTAGCGCATGGTGCGCATGTTGTGCAGCCGGTCGGCGAGCTTGATGACCAGGACGCGCGGGTCCTTGGCCATGGCGACGACCATCTTGCGCACGGTCTCGGCCTGGGCGGCCTCGCCGAACTTGACCTTGTCCAGCTTGGTGACGCCGTCGACGAGCAGGGCGACCGAGTCGCCGAAGTCGCGGCGCAACTGGTCGAGGCCGTACTCGGTGTCCTCGACGGTGTCGTGCAGCAGGCCGGCCATCAGGGTGGCCGGGTCCATGCCGAGCTCGGCGAGGATGGTGGTGACCGCGAGCGGGTGCGTGATGTACGGGTCGCCGCTCTTGCGCTTCTGGCCACGGTGCCAGCGCTCGGCGACCTGGTAGGCGTTCTCGATCTGGCGGAGGGTGGCCGTCTCGATCTTCGGGTCGTTGCTGCGCACTATCCGCAGCAGGGGCTCCAGGACCGGGTTGTACGGGTTGGAGCGCTGGACGCCGAGGCGGGCGAGGCGGGCACGGACGCGGTTGGAGGAGCCGGAGCGGGCGGGCTGGCCGGTGTTGGGGCGGGGCGCCGAGGACTGGAGGTGCTCGGGCGGGGCCGGCTTGGGGCGCGACTGCTCGGCCGACTTGTCGACGGGCGCGGACTGGGCGTGCTCGACCGGCCCGGCGATGTCGTTCGTCGCGTGCGGCGCGCTCGGCGCGGGCTTGGCCGCGGCTGCCGAGGCGGACTCGGGCTTGGCGGCGGTCAGGTGCTGGGCCTCGTCTGGCAAGAGGACTCCTCGTGCGCGATCC
Organism: Streptomyces sp. NPDC101152; assembly: GCF_044768275.1. Lineage (NCBI taxonomy): Bacteria > Bacillati > Actinomycetota > Actinomycetes > Kitasatosporales > Streptomycetaceae > Streptomyces > Streptomyces sp. NPDC101152. The sequence goes on along the minus strand of NZ_JBIWPO010000005.1, from coordinate 225,093 downwards.
GGGTCCCCCGGTCAGGCTCCGGAGGAACCATGGTAGCGATCCTGGGCTCCTGGATCGCCTTCAGACCGATGTGAGGACGGTCTACGCGGGTAACAAGGGGGGCCGTCGCCAGATTCCGCGACCGCGCACCGATACGGTCCCGCGCCCTTACCCGCGTGCGAAACGGCCGCCCCCGTTGTTCGGGGACGGCCGTTTTCGTCCGGTGCGCCTCAGACCACCAGCAGGGCTTCCAGGGGAGCGCCCGCCAGGGCCGGTTCCAGACGGGGGCGGCCGTTCAGGAACCCGAGCTCCATCAGGACCGCGAGGCCCACCACCTCGGCGCCCGCCCGGCGGATCAGCTGGATCGAGGCCTCCGCGGTGCCGCCCGTGGCGAGGACGTCGTCGACGACGAGGACGCGGTCCTCGGGCGACAGGTCCTCCGCGTGGATCTCGATCTCGGCCGAGCCGTACTCCAGGTCGTACGCCTGGGCCAGCGTGGCTCCGGGCAGCTTGCCCGCCTTGCGCACGGGGATGAAGCCGAGGCCGGCCCGGACGGCGACCGGGGCGCCCAGGATGAAGCCGCGGGCCTCCAGGCCGACGACCTTCGTGGCCCCAGTGGCCGTCGCGATCCCGGCGAGGGCGTCGGTGAGTGCGGTGAACGCCGCCGGGTCCGCCAGCAGTGGGGTGATGTCCTTGAACATCACGCCCGGCTCCGGATAGTCCGCCACGTCACGGATCCGGCTGAGCAGCAGTTCCTCGATGTCGGTCATCGGCGCTTCCCGGAGGGACGGCCACGGCCGCGGTTGCGGGACGCGGGCTGGTTGCGCGGGCCGACGACCGCGGGAGCGGCGTCCTCGGACTCGTCGCCGTACTCGTCGGCCTGCTCCGGCTGGACCGGTTCGCCGTGCGCGGCGGCCTGGGCGCGCTTGGCGAGGACGCGCTTCCTGAGCGCCTTCATCTGCGGCTCGCGCTCCTTGAGGTCGGCGACGAGCGGCGTGGCGATGAAGATCGAGGAGTACGCACCGGCCGCGAGGCCGACGAACAGCGACAGCGAGATGTCGTTGAGGGTGCCCGCGCCGAGGAAGCCACCACCGATGAACAGCAGACCCGCCACCGGCAGCAGCGCGACGGCCGTGGTGTTGATGGACCGCATCAGGGTGCTGTTGATCGAGCGGTTGGCGATGTCGCTGAAGGTCCAGCGGGTCTGCCGGGTGATGTCCTTCGCCTGCTCCTTGAGGCTGTCGAAGACGACGACCGTGTCGTAGAGCGAGTAACCGAGGATCGTGAGCAGACCGATCACCGTGCCCGGCGTGACCTCGAAGCCGACGAGGGCGTAGATGCCGGTCGTGATGGTGATGTCGTGGATCAGCGCGACGAGGGCCGCGACCGCCATCCGCCACTCGAAGGCGATCGCCAGGTAGATCACCACGAGCACCATGAAGATCGCCAGGCCCTGCCAGGCCTTGCTGGCGATCTGCTCGCCCCAGCTCGGGCCGACCAGGTCGGCGTTGATGCTCTCCGCGTTGACGTTCAGGTCCTTGGCGAGCGTGTTCTTGATCGTGTCGGACTTGGCGGTGTCGATGCCCGCGATCTGGATGCGCAGGCTGCCGTCACCGAGCTTCTGGACGATGGCCTGGTGCCCGGAGGCGTCCTGCGCGTACGTCTCGGCCTGGGTGACCGAGGCGTTCGTGTTCTTCGGGGTGGTGAAGACGGCACCGCCCTGGAACTCGATGCCCATGTTCAGGCCGCGCACCGTCAGGCCGAGGATGGCCGTGATGGTGATCAGGATCGAGATGCCGTACCAGATCTTGCGGTTGCCGACGAAGTCGTAGCCGACCTCGCCGCGGTGCAGTCGGGCGCCGAGGCTGCCGAGTTTCGACATCTCAGGCCTCCTTCGGGTCGGCGGGACGGGTACGGCGGGTGCTGCGCAGCGGCGGCTTGGCGCCCAGGGCCTTCGGGTCGAGCCCGGAGAACCTGTGGCCGCTCGCGAAGAACTTGCGGCGGGCCAGCAGCGTCATCAGCGGCTTGGTGAACAGGAAGACGACGACCACGTCGAGCACGGTGGTCAGGCCCAGCGTGAACGCGAAGCCCTGGACCTTGCCCACGGTGACGATGAACAGCACCGCGGCGGCGAGGAACGACACGAAGTCGGAGACCAGGATGGTGCGCCGGGCACGCGGCCAGGCCCGCTCCACGGCGGGGCGCAGTGAGCGGCCCTCGCGGATCTCGTCCCGGATGCGTTCGAAGAACACGATGAACGAGTCCGCGGTGATACCGATCGCGACGATCGCACCGCAGACGGCCGGCAGGTTCAGCGCGAAGTGGATCGCGGAGCCGAGCAGCGACATGATCACGTAGGTCAGGACCGCCGACACGAGCAGCGAGGGGATCGCGATGACCGACAGACCGCGGTAGAAGACCAGCAGGTAGACGACGACCAGGGCGAGGCCGATGGCGCCCGCGATCAGACCGGCGTGCAGCTGCTCACCGCCGAGCGCGGCGGTCACGGTGGTCACGCTCTGCTCCTTGAAGGAGAGCGGGAGCGCGCCGTAGGACAGCATGTTGGCGAGGCCCTGGGCCTGCTGCTGGGTGAAGCTGCCGGAGATCTCCGCGTTGCCGCCGGTCAGCGCCTCCTTGACGTACGGGTCGGAGACCACGTTGCCGTCGAGGACGATCGCGAACTGGTTCTGCGGGGTCTGGTTCTTGGCGAGCTGGCCGGTGATGTCGGCGAACTTCTTGGAGCCCTTGGACGTGAACTCCATGGTGACGGTCCAGCCGGCGGCGGTCTGCGTGTTGAAGACGGCCTGGGCCTTCTTGACGTCGGTGCCGTCGACGGCGGCGGGGCCGAGGACGTACTTCTGCCACTGGCCCTGCGAGTTCTTGCCGCAGGCGACGGTGGGGTCGGTCGCCTTGGCGTTCTTGCCGGCGGTGGTCTGAGCCGTCTTCTTGGTGCAGTCGAGGGCGGCGTACTGCGCCTGGAGCTGGGCGGCCGCGGCACTGGCGGCGGAGCTGCCGCTCGCGGACGGGGAGGGGCTGGCGGAGGCCTTCGCGCTGGAGGAGGCGCCGGGGCTCGGCGTGGAGCCGGCCTTGAGCGCGTCGGTCACGGCGCGGCCCTGCGAGGTGGCGGTGGCCGAGGGGCTGGCGGTGGAGGACGGGCTCGCCTTGCCGGTGGCCTTCTGCGTCGCCTTGCCGGTGGCCTTGCCCGAGGGGCTGCTGGAGGCGCTCGGCGACGGGCTGGTCTTGGCTGCGCCGCCGGAGACCTCGGTGGCGAGCACCGGGCGGAAGTACAGCTTGGCGGTGGTACCGACCTGGTCCCGGGCCTCCTTGGAGTTCGTGCCCTTGGGGATGTTGACGATGATGTTCTTGTTGCCCTGGGTCTGAACCTCGGCCTCGGAGACACCAAGACCATTGACACGGCGGTTCATGATGTCGACCGCGGTGTTCATGTTGGTCTTGTTGATCGCGGCTCCCTGGCCAGGCTCGGCCACCGCTTCGAGCGTGATGCTCGTACCACCGGCGAGGTCGATACCGAGTCGCGGAGTGGTGTTTCCGGAGGCGAACATTCCCCCGGTGAGCGCCAGAACGGCGATCAGGAAGAGGGCCAGAGAGCGCCCTGGCTTGCTCTGGGCGCTCGCGCTCCGGCCCCTTTTAGGTGCTGCCACCTTCTCGTACTCCCTCTCGGGCCGCCGCCGCGCCGGGTCGGCGCGGTCTCGGCCATGACATGGTGTCGGGATCCCCGTGTGCGAGATGCACAGGTCCCGGGGCGCGCGGGGTCCGCCGCGCACCCCGGGACATGGCTACTTCGCGCCGGAGTCGCCGTCGGTCTTCTTCGGCTCCTCGTCCGACTTCGCCTCCGCGGCGACGGTCTCGTCGGCCTGCTCCTCGGGCGCGTCCTTCTTGCCGAGGTCGACGGACTTGTCGTCGGAGGCGGCGGCAGCTTCGTCGGCGTGGTCGTCGGTCTCGGTGAGGGAGGAGGCGTCGTCCGGGACGACGTCGGAGTCGGACTTCAGGTCGTGCTCGATGCCGTGCACGATGCGGTTGTACTCGTCGTCGCTGAGCACGGAACTGATGGCGTTCTTCGCGAAGAGGAGTTCGACGCCGGGACCGGCGTCGAGGAGGACGGTGTCCTCATTGATCTCCTTGACCGTCGCGTACATCCCCCCGATCGTGCGGACGCCGCTGCCGGGCTGCATCTCGTTGCGCATCTGCGCGGCCTGCTGCTGCTTGCGCTTGGCCGAGCGGGTCATGAGGAACATGGCCCCGATGAGCACGATGAACGGGAGGAGCATGGTGATATTCACGGGACGGAATTTCCTTCGCACGACCGCGGCGGACAGCGGCCTGATGGATGGGGGTATGTATACCGCCGACAAAGGCGGCATCGGCGGAGTCTAAGCGAGTCCGCGCGCATGGAACAACGCTCAGCATGGCACCTGGGTTCCTTGCCCGGCCAATGTCCGCACCGTCACGAAGGCATCACGTCCCGAACAGGTCCTGTTGTCCGTTTCCCGCAGTAGCCGAGCGGGGCGGGGTGAGTCCGAGATGCGCCCATGCGGCGGGCGTGGCGACCCGGCCGCGCGGGGTGCGGGCGAGCAGTCCCTCCCGTACGAGGAAGGGCTCGGCGACCTCTTCCACGGTCTCGCGCTCCTCCCCCACGGCGACGGCGAGCGTGGACAGGCCGACCGGGCCGCCGCCGAACAGCTTGAGCAGAGCCTCCAGCACACCGCGGTCGAGGCGGTCGAGGCCGCGGGCGTCGACCTCGTACACCGCGAGGGCGGCAGCGGCGATGTCCCGCGTGATGATCCCGTCGGCCTTGACCTGGGCGTAGTCACGCACCCGGCGCAGCAGGCGGTTGGCGATACGGGGGGTGCCGCGGGAGCGGCCGGCGATCTCCGCGGCGCCGTCGGCCTGGATCTCCACGTCGAGGAGGTTGGCGGAGCGGTGGATGACGCGTTCCAGTTCGGCCGGCTCGTAGAACTCCATGTGCGCGGTGAAGCCGAAGCGGTCGCGCAGCGGGGGCGGCAGCAGGCCCGCGCGCGTGGTGGCGCCCACCAGGGTGAACGGAGGCAGTTCGAGGGGGATGGCGGTGGCGCCGGGCCCTTTGCCGACGATGACGTCGACCCGGAAGTCCTCCATCGCCATGTACAGCATCTCCTCGGCCGGCCGGGACATGCGGTGGATCTCGTCGAGGAAAAGGACCTCGCCCTCCTGGAGGGAGGACAGGATCGCGGCCAGGTCGCCCGCGTGCTGGATGGCGGGGCCGGAGGTGATGCGGATCGGGGCGCCCATCTCGGCCGCGATGATCATCGAGAGCGTGGTCTTGCCGAGGCCGGGGGCGCCGGAGAGCAGCACGTGGTCGGCGGTGGCGCCGCGCGCGCGGGCTGCCCGCAGGACCAGGTCGAGCTGTTCGCGGACCTTCTCCTGACCGATGAACTCGCCCAGGTCCTTGGGGCGCAGGGCGGCCTCGACGGCCTGGTCCTCGCGGTCGGCGACAGAGTCCACCAGCCGCTCGGGGGCGGGGGTGTCGGTGGTGTCGTCCCAGTTCATGGAGTGTGCCTCGGGTCTCGGGGGGTCGTGCGGCGGGCGCGGTGGTCAGCGGTTCAGCGGGCTCGGTTGAGGGTCTGCAGGGCGGCCTTCAGCAGCTGGCCGACCTGGGGCGTGCCCTGGGCCGCCTCCGCCTGCGGGGTGACGGCGGCGACCGCCTCGTCGGCCTCGCGGGTGGCGTACCCGAGGCCGAGGAGGGCGGCGTGCAGCTGGTCGCGCCAGCCCTGGGTGACCGGGGCGCCGATCGCGGGGGCGGCGCCGACGGGCCCGCCGAGCCGGTCCTTGAGTTCCAGGAGCAGCTTCTGGGCGCCCTTCTTGCCGATGCCGGGGACGGCGATCAGTGCCCTCTCGTCGCCGGTGGCGACCGCCCTGCGCAGGGCGTCCGGGCTGTGCACCGCCAGCATGGCCTGGGCGAGCCGGGGGCCGACTCCGCTCGCCGTCTGCAGCAGCTCGAAGACCTGGCGCTCGTCGTCGTCCACGAAGCCGTACAGGGTGAGCGAGTCCTCCCGTACGACCAGGGAGGTGGCGAGCTTGGTCTGCTGCCCCATGCGCAACCCGGAGAGGGTGTTGGGGGTGCACTGGACGGCGATGCCGATCCCGCCGACCTCGACCACGGCGGAGTCGGGGGCGAGGGCGGCGACGGGGCCGCTGACGAAGGCGATCATGCGAGGCGGCCTTTCGTTGCTTTGGCTGCGTGCAGGGCGACCGCCTGCTGGAGGCGGTTCTGGGCGGGGGCGCGCCAGATGTGGCAGATGGCGAGCGCGAGGGCGTCCGCGGCGTCGGCGGGCTTCGGGGGCGCGTCCAGCCGCAGCAGACGCGTCACCATGGCGCCGACCTGGGCCTTGTCGGCGCGGCCGCTGCCGGTGACGGCGGCCTTGACCTCGCTGGGGGTGTGCAGGGCGACGGGGATGCCACGGCGGGCGGCGCAGAGCATGGCGACGGCGCTGGCCTGGGCGGTGCCCATCACGGTGCGGACGTTGTGCTGGCTGAACACCCGCTCCACGGCGACGTATTCGGGCCGGTGCTCGTCCAGCCAGGCCTCGATGCCCCGCTCGATGGCGACGAGCCGGTGTCCCAACTCGGCGTCCACGGGCGTGCGTACGACACCGACGCCGACCATGGTGAGCGGCCGGCCCGCGACCCCCTCGACGACGCCGACACCGCACCGGGTCAGCCCGGGGTCCACCCCCAGTACGCGCACCGAACCCCTCCCTTCGATCGCCTGTTTGTGCAGGCTATCGGGTGCCACCGACAACGGCCGACATGGCGACGGGCCGACGGGGCGTGTCCCGTCGGCCCGTTGAGCCGTTGCGTCCGCTCAGCTCGCGGCAGCGTTACGCGTCGACCTTCTCCATGACCTCGTCGCTGACGTCGAAGTTGGCGAAGACGTTCTGCACGTCGTCGCTGTCCTCCAGCGCGTCGATCAGCTTGAAGATCTTCTTGGCGCCCTCCTCGTCCAGCTCGACCTGCATGGTCGGGACGAAGTTGGCCTCGGCGGAGTCGTAGTCGATCCCGGCGTCCTGGAGGGCGGTGCGGACCGCGACCAGGTCGGTGGCCTCGCTGAGCACCTCGAAGGACTCGCCGAGGTCGTTGACCTCCTCGGCGCCCGCGTCCAGGACGGCGGCGAGGACGTCGTCCTCGGTCAGCTCGCCCTTGGGGACGATCACGACGCCCTTGCGGTTGAAGAGGTACGACACCGAGCCCGGGTCGGCCATGGAGCCGCCGTTGCGGGTCATCGCGACGCGAACGTCGGAGGCGGCACGGTTGCGGTTGTCGGTGAGGCACTCGATGAGCACCGCGACACCGTTCGGGCCGTAGCCCTCGTACATGATCGTCTCGTAGTCGGCGCCGCCGGCCTCGAGGCCACCGCCGCGCTTGATCGCGGAGTCGATGTTCTTGTTCGGGACCGACTGCTTCTTGGCCTTCTGGACGGCGTCGTAGAGCGTCGGGTTACCGTCGAGATCCACGCCGCCCATGCGCGCCGCGACCTCGATGTTCTTGATCAGCTTCGCGAAGAGCTTGCCGCGCTTGGCATCGATCACGGCCTTCTTGTGCTTCGTCGTGGCCCATTTAGAGTGGCCGGACATCTGCCTGTCTCCTTCGCGTAACCCATCTCTGCAACGAACGCCAGGAATCCTACTAGGGCCGCGGACGTTGCCAGCCGCGGCGCTGGGACTCCGTCGCCCGGTTCGCGTGCACCATGTCGACGAACAGGGAGTGCACGCGGTGGTCGCCGGTCAGCTCCGGGTGGAACGACGTGGCGAGCGCGTTGCCCTGGCGGACCGCGACGATGTGGCCGTCGTGCTCGGCGAGCACCTCGACGTCGGCTCCGACGGACTCGACCCAGGGGGCGCGGATGAACACGCCCTCTACAGGATCGCCCGCGACGCCCCGCACGTCGACCGCCGCCTCGAACGACTCGTTCTGCCGTCCGAAGGCGTTGCGGCGCACGATCATGTCGATGCCGCCGATGGTCTCCTGGCCCGAGCGCGGGTCGAGGATCTTGTCGGCGAGCATGATCATGCCGGCGCAGGTGCCGTAGACGGGCAGGCCGGCCCGCACGCGCGCGCGGAGGGGCTCCATCACGCCGAACAGGACGGCCAGCTTGGAGATGGTGGTGGACTCGCCGCCGGGGACGACGAGGCCGTCCACCTCGGCGAGTTCCTCGGGGCGCCTGACGGGCCTGGCCACGGCGTCGGCCGCGGCCAGGGCGACGAGGTGCTCCCGGACGTCACCCTGGAGGGCCAGGACGCCTATGACAGGAGTGCTCATGACTGGTTACCAGCCGCGGTTGGCGTAGCGCTCGGTCTCGGGGAGGGTGTCGCAGTTGATGCCGACCATGGCCTCGCCGAGGTTGCGGGACGCGTCCGCGATGATCTTCGGGCCGTCGTAGAAGGTGGTCGCCTTGACGATGGCGGCCGCGCGCTTGGCCGGGTCACCGGACTTGAAGATGCCGGAGCCGACGAAGACGCCCTCGGCACCGAGCTGGCGCATCAGCGCGGCGTCGGCGGGGGTGGCCACACCACCGGCGGAGAACAGCACCACCGGGAGCTTGCCGAGCTCGGCGACCTCCTTGACCAGCTCGTACGGGGCACGCAGGTCCTTGGCGGCGGCGTACAGCTCGTTGTTGTCGAAGCCGCGCAGCCGGGCGATCTCGTTCTTGATCTGGCGCAGGTGACGGACGGCCTCGACGACGTTGCCGGTGCCGGCCTCGCCCTTGGAGCGGATCATCGCGGCGCCCTCGGCGATGCGGCGCAGGGCCTCGCCCAGGTTGGTGGCGCCGCAGACGAAGGGCGTGGTGAAGGCCCACTTGTCGGAGTGGTTGACCTCGTCGGCCGGGGTGAGGACCTCGGACTCGTCGATGTAGTCGACGCCGAGGGACTGCAGGACCTGGGCCTCGACGAAGTGACCGATGCGGGACTTGGCCATGACCGGGATGGAGACCGCGTTGATGATGCCCTCGATCATGTCCGGGTCGGACATCCGGGCCACGCCGCCGTCCTTGCGGATGTCGGCCGGGACCCGCTCCAGGGCCATGACGGCGACCGCGCCCGCGTCCTCGGCGATCTTCGCCTGCTCCGGCGTGACGACGTCCATGATCACGCCGCCCTTGAGCTGCTCGGCCATACCGCGCTTCACGCGCGCGGTGCCGGTCTCGGGGCTCTGGTTGTCAAAGATCGTGCTGGACACGGATGACCTCGCTGAAGGGAAAGAGGGTTTCTGCAATCACCGAGGAAACGGGATTGGGCCAGTCCACAGCAAGAGCCAATGGGAAGCCTGTGGATCCTTTTCTTGCCACCGGGCCGTCATGCCGCGCGGTCGGCGAGGGCCGCCGGCGGTTCGTCGTCCATCTCGAAGGCCATCGGGAAGGGGGCGTGACCGGCCAGGCGGAACCAGCGGACCTTGCGGTGTCCGCGCAGCCTGCGGGCCGCGCCGACCGCGTCGTTGTGGAAGCGCCGGGCCATCGGGACCCGGCGCACGGCCTCCGTGAGCTCGTGGGCCGCCGCCTCGCCGCCGGGCGCCTCGCGCACCGCCTCCACCTGGGCCGGCTCGGCGAACACCGCCCGCAGCGCCTGGCTCAGCTCGCTCTCGGCCACCTCCCGCTGCTCCTCCTCGGCCTGCCGTGCCGCGTGCGCGGCCTCGTACAGGACGATCGAGGCGGCGGGGTCCAGGACGCCGGAGGTCGCCAGTTCCTGCGCCACGGAGGCCCTGCGCAGGAGTTGGGCGTCGAGGGCGGCCCGGGCGGCGTCGATGCGCGCGTGCAGCCGGTCCAGGCGGCCTGCGGTCCAGCTCAGGTACAGGCCGACCGCCGCGAGGACGACGAGGATCCAGATCAGGGTTGCGGTCACGGGCGCACACGTTACCGGGGCCCGTCACCACGCCCGGGCCCCCGTCCGGTCAGTCCCGCGCCAGCCCGAACCGTGCTCGCAGTCCCGGTCCCCGGTCGTCGTCCGCGGCCGCCACCGCCGCCGCCCCGGCCGTCACCGTCTCGTACACCGACAGGATGTCCGCGCCGACCGTCGACCAGTCGAAGCGGCGCACGTGCGCGCTGCCCCGGGCGCGCAGTTCGGCCCGGCGGGCCGGGTCCGCCAGGAGCCGCAGCGCCGCCCGGGCGAGCGACTCGGGGTCCTCGTTGGTGAACAGCTCACCGGCCGCGCCCTGGTCGAGGACCTGCGCGAAGGCGTCCAGGTCCGAGGCGAGGACAGGCGCGCCCGCCGACATCGCCTCGACCAGGATGATGCCGAAGCTCTCGCCGCCGGTGTTGGGCGCGACGTACAGGTCGATGCTGCGCAGGAAGCGCGCCTTGTCCTCGTCGCTGATCATGCCGAGGAACTCCACCCGGGAGCGGAACTCGGCGGGCAGCGGCTCCAGCGCCTCCTCCTCGTCCCCGCGGCCGGCCACCAGCAGCCGGGTCTGCGGACGGGCGGCGAGGATCCGGGGCAGGGCCTTCATCAGCACCGGCAGGCCCTTGCGGGGCTCGTCGATGCGGCCGATGAAGCCGATCGTGTCGCCCTGCCACTCCGGATCGGGCTCGGCCCCGGCGAAGAAGTCGACGTCGACGCCGTTCGGGATGACCACGGCGTCACCGCCGAGATGCTCGACGAGGGTGCGGCGGGCGTACTCGCTGACGGCGATCCGCGCGCTGATCTTCTCCAGCGCCGCCTGGAGGATCGCGTACGCGGCGATCATCGCCTTGGAGCGCGGGTTGGAGGTGTGGAAGGTGGCGACCATCGGGCCCTGCGCCGCCCAGCAGGTCAGCAGGCCCAGCGAGGGCGAGGTCGGCTCGTGGATGTGCACCACGTCGAAGGCGCCGTCGTGCAGCCAGCGCCGCACGCGCGCGGCGCTGAGGAAGCCGAAGTTCAGCCGGGCCACCGAGCCGTTGTACGGCACCGGAACCGCGCGGCCGGCCGAGACGACGTACGGCGGCAGGGGCGTGTCGTCGTCGGCCGGGGCCAGGACGGAGACCTCGTGGCCCAGGCGGATGAAGTACTCGGCGAGGTCGCGGATGTGGAACTGGACGCCGCCCGGCACGTCCCAGGAGTACGGGCAGACGATGCCGATCCTCACGACGTGCCCTTCTCGGCGGCCGGGGGTGTGCGGTCGGGGTTCCTCGCCGGATCGAGGTCCTTGAGCCACAAGCGCTGGAGCATGTGCCAGTCCTCCGGATGGTCGGCGATCCCCGTGGCGAAGGCGTCGGCCAGCGCCTGTGCCATGACAGACGTCTTTTCGGCCCGGGTGCCTGACTCGGGTACCTCGATCGGGGGATGGACGCGGCCCTGCATGACGGGCGAGTCGTCGTACCAGAGCGTCACCGGCAGGAGCAGCGCCCCGGTCTGCTGGGCGAGCAGGGCGGGCCCGGCCGGCATCCGGGTGGCCTCGCCGAAGAACCGCACCTCGACGCCGGAGGACGACAGATCGCGCTCGGCGACCAGGCAGACCAGGCCGCCGTCGCGCAGCCGCCGGGCCAGCGTGCCGAAGGCCGTGCCGCCGCTGTGCGGGAGGACCTCCATGCCGAGGCCCTCGCGGTAGGCGACGAAACGGTCGTAGAGCGTCTCGGGCTTGAGGCGCTCGGCGACCGTGGTGAACGGCGTCTCGAGCCGGGTGGTGACCCAGGCGCCGGCCAGGTCCCAGTTGGCCATGTGGGGCAGTGCGAGTATGACGCCCCGCCCGGCGGCGAGCCCGTCCGTCAGGTGGTGCAGGCCCTTGGGGTCGAAGCCGCCCTTGATGCGTTCCTCGCTCCAGGCGGGCAGCCGGAAGGACTCCATCCAGTAGCGCAGGTAGGAGCGCATGCCCGCGCGCGAGAGTTCGGCCAGGCGCTCCGGGCTCGCGTCCGGCACCACGCGCGCGTAGTTGCTCTCCAGCCGCTGGACGCCCTTGCCGCGTCTCTTCCAGGCGAGGTCGGCGATGCTCCGGCCGAGGCGTACGGCGACCGGCTCCGGGAGCTTCTTGACCGTCCCCCAGCCGAGCCCGTAGAGCGCGTCCGTCATCCGGTCCCGGGCACTCACTTGGCCGCCCCGCTCTCCTGCTCGGCCCCCGCTGCCCGGGCCTCCGCCTCCGCCGACTCGCGGCGGACCGTGACCACCCGCTGGACCAGGGTGACCAGGCTGCCGACGGCGACGACCCACAGGGCGACCGGCAGCAGGTACTGGATGCCGGGCACGCCGAACTTGTGCAGGCCCGCGAGCCCCGCCGCGACCAGCGAGATCACCAGCCGTTCGGCACGCTCCACGAGGCCGTTCACGGCGACGGGCAGGCCGATCGACTCGCCGCGGGCCTTGGTGTACGACACCACCTGGCCACTGGCCAGGCAGAAGATCGAGACGGCGCACAGCACGTTGTCGTCGCCGCTGCCGGCGTACCACAGGGCGAAGCCGCCGAAGATCGCGCCGTCGGCGACCCGGTCCAGGGTGGAGTCGAGGAAGGCGCCCCAGCGGCTGGAGCGGCCCAGTTGGCGGGCCATGTTGCCGTCGACGAGGTCGGAGAAGACGAACAACGTGATCACGACGGTGCCCCAGAAGAACTCGCCCATGGGGTAGAAGACCAGCGCACCCGCGACCACGCCGGCGGTGCCGAGGAGCGTGACCGTGTCGGGGCTGACGCCCCGCCGGATGAGAAACGCGGCGAACGGTGTGAGGACACGCGTGAAGAATGCACGCGCGTACTTGTTCAGCATGGCCTTCCCGACGGTCGGTGTGGCCGGCTCGGCCCCTGCTGGCCACCGGCGCGCCCATCGTAGCCACGCGCGCGTGTGTACGAGGGCCGGGCACTCACCCACCCAAGGACCGGTGGCCCGTTCCCGACGGGGCCGGTCGGCACGATCACGTCTCTCGTATGGACGCACCGTGACGGGAGTGGAAAGCTCGAAGGACCGCGGGCGTCATCGGAGCCGCCACCGCACGCGGCCCGGCACGCCCGCGCCCACAGTGACCTCACCGTGCACGGGAGGCAAGGTTATGGGCGACAAGGCGAACGCACACCCCGGAGCCGCCGGCAGGGCTACGGCGGCCGACCACCCCGCGTCCGTACGGAATGTGGTGCTGGTCGGCCACTCCGGATCGGGCAAGACCACTTTGGTGGAGGCTCTCGCGCTGACCGCGGGAGCGGTGAACCGGGCGGGCCGCGTGGAGGACGGCGGCACCGTCTCCGACTACGACGACATCGAGCACCGGCAGAACCGTTCGGTGCAGCTGTCCCTGGTGCCGGTCGAATGGGACGGCATCAAGGTCAATCTTCTCGACACCCCCGGGTACGCCGATTTCGTCGGGGAGCTCAGGGCCGGTCTGCGAGCGGCGGACGCGGCCCTCTTCGTCGTCTCGGCCTCGGACGGCGTGGACGGGTCGACCCGCATGGTGTGGGAGGAGTGCGCGGCCGTCGGGATGCCCCGGGCGATCGTGATCACGCACCTGGAGGCGGCCCGGTCCGACTTCGAGGAGATGACGCGGGTGTGCGCGGAGGCCTTCGGCGGGGACGACCCCGACGCCGTGCTCCCGCTCTACACCCCTCTGCACGGCCCGAAGGGCCCGGACGGGCACGCGCCCGTGACGGGGCTGGTCGGGCTGCTGTCGCAGAAGCTGTTCGACTACTCCACCGGGGAGCGCAAGGAGTCCGAGCCCGGCGAGGACCAGTTGCCGGAGATCGAGGAGGCACGCAACCGGCTGATCGAGGGGATCATCTCGGAGAGCGAGGACGAGACCCTCATGGACCGCTACCTGGGCGGCGAGCAGATCGACTTCAAGACGCTCGTCCAGGACCTGGAACGGGCGGTCGCACGCGGGGTCTTCTTCCCCGTCCTGGCCGCCGCCCCCGCGGCCGACGGCGCCAAACAGGGGCTCGGCACGGTCGAGTTGCTGGAGCTGGTCACGGGCGGCTTCCCGACGCCGTTCGAGCACCCCACGCCCGGGGTGACCACCATCGACGGCAAGCCGCGGGAGATCAAGGCCTGCGACACGGACGGTCCGCTGGTCGCCGAGGTCGTCAAGACCGCGTCCGACCCCTATGTGGGCCGGGTCTCGCTGGTCCGCGTCTTCTCCGGCACCCTGCGCCCCGACGAGACGGTGCACGTCTCCGGGCACGGGCTGGCCGACCGCGGGCACGAGGACCACGACGTCGACGAGCGTGTCGGCGCGCTGTCCACGCCCTTCGGCAAACAGCAGCGGCCGGTGACGCACGCCATCGCCGGCGACCTGGTGTGCGTGGCGAAGCTCAGCCGCGCGGAGACCGGGGACACACTCTCCGCCAAGGACGACCCGCTGCTGATGGAACCCTGGGAGATGCCCGACCCGCTGCTGCCGCTCGCCATCCAGGCGCACAGCAAGGCGGACGAGGACAAGCTCTCGCAGGGGCTCGCCCGCCTGGTCGCCGAGGACCCGACGATGCGGCTCGAACAGAACCAGGACACCCACCAGGTGGTTCTGTGGTGCCTGGGCGAGGCCCACGCGGACGTGGCGCTGGAGAGGCTGCGCAGCCGCTACGGCGTCCAGGTCGACGTCGTACCGCACAAGGTGTCCCTGCGGGAGACCTTCGCGGGCACGGCGGCGGCGCGCGGGCGGCACGTGAAGCAGTCCGGCGGGCACGGGCAGTACGCCATCTGCGAGATCGAGGTGGAGCCGCTGCCCGGCGGCTCGGGCATCGAGTTCGTGGACAAGGTCGTCGGCGGCGCGGTGCCCCGGCAGTTCATCCCGTCGGTCGAGAAGGGCGTGCGGGCCCAGGCGGCCAAGGGGGTCGCCGCGGGCTATCCGCTCATCGACGTCCGGGTGACGCTGCTGGACGGCAAGGCGCACTCCGTGGACTCCTCGGACGCGGCCTTCCAGACTGCGGGCGCGCTCGCACTGCGGGAGGCGGCCGCCGACGTGAAGATCCATCTCCTGGAGCCGGTGGCCGAGGTGAGCGTCCTGGTCGGCGACGACTACGTAGGCGCCGTGATGAGCGACCTGTCCGGACGGCGCGGCCGGGTACTGGGCACGGAGCAGACCAGCGGCGGCCGCACGCTCATCAAGGCCGAGGTCCCCGAGATCGAGATCGGGCGGTACGCCGTGGACCTGCGCTCCCTCTCGCACGGCACGGCGCGCTTCAGCCGCTCGTACGCCCGGCACGAGCCGATGCCCCCGCAGATCGCAGAAAGGATTCGCGAAGAGGCCCGCGAGGCCTCCTAGTTGAACGCTCCCCTCCGGGTGGGCGGGCGGCTTCGGCCGTCCGCCCACCGATGTCGGTGCCTGGGGATACGCTGATGACAAGCTGATCAAGTTGTCGCGGGATCAAGGGATCACCACGACGACCTGATCAACAGGTGTGCGGGGCAGCGAAGTCGGGAAGAGCCGCAGAGGTGGCTTCGGGCGGCGATCGGGGGCGGGAATGACCGTTGACAGCGGCTACGGGGACATCTTCGGTCCACAGGTGCCGCGCACGGGCGACGAGGGCCAGACGGCGACGTTCGCGCTGGCCTCGGCGGCCTATCGGGACAACCCGGTCGCGGACATCAAGAACGCCGACAACGAGTGGCACCAGACCCAGGTCACGCCGGGCCGCTCGTGGGCGCGGATCTTCCGGCCCAACCTGGGCGAGGCCTTCTCCCGGGCGGTGGCCGACCGCATGCTGGGCGCCGACCGCAAGCCGCTGATCCAGTCCTTCGGCGCCGAGCCCCAGGTCGTGGTCGAACACGCCCTCGCGGCGAACAACATCCGCAAGGACCGTGACAACCTGCTGAGCATCGTCATGGTGATCTGCGGGCTGCTGTTCCTGCCCGGGCTGCTGGTGTGGCTGCTGATCTTCCAGATCCGTACGACCGTCGCCCGGCGCGACGACAAACGGGCCGGAGCGCTGGCCACGACGTTGCTGGTGGCGGTGGGCGCGCTCGCCGTGATCTTCCTGATCCGAATGCCGTTCAACGGCTTCTGGGCCTGGTACGCACGCGCGTGCGTCGTGATGCCGGTGGTCGGCTGGTTCTGGGCCAAGCAGATCTGCGAGCGCACGGCGAAGGACCTGCGGGAGCGCTGGGACAGCCTGCTCGCCGGCAGCAGCGTCGGCGCCAAGGTGCCCGAGGCGGTACCGACCGGCCCCGGCGAGACGAAGGCGGACGCGCTGCGCCAGTCGCTGGCCAAGCTCGCCGCCGAGCAGCAGTCCAACTCCGTGTTCTACGCCGGCCCCAAGGGCATCCTCGGCATGGGCACGCGCTGGGGCAGCTGGCAGCTCGCGGAGGATCTGGTGCCGGCCGACCCGACCCGGGAGATCCACCCCTTCCGCAGCTGGGACGTCATCCGGTCGATCCACGACCAGCTGCGCATGCTGGAGCGCAACACGCTGAACACCGGCGGCTTCCCGAAGGCGTCCATACGTCACTGGATCGTCACGCCGATCGGCGAGGGCGCCACGGCGGTGTCCCGGCCCGAGGGCACGGACGTGGAGGCGTACCAGGTCAAGACCCACGCGATACAGGACATCTGCAACAAGCAGCAGTTCGGCGCGGGCGACCGGCACTACCTGGGTGTGCAGTGGACGCTGTGGGACGGGCAGTTGGTCATCACGATGATGATCACGGTGACGGTGCTGCACGAGACGCTCCGCATCGAGGTCACGGGGCACGCGCTGGGGCCGGTGAACTCGCTGTTCACCAGCAAGCCCGAGGCTCCGACCAAGGAGGTCCAGAAGTCGTTCAAGCCGTGGGAGACCCGGAAGGTGTCCCTCCCGCTGGTCACCACCGACGAGGTCGTACGCCTCGCGGTGCGCGCCCCGATCAGCTGGTACCCGCCCCTGCTGAACTGGCTGGGCGGCACCATCGTCCTGCCGGAGCCGTTCGGCCTGCGGCACGCCTGGGCCGACCAGCCCTGGCGCCACCGTTTCATGGCCGACGACGCCCTGCGCGCCGCCACTCCGGTGCTGCGGGTCGTGCACGCGGCGGCGATACGGATCCTGCGGGAGAACGGCGTGAACACGGAGGCCTTCGGCACGAGGTCTGCGTTCCTCAGCACCCAGGTCCAGGACCCGACCCCGACCAAGGCGGACGTCTACGACGCGTAGGCCATCCCTGTCGGCCTTCGGCCTCGTCCTCAAGCTCCCCCAAAGGGGGGGCCCAGACGGGCTAAGCGGGCCAGGCCTCCGCCAGCATCTTCCTCGTGTCCGCCAGGAGCTGCGGCAGCACACGCGTGTGGCCGACCACCGGCATGAAGTTCGTGTCGCCGCCCCAGCGGGGGACGATGTGCTGGTGGAGGTGGGCGGCGATGCCGGCGCCGGCGACCGAGCCCTGGTTCATGCCGATGTTGAAGCCGTGGGCGCCGGAGGCGGTGCGCAGGGCCGTCATGGCCTGCTTGGTGAGCGTGGCGAGCTCGGCCGTCTCGTCGTCCGTGAGGTCGGTGTAGTCGGCGACGTGACGGTAGGGGACGACCATGAGGTGGCCGCCGTTGTAGGGGTACAGGTTGAGGACCGCGTAGACCTGCTCCCCGCGACGGACGATCAGCCCGTCCTCGTCGGACTTGGCCGGAATCGAGCAGAAGGGGCAACCGTCGTCGGCACCCGGGCCGGTCGGCTTGTTCTCACCCTGGATGTAGGCCATCCGATGGGGCGTCCACAGACGCTGGAAGGCGTCCTGCGTCCCCACTCCCCACTGCTGCTCCGGCTCACTCGTCATGCAGTGCAGCATATGGCGTCGCCCGTTCGCGGCGTGTCGCCGGGGTTGTGCGAAAAGCCCGCCGCGTCAAGCTGGGCCCGTGGACGATGACACTCGCAAGGACCGCTGGGAGCAGCGCACCGAGCTTCCGCTCGCCTTCGCCTCACTGGCTTTCCTCGCCTCGTACGCGGTCCGCGTCCTGGCGCCCGGTCTGCGGGACCCCCTGCAGGACCTGGCGCTCGCGGTGCTGCTGGCCTCCTGGGTGTTGTTCGCCGTCAACTACGCGGTTCTGTGGCGGCTGAGCGGGCAGGGACTTAGCTTCGTACGGAAGCACCCGCTGGACGCGCTGGTGGTGATCCTGCCGCTGCTGCGCCCGCTTCGGGTCGTCAAGGTCTACGAGGCGGTGCAGAGACGGCACGGCAAGCCGCGGCTCGCGTTGCACGCGCGCGTGATCTGGTACTCCGGGATCGCGACGGTACTGCTCGGCTTCGCCGGTGCCCTCGCCGTCTACCAGCAGGAACGCGGCGCGCCGGGCGCGTCCATGAAGACGTTCGGGGACGCCCTGTGGTGGACCTGCGCGACCCTGACGACCGTCGGTTACGGCGACATCGTCCCGGTGACGCCGACGGGCCGCTCCATCGCGGTCGTGATGATGGCCATCGGCCTGGCCCTGCTGGGCGCGGTGACCGGCACCTTCGCCTCCTGGCTGCTGCAGGTCTTCGCGCGGGAGGACGACGAGAGGCCCCCGGGAAGCTGACCTCCCGAGGGCCACACGGCAGCGAGAACGGGTCAGACCTGCGCCCGCTCCTGAACGACCTTCACGATCTTCGCGATGGCCTCCTCGAACGGGATGCCGTTCTCCTGGGAGCCGTCCCGGTAGCGGAAGGACACCGAGCCGCCCGACATGTCCTCGTCGCCCGCGATGACCATGAAGGGCACCTTCTGCTTCTGGGCGTTGCGGATCTTCTTCTGCATGCGGTCGGAGGACGAGTCCACCTCGACCCGCAGGCCCTTCTTCTTGGCCTCGGCGGCGAACTTCTCCAGGTATTCGACGTGCGCGTCCCCGATCGGGATCCCGACCGCCTGCACCGGGGCGAGCCACGCCGGGAACGCGCCCGCGTAGTGCTCCAGAAGCACGGCGAAGAACCGCTCGATCGAACCGAACAGGGCGCGGTGGATCATCACCGGGCGCTGCTTGGAGCCGTCGGGGCCGGTGTACTCGAGGTCGAAGCGCTCGGGCAGGTTGAAGTCGAGCTGGATCGTCGACATCTGCCAGGTGCGGCCGATTGCGTCCTTGGTCTGCACGGAGATCTTCGGGCCGTAGAAGGCGGCGCCGCCCGGGTCCGGGACCAGGGGCAGGCCCTGCTTCTCGGCGACCTGGCGCAGGGTCTCCGTGGCCTCCTCCCAGACCTCGTCGGAGCCGACGAACTTCTCCGGGTCCTTCGTGGACAGCTCGAGGTAGAAGTCGGTCAGGCCGTAGTCGCGCAGCAGGCCGAGGACGAAGGTGAGCGTCTTGTCGAGCTCCTCCGACATCTGCTCGCGGGTGCAGTAGATGTGCGCGTCGTCCTGCGTGAAGCCGCGGGCACGGGTGAGGCCGTGCACGACGCCCGACTTCTCGTACCGGTACACGGTCCCGAACTCGAAGAGGCGCAGCGGCAGTTCGCGGTAGGAGCGGCCGCGCGCGTCGAAGATCAGGTTGTGCATCGGGCAGTTCATGGGCTTGAGGTAGTAGTCCACGCCCTCGTCGAGCTGCATGGGCGGGTACATGCCGTCGGCGTACCAGTCCAGGTGCCCGGACGTCTCGAAGAGCTTCCCCTTGGTCGCATGCGGGGTGTAGACGAACTCGTAGCCCTCCTCCTCGTGCCGGCGACGCGAGTAGTCCTCCATCACGCGGCGGACGATGCCGCCCTTGGGGTGGAAGACGGCGAGGCCGGAGCCGATCTGCTCCGGGATGGAGAACAGGTCGAGTTCGGAGCCCAGCTTGCGGTGGTCGCGCTTCTCGGCCTCGGCGAGGAAGTCGAGGTACGCCTTCAGCTCGTCCTTGGAGGGCCAGGCGGTGCCGTAGATGCGCTGGAGCATGGGGTTCTTCTCGCTCCCGCGCCAGTAGGCGGCCGCGTTGCGCATCAGCTTGAACGCCGGGATGAGGCGGGTGGAGGGCAGGTGCGGGCCGCGGCAGAGGTCCTTCCAGCACAGCTCGCCGGTCCTGGCGTCCAGGTTGTCGTAGATCGTCAGCTCACCTGCGCCGACCTCGACGTCGGCGCCGTCGTCGGAGGACGCCGAGCCCTTGAGGCCGATCAGTTCGAGCTTGTACGGCTCCGACGCCAGCTCCTCGCGGGCCGCCTCGTCGGTCACCACCCGGCGCGAGAAGCGCTGGCCACGCTTCTGGATCTCCTGCATCTTCTTCTCGATGGCCTTGAGATCCTCGGGCGTGAACGGCTTCTCCACGTCGAAGTCGTAGTAGAAGCCGTCCTTGACCGGCGGGCCGATGCCCAGCTTGGCCTCGGGGAAGATCTCCTGCACGGCCTGCGCCATGACGTGCGCGGTGGAGTGGCGCAGGATGTTCAGGCCGTCCTCGGAGGAGATCTCGACGCCCTCGACGGTCTCGCCGTCGCGCAGCTCGTAGGCGAGGTCCTTCAGCTCCCCGCCCACGCGGGCGGCGACGATCGAGCGCTCACCGGCGAAGAGCTCGGCGGCCGTAGTGCCCGTCGTCACCACGCGCTCTTCCCGCTCGGAATCGCGTTGGATGATCACACGGACGTCTGACACCGGTCTCTCCTGACTGAAGGTGGGTGCGGCGCCATACCAGGAGCGCGCGCAATAGGGGATCGTACCGACCCCGACCCACCGACCGCGAAACGGTCATCGGCCGCGGGCGCTCAGTCGCAGTCGTCGCCGCTGCACGCCTCCTCGAAGAAGGCCCCGTTTTCCGCGTGCTCGTGCAGGGACTTCATCAGCCGGTCCCGCTCCGCGTCGTCCACCTGTACCGGTACGACCCCGCGGGCGCCGGTCACCCGCCGGAAGCCGCCCCTGCTCTCCAGCCGCCCGTGCACCCGCACCGGCAGTCCCACCAGGTGCGCGTGCCCGGCGACGTGGTAGTCCTCCTCGTCCAGCGTGATCCGGACGTGCGGTATGTCGGCGCCGGCCAGCACCCGCAGCCGTACGCTGCCCTCGCCGCGCGGCCCCGACCTGCGCATCCGCACCACCGTGCCGGTGATCCGGACGGGCACGGACGGCTCGTCGCGCAGGAAGCGCGCGCCGGCCTCGCGCAGCACGGTGAGGTCGCCCGGCGAGAACTCCACGGGCTCGGCGCCCGCCCCGCAGTCCTCGGGGACACCCGCAGCGGGCGCCCACTCGACGCCGATCCGGGCCCCCTCGGTGCCCCGCACGAGCCCGATGAGCGCCTCGGTGAGTTCCCGGCTGACGCCCGCCTCCACGGCTGCGTCGAAGGCGTCCATGCCGCCGGTGGCCCGCTGGTAGTCGATGGCCTCGCGGGCCGCGTAGAGGGCCTGGTGAAGCCGTACGGCGAGCGGGCGCCCGGTGTCGACGGGCACGAAGGCGGTGAGCCGGCCGTCGCCGACGGTGGGCCCGACGAGGACGTTCTCCAGCAGCGCGGCGGCGGCACGGCGGTGCCGGGCGCCGTAGTAGCCCGCACGCGCGCGGGTGGCGAGCGCGGCGGCCAGCAGCATCTGGCGGGCGGCGGCGCGCAGTCGCTCCTCGACCGTCCAGGGCGCGGAGTCCGCGGGGCCGGTCGGGGCGTCGCGCCACCAGCGGATCTCGTCGCTCGGCACGGCGAGCCCGACCAGCACCTCGCGGGCGGAGGGCGTGCCGCTGCGGGCCAGGGCGACCAGCGCCTCGCCGAGCAGGTCGTCGCTGTCGGGGAAGGCGCGGCTCTCGGGGACCAGCAGGCTGATACCGGCGCCGCCCGGTCCGGGCGGGGTCCAGCGGCCGTAGCGTCCGGCGGCTCCCCCGCGGCGCTGCCAGCCGTGCCGGTGCAGCAGGGCGCCGAGCACGGCGGGGTCGACGTCGCCGGGCTCGGGCGGCCGCTGCCAGGCGGTTTCCACGGGGTGCGGCCGCACCGGTCGGGTCGGCTCCTCCAACGGGCGGTGCGTCATGGTCTGCCTCCCGTCCCGACCCGCGTCATGATCTCGCACAGCGCCCGGTCGTCGAAGATGCGTGAGGTCGGCACCCGGACGGTGGTCCGCGTGCGGCCGGTGATCGCGTGCCCGGCGAGGTTGACCCAGTAGCAGCAGTGCCTCAGGTCGAGGCGGTCGTGGCTGGCCCTGAGCCAGTCGTCCTGGGATCTCGGGACGAGCATCACGACCAGAATCTTGTGCACCGACACGGGCGTGCGCGCGAGCTTGCGCAGATGGTCGTTGTCGAGCGTGAAGGAGAAGAACCGGCCCGGCGGGTTCGGCGCGACCTGGTAGGTGCACTTCAACTGCACCTTGATGGTCACCTCGTCGTCGACGGTGTGCCCGGGCGAGCCGTGGCTGACGTGCCAGTCGATGCCGTTGTCCGGAAAGGGCTGCGACAGCGAGCAGCCGGCCGCCGCGGCGACGGCGTGCAGATAACCCACCTGCAGTGTCTCCATGCAGGCGGTGGTGGCGAGTGTGCCGCGAAGGGGGCCCGTGCGTTCGGGCAGCAGCCCGCCCCGCTCGGGCTGCGCTATCGCCATGACCGACAGCCTTCCAAGCCAAGAGTTTCCCCGCTGCGGGCCGCTGAACTGCAAAGACCCGTACTCCTGTTGTGTCCTTCCGGCGTAGTGCGCAAACAGCCCGGGTATCACCAAACAGGCAGAAGACGGGACGTCAGCTGTCGTGGGTGAACGAGGAGTTGTGTAGGGATGACGTGCTGGTACGAGGGGCCGCTGGCCGCCTTCGACACGGAGACCACGGGCGTGGACGTCGAGACCGACCGGATCGTGTCGGCGGCCGTCGTCGTCCAGGACGCCCCCGGCACCCGGCCCCGGGTGAGCCGCTGGCTGGTCAACCCGGGCGTGCCGGTGCCGGAATCGGCGACGGCGGTGCACGGGCTGACGGACGAACACCTGCAGCGCAACGGCCGCTGGCCGGCGCCGGTGATGTACGAGATAGCCGAGAAACTGGCCGAGCAGGCGGCGATGCACCGCCCGCTGGTGGTGATGAACGCGCCCTTCGATCTCACGCTCCTGGACCGGGAGTTGCGCCGTCATCGCGCCTCCTCGCTGGAGGGCTGGTTCGAGTCCTGCACGCTGCACGTGCTGGATCCCCGGGTGCTCGACAAACACCTGGACCGCTACCGCAAGGGCCGCCGCAGGCTCACCGACCTGTGCGAGCACTACGGCGTCACCCTGGAGGGCGCCCACGACGCGGCCGCGGACGCACTGGCGGCCCTGGATGTCGTACGGGCGCTGGGCCGCCGTTTCGCCGCCCGCCTGGAGCGCCTGTCCCCCGCCGAACTGCACACCCTGCAGACGGGCTGGCACGCGGCGCAGGCACGCGGGCTGCAGGCGTGGTTCGCCCGCAGCGGCACGGACGAAGTGGTGAGCACCCAGTGGCCGCTGCGTCCGGAACTGCCGGCGGCGGCCTGAGCCCTCCGCTCATGCGGAAGGCCGGCCCGCTGCTGCGGACCGGCCTTTCCCGGTGGGCGATACTGGGTTCGAACCAGTGACCTCTTCGGTGTGAACGAAGCGCTCTCCCACTGAGCTAATCGCCCGGGAACGCACTGAACCATACAGGTCTTCGCCGGTTTCCTTCAAACCGCTTCCAGCAGGGCGATCAGTCCCCGCCGCCCGGCCCGCATCATCAGCCGGTGGTTGGCGCGGAACACCGGCCGTCCCGGTACGGCCAGCCACCTGAGCAGGGGCTTGCGCACGTCGACGACCTGGTCGTAGCGGGCGAGCGTGCCGGCCCCGGCCGCCGTGACCGTCCACCGCGCCCGGCCCTCGAGGTCACCGGTCATCGAGACCTCCAGTACTCCGGCCCCGGCGTCGCGCCGCGTCGTGCGGGCGACGAACCGCAGGTCGTACGGCAGCAGCGACCGGACGCGGATGACGCCGCTCGTGTCGTCGAGCCGGGTCACCTCGCGCACCTGGGGCCACCAGCGGGGATAGTCCTCGAGCCGCTCCAGCACCTGGTACACGGTCGCCGGCGGCGCGGGCAGGTCCCACAGGCTGCGGAAGCGGTAGTGCGTCCAGTCCATGCGAGGAGTGTTCCCGTACGCGGGCCTGCCTGCACGGGGCCTCTTGCGGGGAACCGCGCGATCAACCACAACGAACCCGCGGTCCCCCGCAAACCTGCCCGCGGCGGCGCTACGGCATCTTGTCCCCCAACAACGCCAGATTCTCGATGGCCGCGAGCCCGTACAGGGCGGTGTCGTTCGACGACACCCACGCGGCCTCACTACCCGCCACCAGCGTCAGCGGCCCACTCAACGCCTCGGTCTTCCAGGGCGACGACTCCGTGTACCCGTCCGAGTCGTAGAACTTCGTCCACGCCCGCTTGGCCAGCGCGGCGTCCCCCGTCCGCACGGCCGCGTACGCGTCGAGCCGAGAGTGCCCCTGGAAGAGCAGCAGGGTGCCGAAGTCGGTGCCGTACCGCGCCTTCTGTTCGGCCTTGGTGGCGTTGAAGTACCGGCAGTAGTCGAGGTAGGCCTGGTCGAACGTCGGCATGTCGACCAGGTGGAGCAGCTCGGCGCACAGCTCGTTGAGGCCGAACACCGCGGAGAGGTGGGACACGGACACGACCGGCGTGCTCGCCACGGCGAACCTGCCCGTGTCGAGGTCGTACAGCCCGCTGCCCTGGACGAACCCGTTGGGCTGGGCGGCGATGCCCTCCATCGTCGACAGGACGCGCGCCCTGGCCTTCTCCCACTTGGGTCCCTTGCGTTCCCACTCGGTCAGCCAGGCCGACACGAGCCCGCTCCAGTCGGTGCCGAAGCCGATCGACAGGGCGTGCCGGTCGGGGGTGTACGGACCGGTCCGCACCTTGCGCTGGGGGTCGAGGACGAGGAACGTCTCGTCGGAGTCGACGTTCGCGTGCATGAGGTCGCCGACCCGTTCGTCGGCGGTGAGGAAGTAGTAGAAGCGGCGGTAGGTGGTGTTGGCGATGCGCTGCTGTTTGGCGCTGTCACCGAAGTGCTGGACGCCGTGCCGGGTGCCGAGCCCCGCCCACTGGCCGAGGTGGTAGACGTCGACCTCGCCGGTGTGCCGGGTCAGCGCCTCGGCGAAGCGGAAGATGTCGGACCGGCCGGAGCGGAGGTACGCGAACCAGAGCCAGATGTCCGGCGACAGTTCGGAGTTGTCCCAGGCGTAGCCACCGACGTCGTAGCGCCACTGGTGGCGGACGGTGTCGTAGGTGTGCATGAAGTCGCCGTAGTCCCAGAAGCCGTACCAACGGCGTTGCTCGACCTGGTCCTTGTAGTAGGTGAAGAGGAAGTCGAGGTGGTCCTCGATCTTCGCCTTGGCGGGAGTGGAGCGGTCCGGCTCGGAGTACAGCCCGGGGCCGAAGACCCTGGCCTTGATCAGCTGCTTGGGCGGCGCGGCGAGCTGCGGCAACACCCGTACGGCGGCGACCTGTCGGGCGAGTGTCTCGGCGCTCGGGGTGGACTCGTTGGCCCAGAACAGCAGCTCCGAGGTGCGGGCGATGCCGTAGGGGGTGCCGAACTCCGGCTCGTAGTCCTCGTAGGTGATGTTGAGGCCTTCGAGCTGTTTGGCGTAGGTGTCCTGGCCCATGCCGTCGTGGTAGAAGCGCAGGTCCATGGGCTGTGCTTCGGGTGACCAGAGCCAGAGGGTGACCTCGGCCGCGTCGGTCTGGGCGTCGCGGATGTCGAGCTGGGCGGGGTACTTCTCCCAGAAGTCCCGCAGGCCGAAGGAGAATCCGCCGCTCACACCGCCGACGTACCCGAACCCGGAGGCCCGCCGGCCGCCGCCCGCGCCGATCCAGCCGTACCCCTTCCTGGTCCGCTTGCGCAGGGTGAAGCCGTCGGCGGAGAGCTGGGCCAGGGTGTAGTCGCCCCACTCGGGGATGTACTGCAGCCGGCTCGTCACCCGCTGGTCCCACGTGGACGGGTCGGGCAGCTTCTGCCCCGCGTACTGCGCCGCCTGTACGGCCGCGCCCGGGTCGCGGCGCAGCCCGGTGATGCCCTGCACAGCCTCCCGCAGCAGGCCCGTCCCCTCACCGCCGATCCGGATGTGCCGGTCGTAGGCCGCGTCCCGCATCGGCACGCTGAAGCGCACGCCGAGCCCGCGGATGAAGTCGCCGCTCGCCCTGCCCGGCTCCTGCTTCCCGTCGTAGGTGATGGTGTGCACCATGCGGAAGGAGTCGGCCCCGGCGTAGAAGTACAGCCGGATCGAGAACGGCAGCCAGCTCCGGTCGCCCTTGCGGTGCTTGCCGTCGATGCGGACCACCGCCCGTACCGGCCCGTCCTGTTCGACGACGACCTCCCCGATCGCCCCGTCGAAGCGCTCGGTCCTCACGGCGCCCTGGTCCTCGTCCTCGATCTCGGGCTGGCGGATGAGGACGAGCCGCCCGTCGCGCGCGATCTCGGTGGACCCGCGGATCACCGACTTCACCAGCGTGGAGCCGGACTTGCCGATCTTCACGGAGATGACGCCGGTCGACACGTCGATGGTGCCGCCGCGCCTGTCGACGGTGACCTTCTTGTCCGGAACGGCCGCGTCCCCGGCGGCGAGCGTCAGCTTCCCGGAGCCCGAACTGACCGCGTGCGCGGTCCACTTGATTGATCCGTCCGGCCAGTACGCGATCGGCCAGGACTGCACCGGCACGGCTCTGCCGTCGGCGTCCGTGAGCGCGAAGGCCTGGTCGGGCCGGTAGACGCCCTTCGGCCAGGGCACGCCCACGGTCGAGCCGGGCGCGGCACCCAGGCCGCCGTCCTCCAGCCAGTCCAGGGTCACGGGATCCGCGTCGGCGGCCGCGGCCCCGGGCGCCGCCTGCGCCTCCTTGGCGCCCAGCACCCAGCTGAACTGCGCGGCGGCTCCGGCGACGGCGGCCGCCTTGAGGAGGGACCTGCGGGGAATGGGAGACATGAGAGTTCAGCCTTTCCTTGTCCGTGCGGGAAGTCTTTTCCGAGGCTGGTCAGGGGCATGACAGAAAGAGGTACGACGCCGGAACGCCGACCCGGTGCGCGGGCGCCGCCCGTCAGCGGTGCCGGTGCCGTTCCTCCACGGCGACGGCGGCCGCCGCGACGGCCCCCAGCACGGGAACCGCCAACGGCGCGATGAACACGGCGGACAGGACGACGAGGGCCAGCCCGCCGACGACCATGAAGGAGCCGGCCGGGTCGAGGACGGTACGGCGGCCGGCCTCCGCCAGCAGCACCCGCCACCTCTCCCCTGGAGCCCACACCGCCGCCGCGCGCAGCCCGGCCACGGCGGCGCCGATCAGCGCGAACAGCCCGGCCGCCCCGACGAGCGGCCCACCGGGCAGCCCCGCCCGCACGGCCTGGACGTCCACCCAGACCAGCGCGACGGCCACCCAGCCGCCGAGCCCGACGACCCAGCCGCGCCGCATCGCCGTACGGAAGTCCCCGACGAACTCCCGCCAGCCGCCGCCCTGGTGAGCCGTCCGCCGCCGCAGGTGCCGGGCGCCGGCGGCGAAGGCGGCGGGGTAGGTCACCACCCCGGCCGACGCGACGGCGATCCACACGCCGGTCAGCAGACACTCGGCGAACACGGCGAACCGCTCGGCGAGGACGGACTCCTTGCGCGCCTTCACCCTTGGCTGGGCCATGGTGACCGCCTCAACCCTTCAGTCCGGAGGTCGCCATACCGTCGATGAGGTAGCGCTGGAAGGCGAGGAAGAAGAGGAGGACGGGGAGGAGGGCTACGAGGGACATGGCGATCATGCCTCCGTAGTTGGCCACACCCTCCTGGTCCCGGAACATCATCATCCCGAGCGAGACGGTGTACTTGTCGGGCTCGTTGAGGTAGATCAGCGGGCCCATGAAATCGTTCCAGGCGTTGATGAAGGTGAAGATCGCGCTGGTGATCAGGGCCGGCCGACAGAGCGGGAGAACGATCGACCAGTAGATCCGCAGGTGCCCACAGCCGTCGATACGCGCCGCCTCGTCCAGTTCCCGTGGCAGATTCCGCATGAACTGCACCATGAGGAAGACGAAGAAGGCCTCTGTCGCCAGGTACTTCCCGATCAGCAGTGGCACGTAGGTGTTGATCAGCTCCATCTTCTGGAACATGACGTACTGCGGGATCAGCAGCACGTGATACGGCAGCAGGAGCGTGCCGATCATCAGGGAGAAGAGGAGGTTGCGACCCGCGAACCTGATCTTGGCGAAGGCGTAGGCCGTCAGCGAGCACGAGACGAGGATGCCGACGACCGAACCGCCGGCGTAGAACAGGGAGTTCTTGAAGAACGTCCAGATCGAGATGTCGGCGATTCCGTCGGCCAGGCCCTTGAAGTTGTCCAGGATGGGACTGGTCGGGAGAAGTTGCAGACTGCCGATGATGTCCCGGCTCGGTTTGAACGAGGCACCGATGACCCACACGACGGGATAGAGCACCACTGCGAGGACCAGCAGGGATCCCAGGTGCCAGGCGAAAGAGCCGGTCCGCTTGCGGCTCATGGGCAGAGGCTTCGGGGTGGTCACGGTCATCGGGCGTCCTCCTCGTAGTGCACCCAGCGCTTCTGTGACCAGAAGAGGACGGCCGTCACCAGGGCCACGGCCAGCAGCAGCATCCAGGCCATCGCGGAGGCGAAGCCCATCTGCGCCTCCTTGAAGCCCTTTTGATACAGGTAACAGGTGTAGACGAGCGTGGCGTCCGCCGGGCCGCAGGAGGTGTTGGAGACGACGTAGGCGGAGCCGAAGATCTGGAACGAGTGGATGGTCTCCAGGAGAACGTTGAAGAACAGCACGGGCGAGATCATCGGCAACGTGATGCTCCAGAACCGCCGCAGCGGGCCGGCTCCGTCCATTTCCGCCGCCTCGTACAACTCCTTGGGGACCTGCTTGAGCCCGGCGAGGAAGATGACCATCGGCGCGCCGAACTGCCAGACGGTCAGGGCGACCAGGCTGTAGAGCACCCAGTCCGGATTGCCGACCCAGCCTCCGACGTGGAAGCCGAGGAAGGACTGTGTCCGGTCCACGACGGCGCCGTCGGAGAACAGCGCACGCCAGACGAAGCCGACGGAGACACTTGCACCGATGAGCGACGGGGCGTAGAAGGCCGCCCGGTAGAAGCCCTGGGCGCGTCGGCTCTGGGCGAGCAGCAGGGCCACGCCCAGGGCGAGCAGCAGTTTCAGCGGTGTGCCGATGACGACGTACTTGGCGGTGACCTCGACCGACTTCTGCCAGCGCGGATCGTCGAACATCCGCGTGAAGTTGTCGAGCCCGATCCACTTCGGTGAGGTGAAGAGGTTGTAGTCGGTGAACGCGAAATACAACGAGGCGACCATCGGACCCGCGGTCAGCAAGAGAAAGCCGGCGATCCACGGCGACATGAAGAGATAGCCGGCGAGGTTCTCCCGGCGGCCCCGCCGCCGGTTGGCGACGGGGGCGGCAGGGCGTTTCTCCGCGGCGGGCAGCGGAGAGTCCTTGACGAGCGTCACGGCGGTTCCCATCAGCCGGCGAGGGCGGTCTCAGCCTCGGAGAAGAACTGATTCACCGCATCGGAGACCTTGGTCTTGCCCTGGGACATGTCGCCCGCGATGCGCAGGAAGGCGGCTTCGGTGGTGTCCGCGCCCGACGGATGCGGCGTGATCTTCCCGAGCACTCCCGCCTTGGCGGTGTCGTCCTCGTACTGGGCGATCTCCTTGTTGACCGGATCGGTCGGCTTGAAGGCCGCGTACTGCTCGTTGCTGGCCAGGATGCCGCGGTCGTAGCCCATGATCTTGCCGACCTCGGGGTCGTGCACCATGAAGTCGATGAACTGCGCGACTTCCCTCGGATGCGAGGTGTGCGAGGAAGCACTGAGCATCAGCGAGGCCAGGTACTGACCGGTGTGCTTGCCGTCCGTGGTCGGGATGGGCGCGAGTCCGTAGTCACTGTCACCCTCGGCCGTGTAGCGAACGGTGAAGTTGTCCCAGGTGAACTCCGAGGCGCCGTCGCCCGAGGAGAGCGCGGACTTCGGCGCGACCTGGGCGACCTTCTTGGGGTCGGTGACGATGCCCGCCTTGACGCGGTTGTAGCCGTCCTGCCACCACTCCGTCAGGTCGGCCTTGTCGAACCCCAGCCCCTTGTCGGTGTAGAACGCCTTGCCGTTCTGCCGCAGATACAGGTCGTACAGGTACATGATCCCGAAGTAACCGGTGTCGCCCGGCACCTTGGTCTTGTCGTGGATGGTCTTCAGGGCCTTGAAGTAGTCGTCCCAGGTCCAGCCATGCCTGGGCTCGACGCCCGCCTTGGCGTACACCTTCTTGTCGATGACCAGCGCCATGGTGTTGGAGCCGACCGGGATGCCCAACTGCTTGCCGTCCACGACACCCACCTGGGTGACACCGTCACGGAAGTTCTTCAGGCTCAGATTCCCCGCGTCGATCTGTGACTTCAGATCGAGCAGGACGCCCCTCTTGTCGTACTTCCTAAGGAATGTGACGGCGTTTTGAAAAACGTCCGGGGGATTTCCACCAGCGGCCTGGGTCTGGAACTTCTCCCAGAACGCCTGGTAATCCTGGAAGTCCGTCTTCACCTTGATCTTCGGATACTTCTTCTCGAAGAGCCGGATCGTCTGGTTGATCTTCTTGGCCCGCTCGTCCGCCCCCCACCAGGAGTAACGGATCGTCACCGTCCCGTCGGCCGAGGTCCCACTGTTCCCCCCACACCCGGCCGTCGCGGCCAGCCCCAGCGTGGCCGCCCCCGCCCCGGCCGCCTTGAGGATCGTACGCCTCTCAACATTCCTGCTGGTTCTCACAGTCGGGCCTCCCCGGCATCGTCACCACATGCATGAATCGTTTCAAGTAAGCGCTTGCTGGCACAAGTTACGGAGGGCGCCGGAGTGCGTCAATGATTCGGACACGAAATTCTTGTGACGCGCTCGAGCGGCTGGGCGGGCCGGCGAGCCGGAACGGGTCCGCGTCCACGACGACGCCGCAGGTGAGGGCCGCGTGACCGACGGACCGAACACCCGACGGCTCGCGGAGCACGATCGCGATACGGCCGAACGTCGTCCGGGAATCGGGGAGTTGACGGGACGCCGGGGCGCGGAGAGCGCGTTGCCGTCGAACCGGACGAACGGGATCCGGACGCCGCGCGCGGCCGGCGCGGCATGCGTCGCCGGAGGCTCGAAACGACGGCGGCCCACCTGCGGTGATGCAGGTGGGCCGCCATGCCGGGTGGGCGATACTGGGTTCGAACCAGTGACCTCTTCGGTGTGAACGAAGCGCTCTCCCACTGAGCTAATCGCCCGGACGCAGGAAGAACATTACCCCATGTCAGGGGGTGCCCCCGCACGCCTGGCGCGGATCACTGATCCCTGATCTTCCAGGGCATCACGACGCCGAACTTCCACAGGTACACGCCGAGCAGGATCCCCACGATCACGAGGCCGATCACGGTGAGCGTGATGTTGCGGCGCCGGACCTTCGGATCCAGGGCCTTCTGGGCCGCCTCCGTGACCTTCCGCTTCGTCCAGCGGAGCACCAGCTGCGCCCAGACGAACTCGGTCGCCCAGATGGCCATGCCGGCGAAGATCACGACCCAGCCGGGCCCGGGCAGCGGCAGCATGATGATCCCTGCCACGACGACCGCGAGTCCGATCACGAAGACGCCGACCTGCCAGCTCAGATGGAGTGCGCGGCTTTTCTTGACGAAGGCCGGCGCCCTGGAGCCGAGGCCCTGCTCGCCGCTCTCCGGCGCGCCGTCCGCTTGAGCCTTGTCCGCAGCCACGACGACCTCGCCCGGTCGGTCACTCCCCGTATCCATACGGCCAAACTTTACCTTACTTTACTGATCGGAAACCAGTCACCGGAATGGCCGTACCGGTTCAACGACCTCTCGGCCGGAAGAGTTACGTAAAGGCACGCAAAACACTCAGAGGGGTTTACAACGGCACCGTAGGTGGCATGTCGATTTCGCCGACGTGCGAATCCCCGAGCGCACACTGAGCGAAAGGCCCTGGCGCTTATGAACACCACGGTCAGCTGCGAGCTGCACCTGCGCCTCGTTGTGTCGAGCGAGTCCTCCCTGCCTGTCCCCGCAGGCCTGCGGTACGACACGGCCGACCCCTACGCCGTGCACGCCACCTTCCACACCGGAGCCGAGGAGACCGTCGAGTGGGTGTTCGCCCGCGACCTCCTCGCGGAGGGTCTGCACCGGCCCACCGGCACCGGCGACGTCCGGGTCTGGCCGTCGCGCAGTCACGGTCAGGGCGTCGTGTGCATCGCCCTGAGCTCCCCGGAGGGCGAGGCGCTGCTCGAAGCCCCGGCGCGGGCTCTGGAGTCCTTCCTGAAGCGGACGGACGCCGCCGTGCCGCCCGGCACGGAACACCGGCATTTCGACCTCGACCAGGAGCTTTCCCACATCCTGGCGGAGAGCTAGGCCGAGGCCGCACCAAGCCGCCCGGCGCCGTCGACTCGGGGTGACGGCTCGGGCCAGGACAACCGCATACGGCACAGGCCGGTGCCGTCCCGTCATGGGACGGCACCGGCCTGTCCGCGTGGCACCGACGGGCAGGCGCATCTCGTCCGGGCTCGCGACCGGCCCCACGGCCCCGGAAGCCATTACCATCGGCCAGCATCGGCGGGCGTGTGCCCGACCCCCAGGCCAGGGAGCGAAACGTGCTGATCACCCACGACACCCGGTGCGCCCTCGACACCGTGGTCGATCTGGTGAACACCGCGCCGGAGGACGACACGACGCCGGACGCACTGGCCGATGTCGCGGCTCTCCAGGATTTCGTACGAAACCACGAGGTCAGTGATGTCGGTGTGCTGTCGAAGTTCGACCTGTCGGCGGTGCGGAAGATCCGCGGGCGGTTCGCCTCGGTCTTCGCGGCCCCGGATGCCCGGTCCGCCGCGACGCTGATCAACGAACTGGTGGCAGCGGCGGGCACCACCCCCCGTCTGACCGATCACGACGGCTATGACTGGCACGTGCACTACTTCGCGCCCGGCGCCTCCGTCGCCGATCACCTCGCGGCCGACTGCGGCATGGCGCTGGCCTTCTTCGTGGTGGCCGGCGAGCAGGAGCGGCTGCGGCGCTGCGAGGCCCCCGACTGCCGGCGCGCCTTCGTCGACCTCTCCCGCAACCGCTCGCGTCGCTACTGCGACAGCCGCACCTGCGGGAACCGCTTGCATGTGGCCGCCTACCGGGCGCGCCGCAAGGAGGCGGCGGGCTGACGACCGGCCGGTCGAGGGTCCGGAGCGAGGGTCTGGACAGTGGTGTCGACGTGGCCCCCGGCGGGTGGCGCCGGGGACCACGGGTACGGCTCAGAGCAGCAGCAGATCGTGCAGCGCAGCCATGAGCAGCAGACACCCGATCACCGCAAGGAAGATCATCAGCGGTGGCTGGGAAAGGGCAAAGAGGCATCCGCGCGGCTCGTCCTTCGGCGGCGCGGTCTCGCCTTGTGTCGTGTCCAGCATCTCGCGGCCGATGATGGCGCAGACGGCGTCTGCGCGCGATCAACACGCCCGGAATGACCGGGAGTTCACCGGATCCCGTTACGTCCCGTTTCGGGAGTGATCGTTTTCGGCCGCAGCCTTGATCCACTCTGTCGTTTCGGTCGTCACAGGCGGTACGTCACGCGGGGTTCATATGCCGTGCTTCTTGAGGATGGCCTCGATGTCGCTGAAGTCGTCCGTGGACTGGGCGCGCGGTGCGGTCGCGGGGCGGGTCGTCGCGCGGCTGCCGGGGCCCAGGGAGGGTGCCGAGGC
The DNA here is from genome assembly GCF_044768275.1 of Streptomyces sp. NPDC101152. Classification (NCBI taxonomy): domain Bacteria; kingdom Bacillati; phylum Actinomycetota; class Actinomycetes; order Kitasatosporales; family Streptomycetaceae; genus Streptomyces; species Streptomyces sp. NPDC101152. Next base: position 191,649 of record NZ_JBIWPO010000005.1, on the reverse strand, counting down.
CGTCGGGGCCACCGCGTCGCGCTGGGCCGCCGCCCTGGCCTCCTTGCGCTCCTTGCGGGTGCCGCCGCGGCGGCGCTCCACCGCACGGGTCGTGGAGAACAGCAGCCAGGCCACGCCGAGCACGCCGAAGCCCGCCCACGCGGTCACGCTGAACGCGGTGTCCGAGATCCACTGGACGACACCGGTCATCACCAGGCCGAGGGGCACGAGAGAGTAGGCCGCGATCCGGGTCGCCGCCAGGAAACGCTTGCGGTAGGCGGTGACCGCCGCGATGCCCAGGCCGGCCGCGGCCACGGCGGAACAGACTGTCTCGGCGATCATCCGGTCCTCCAGGCAGGGTTCGGTGGGGCAAGGGCACTTCGTCCCTTCCATCCTGCACCGCCCGGGCCCCGCCGGGCCATGCCCCGGGCGGACATCAGGGACATCTCCGGGTCCCCTCCTCCCCAGGTGCCGGTCGGCCGCCCGTCCCGGAGTGCGGATCAGCACCGATTGGGTCGCACGGGCCCCACCTGGGAGACTGGCCGCATGAGCGACTCCTCTCCCGTGCCCGACGCCGCACCCGTCCTCGACGTCTGGTGCGAGCTCCAGTGCCCCGACTGCCGTACCGCCCTCGACGACCTGCGTGCCCTGCGCGCCCGTTACGGCGACCGGCTGGAGCTGCGGCTGCGGCACTTCCCGCTGGAGAAGCACCGGCACGCCTTCGCCGCCGCTCAGGCCGCCGAGGAGGCCGTGGAACAGGGCCGCGGCTGGGAGTACGTGGAGGCGGTTCTGGGGCGCGTGGAGGAGCTGGACCGTAAGGGGGAACCCTTCCTGGTCGAGGTGGCCGGTGAACTCGGGCTGGACGCCGAGGAGTTCGACACCGCCCTGATCGACGGCCGGCACATCCTGATCGTCGACGCCGACCAGGCCGAGGGCAAGGCCATCGGAGTGACCGGCACACCGACGTACGTCATCGGCGGGCAGCGCCTGGACGGCGGCAAGAGCCAGGCGGGGTTGCGGGAGCGGATCGAGGAGATCGCCGACGGGCTGCTCGCCGGGCGGGACTGAGTTCAGAGCAGGTTCTTGTACAGGACGTGGCGCCGGGTCTCGTAGCCGAGGGACTCGTAGAGCCGCTCGGCCGGGGTGTTGCCGGCGAACACGTTGAGGCCGAGGACGTTCCGGCCGCCGGCGATCGACTGGGCCTCCGCGAGCAGCATGAGGCTGCGGCCGTGTCCGTGGCCGCGGTGGCCCTCGTCGACCGCGACGTCGTAGACGTAGGCCTTGTCGTCGAGCAGGGTCAGCCACAGGGTGCCCACCCGGGTGCCCTCGTGCTCGAGCACGCTGAAGCGCGTGCCCTCGGTGGCCCGACCCAGGGGAAGGAGCCGCTCGTGGTCGCGGCGGGACCTCTCGTACGCCTGCGCCTCGGGCACGCCTCGTGCCATCCACACGCGCGCGTAGTGCTCGGATTCGTGCGCGTGCCACTCCTCGAACTCGGCCTCGGTCATGGCGCGGCCCCCGCTGCCCTCGGGCAGGGCGGGCGGGGTGTCGCCGAGCGGTTTCTCCATGCCCCGGTTGCGCAGGACGTAGCCGAGCGCTCTGACGAGCCTGAGCGCCGGCTCGGCGTCGCCCGGTACGGCCACCTCGATCTGCCGGCATCCCCAGCCGCGCGCCACCTCCTCCGCGGCGAGCGCGGCCACCGTGCCGCGGCCACGGCGGCGGTCCGGCTCCTCGATGCGCAGGTCGACGATCTGGGCGACCGTGTCGCCGAAGCCGGGCGAGGTGCCGAGGCGGAGGGTGCCGACGGGACGGCTGTTCACGCACACCTGGTAGTGGCGTGAGCGGGTCCCGTCGGCGGCGCGCTGAAGCGGCTCGGTCGGCCGCAGGGTGGTGGTCATCAGAGGTGTTCTACCCGTCGTGGACGCACACGTCAGCCCGTTTTTCCGGGCCCTCACGGGTCCAGGTCGTCCCCGGAGCGCTCGTCGAAGATCCGCATCGCCTTGGCGGCCACCGGGCCCGCCGCGCCGGGCAGTTCGCGGTCGTCGACGCGGTGGACGGCCTGGACGTCGCGCAGACTGGAGGTGAGGAAGACCTCGTCGGCCCGCTCCAGGACGTCCAGCGGCAGGTCGGTCTCCCTGGCGCCGGTCCACTCGACGGTCAGGGCCCGCGTGATGCCCGCCAGGCAGCCGGAGGCGAGCGGCGGGGTGTGGATCTCGCCGTCCAGGACGACGAAGACGTTCGAGCCGGTGCCCTCGCAGAGTTGGCCGACGGTGTTGGCGAACAGCGCCTCGGAGGCGCCGTGTTCGTGGGCGCGGGCGAGGGCGACCACGTTCTCGGCGTACGAGGTGGTCTTCAGGCCGGTGAGGGCGCCGCGCTCGTTGCGCGTCCACGGGACGGTGATGACGGCCGTGGAGTCGGGGCGGCGGGTGGTCTCGCCGAGGGCGACCACGAGGGTCGGGCCGTGCTCGCCGCGGTCGGAGCCGAGCGGGCCGTGGCCGCCGGTGTACGTGACGCGCAGCCGGCCGAGCGGCAACGGGTTGGCGTCGAGGACGGCGGCGCAGGCGCGGCGGATCTCGTCGTGGTCGGGGTCGGGCAGGCCGAGGCCGCGCGCGGAGCGGGTCAGCCGGTCCAGGTGCCGGGTCAGTGCGAACGGCCTGCCGTCCACCGTCTTGACCGTCTCGAATATGCCGTCGCCCACGGTCAGCCCGTGGTCGAAGACGGAGACGCGGGCGTTGTCGATGTCCTGCAGCCCGCCGTCGAGCCAGATCTTCACGTCGTCAGTCCCTCTCGCTCACCAGGTACGTCCCCGACGCTACCGCCAGCAGCCGCGCCGCCTTCAGTTCGGTCTCCCGCCACTCCGCCTCGGGGTCCGAGCCCCAGGTGATGCCGGCGCCGGTCCCGAAGCGCAGCACGCCTTCCGCGCGGTCGATCCAGAACGTACGGATGCCCACGGCCAGCTCGCCGGTTCCCCGGTCGGCGTCCACCCAGCCGACGCCGCCGCAGTAGGGGCCGCGGGGTGCCGTCTCCAGGTCGTCGATGATCCGCAGCGCGCTGGACTTGGGCGCTCCGGTGACCGAGCCGGGCGGGAAGGCGGCCTCGAGCAGTTCCGGCCAGCCGGCTCCGGAGCGCAGTTCGCCGCGGACCGTCGAGACGAGGTGGACCAGGCCGGGATGCTTCTCGACGGCGCACAGGTCGGGCACGGTGACGCTGCCGGTGGCGCACACCCGCCCGATGTCGTTGCGGACCAGGTCCACGATCATCACGTTCTCGGCGTGGTCCTTCTCCAGCAGGTCGGCCTCGGTGCGCCCGGTGCCCTTGATCGGCCCCGACTCCACGACCCGGCCGGCGCGGCGCAGGAACAGCTCGGGCGAGGCGGTGGCGATCTCGACGCCGTACCCGGGCAGGCGGATCGTTCCTGCGTACGGCGCGGGGTTGCCGCGGGCCAGCAGCGCGGTCAGCGCGTCCACGTCCGCGTCGGCCGGGACGGGGGCCGTGAGCACCCGGCAGAGGTTGGCCTGGTAGACCTCGCCCGCCGCGATGTGCTCCCGTATCCGGCGCACCCCGGCCGTGTACGCGTCGTGGTCGAGGGACGACGTCCAGTCACCGGGGGCCCGGCCCCGCCACACCCCCGGCACCGGCGCCGGCACGGGTTCCTCTCGGACGTCCGCGAACCGGGCGCAGGTCAGACGGCCCTCGAAGTCGGCGACGACGGCCCAGAAGCCGGTGGAGTCGAGGGCCGCCGGGTCGCTGGTGACGTCGAGGAGACCTGTGGCCACGCGGGGGCCGAAGCGGGCGAGGGGAGGAAGGTCGGGCACGCCGTCGAGTCTAGGGGGGTGTCCGAAAGGTGACCTCGACGTGTCCCGGTGGATGCCCTGACGGATGCCCTGGCCACGCCCGTGGGCAGGTGCGGCGCAGCACGCTGCGCAAACGCGTTTTTGTGCTGGCCCGGGAATCCGCTAGAGTTCAACACGTCGCCGGGCCGCGGGAGCGGAACGAAACGACAAGCGGACGTAGCTCAGTTGGTAGAGCGCAACCTTGCCAAGGTTGAGGTCGCGAGTTCGAGCCTCGTCGTCCGCTCGAAGGAACAGGGGATCCCACCCGGACCCCCGCACTCCTGGTGGAGTGGCCGAGAGGCGAGGCAACGGCCTGCAAAGCCGTCTACACGGGTTCAAATCCCGTCTCCACCTCCACGGACGATTAGCTCAGCGGGAGAGCGCTTCCCTGACACGGAAGAGGTCACTGGTTCAATCCCAGTATCGTCCACTGGAGCCCCACGGCTTCGACCCGCGCGATTAGCTCAGCGGGAGAGCGCTTCCCTGACACGGAAGAGGTCACTGGTTCAATCCCAGTATCGCGCACGCGGTAACGAGGCAGTAGCAGCAGTTCCCGAGGACGATTAGCTCAGCGGGAGAGCGCTTCCCTGACACGGAAGAGGTCACTGGTTCAATCCCAGTATCGTCCACAGACCCAAGCCCCCGGCCGTCTCGTACGGCCGGGGGCTTCGTGGCTCGTCTCACCACTTGACGGGAAAAGCAATGCCGGCGCAGCTCCCCAGCTGCGCCGGCATTTTTGCCGTCCGCCGCACCCCCGTCCCCACGGGGTTTCATGGGTGGATGTCCCCGCCCGGACCGCTCTTCCGGGCCTGGGGGTCGCCGCTCAGCGCCCCAGCATCACGCCCACGGACGACGCCTGTGTGGCCACGGTCTCCCAGCCGTCGAAGACGAAGAAGAGCAGGGCCGCCAGGGGGAGGACCATGAGGGTCGCCACCAGGGGGTGGCGGCGGCCCGTGCGGCGCGGGCGGAGCTTCGTCTGCTCCAGCGTGCGGAACTGTGTCCGCTGTGCCGTCAGAGCCATGGTCCCTCTCCTGACCGTCTCAGTTGTCGTTGGCAGCGGCGGGTGTCTGACCTCGGGGGACGAGTGCTGCACCCGCCGCTTGACCTCAAATCTAGGCGTCCGGCGCTCCTCGCACGTCATGCCCTCGTACCGATTGCCGGGCCTCCCGGAGGATGAGCTCCGTGGTGGTGCGTACTCCCCTGGGTGGAGACGACGTCCTAGGTCTCAGGGTCTTCCCCGAGGGGGCGCCCGCTGTGTACCGGCTTTTCCGAGCTGTCCTCGCGCGGTACCGGCTGCTCGACCAGGGCCAGGACCCGGTTGGCCATGAAGCGGGCCGTGCGGACGACCGAGCCGTTGCGGGTGACTTCGCTCACTTCCACCACCCCGCGCCGTACCGCCGTCTCCACCCTGCGGCCCGCCCTGCTCGCCACCACCTCGTAGGTGCGGGTCGTGTCCCCCGCGTCCACCACTATCTCCACGCGATCACCCTTCACGGGTTCAATCCCCCTTCTGTGATGGGTGGTTGGGAGGCGCTTTGGTGTGAAGTGCGGTTGTTTCCGCGCTCCCTGACCACTCTTCAAGTCTCCCACCCGGCACTGACAATCGATCGGGACGAGAGGGCGCGGCCTCTGCGCGCGGGCGGCCGTGGAAACGTAAGCTGTGCCACGTCACACGGACCGGGCAGCGGGGATGAACATGGCGATGATGCGCCTGAGGCGCGAGGACCCGCGCGTCGTCGGCTCGTTCAGGCTTCACAGACGGCTCGGCGCGGGTGGGATGGGCGTTGTGTACCTGGGCTCCGACAAGAAGGGGCAGCGGGTCGCCCTGAAGGTCATCCGGCCGGATCTGGCGGAGGATCAGGAGTTCCGGTCGCGGTTCGCCCGCGAGGTGTCGGCCGCGCGCAGGATCCGGGGCGGGTGCACGGCCCGGCTGGTCGCCGCCGATCTGGAGGCCGACCGTCCCTGGTTCGCCACGCAGTACGTGCCCGGGCCCTCGCTGCACGACAAGGTCGCCGACGAGGGCTCGTTGAGCGCGGCCGAGGTCGCCGCCGTCGGGGCCGCCCTGTCGGAGGGGCTGGTAGCGGTGCACGAGGCCGGCGTGGTGCACCGGGATCTCAAGCCGTCCAACATCCTGCTGTCCCCCAAGGGCCCGCGGATCATCGACTTCGGTATCGCCTGGGCGACCGGGGCGTCGACGCTCACGCATGTCGGAACGGCCGTCGGCTCGCCCGGGTTCCTCGCGCCGGAGCAGGTGCGCGGGGCCGCGGTGACGCCGGCCACGGACGTCTTCGCGCTCGGTGCGACCCTGGCGTACGCCTCGATGGGCGACTCGCCCTTCGGGCACGGCAGTTCCGAGGTGATGCTGTACCGGGTGGTGCACGAGGAGCCCCAGCTGCACGGCGTACCGGACGCACTCGCTCCGCTCGTGCGGGCCTGTCTGGCGAAGGACCCCGAGGAACGGCCCAGCACGCTCCAACTGTCGCTGCGCCTGAAGGAGATCGCCGCCCGCGAGGCACAGGGCCTCGGCGACGTACGGCCGCCCTCGCCGCGCGCCGCGGAGGCGGACCGGCCGACCGGGCGGCTCGTCGACACCTACCCCGAGCAGCAACGACGCCCGCAGGGGACGCCGCCACCGAGGGGCACCTCGTCCTCGTCCCGGGGTTCCGCTGCGTCGCGGGGCTCCGGTGGTCCCGGCTCCGGCAGTACGTCCCGGGGCGGCGGGGCGTCGGCTTCACGGGGCGGCCCTGCCCGTTCCGGGGCCCGGCCCACGCCGGCCTCGCGCGGCGGCAGCGGGAGCCGGCCCGCACCGCGCAGTGGGTCGGGACGTCCGGCGCCGAGGCCCACGGGGACCGGGCGGCGCCCGGCCAATCCGCGGCTGCTGCGGCAGCGGCTGTTCGTGTTCGTGGTGGTGACGCTGCTGGTCGCGCTCGGCATCGCCGCGGCGCAGGGCTGCCAGGGGCCGTCGCGCGGGCTGGGCGGCGACGGCCGGGGCGTCGTACAGGAGCAGCAGCGGCAGGTCGTGGAGCCGGGGCACGCCGGCTAAGGGGTCACAGGCCCGGCAGGATGTGTTCGAAGAACTCCAGGTCGCCTTCGAAGACCGGGGTCAGGGCCAGGAACTCCTCAGGCGTGACCCAGCGGTGGTCGCCGATCTCGGCCGGGTCGGGGATCACGTCGCCGGTCGGTGCGTCCGCCGTCCACCAGTGCAGACGGAAGCGTCCGTCGTCGGTCTCGGACTCCCAGACCTTGGCCAGGGGGACGGCGGTGAGGCCCACCTCCTCCCGAACCTCCCGGACGACGGCCTCCCGCTGGGTCTCCCCCGGTTCGACCTTGCCGCTCAGCGGCTGCCAGTAACCGGGGCGGGCGACGGTGGCGGCGCGGCGGATCGCCAGGATCCGGTCGTCCCGGCGCAGCACCGCCACGATCGCCTCGCGCCGGGCCATCAGCCCTGGGGGCGGCCCGTGGCCACCGCGTAGAAGGCGACCGCGGCCGCCGCGCCGACGTTCAGGGAGTCGACACCGTGGGACATCGGGATGCGTACCCATTCGTCGGCGGCGACCAGGGCCTGCGTGGACAGGCCGTCGCCCTCGGCGCCGAGCATCAGGGCGACGCGGTCCATCTTGTGCGGGGCGGCCTCGTCGAGGGACCTCGCCTTCTCGTCCGGGGTGAGGGCGAGGAGGGTGAAGCCGGCCTCGCGGACCGACTCCAGGCCCTTGGGCCAGGTGTCGAGGCGGGCATAGGGGACGGAGAAGACGGCGCCCATGGAGACCTTGACGCTGCGCCGGTAGAGGGGGTCGGCGCAGTCCGGGGACAGCAGGACCGCGTCCATGCCGAGGGCCGCGGCCGAGCGGAAGATCGCGCCGATGTTGGTGTGGTCGTTGACCGACTCCATGACGACGACCCGGTGGGTGGTCTGCAGGAGTTCGGCGGCCGTGGGCAGCGGTTTGCGCTGCATGGAGGCGAGCGCACCGCGGTGCACGTGGTAGCCGGTGACCTGCTCGGCGAGCTCCGGGCTGACCGCGTAGACGGGGGCCGGGAGTTCGTCGATGACATCGCGCATGACGTCGACCCACTTGGCGGACAGCAGCATCGAGCGCATCTCGTACCCGGCGTCCTTGGCCCGTCTGATCACCTTCTCGCCCTCGGCGATGAACAGGCCCTCGGCCGGTTCTCGTTTGCGGCGCAGTTCCACGTCGGTCAGGCCCGTGAAGTCGCGCAGGCGGGGGTCGTCGGGATCCTCGACGGTGATGAGATCGGCCACAGGGTGATACTGCCTTGTCCTGGGTGTGGTGCCAACGGCTCGGAAGGGGTTGTGTTACCCCGGGTTACTCGACTGCCCGCGGGCCCACTTCCACGACCTCGCCGATGACGATGACCGACGGCGCCTTGACCTCGTGCGTTCGGACCGCCTCGGCGACCGTGGCGAGGGTCGCGTCGACGCGGCGCTGGGCGGCCGTGGTGCCCTCCTGGACCAGGGCGACCGGGGTCTGCGGGTCCTTGCCGTGCGCGACCAGGGTCTCGGCGATCTTGCCGATCTTGTCGACGCCCATCAGGACCACCAGCGTGCCGGCCACCTTCGCCAGTGCCGGCCAGTCGATCAGCGAACGCTCGTCGTCGGGGGCGACATGCCCGCTGACCACGGTGAACGCCTGCGCGAGCCCCCGGTGGGTGACCGAGATGCCGGCCGCGCCCGGTACCGAGATGGAGCTGGAGATGCCGGGGACGACCGTGCAGGGGATGCCCGCCTCGGCGAGCGCCTGGATCTCCTCCATGCCGCGGCCGAAGACGAAGGGGTCACCGCCCTTGAGCCGGACGACCGACCTGCCCTGCTTGGCGTGCTCGATCAGCGCGTTGTTGATGGCCTCCTGGGCCATGAAGCGGCCGTACGGCAGCTTCGCCGCGTCGATCACCTCGACGTGCGGCGGCAGTTCGGCGAGCAGGTCGCGCGGGCCGAGGTGGTCGGTGATGACGACGTCGGCCTCGGCCAGCAGACGGCGGCCGCGCACGGTGATCAGGTCGGGGTCGCCGGGGCCGCCCCCGACCAGGGCGACGCCGGGCGTGCGGCTGCGGTGGTGCGGGGCGACGAGGGTGCCGTCGCGCAGGCCTTCCACGACCGCGTCGCGGATGGCGGCGGTGCGCCGCGGGTCGGGGTGGTGCGTGTCGGTGGTCAGGACGGCGACGGTGACGCCCTCGCTGTGGCCGGTGGCCGGCGTCCAGGCGGTCGCCGCCTCCGCGTCGTCGGAGCGCACGCACCACACGCGGTGGCGTTCCGCCTCGGCGGAGGCCCGGGTGTTCGCCTCGCGGTCGCCGGTGGCGATGAGCGCGTACCAGGCGTCCGCGAGGTCGCCCTCGGTGTACGGGCGCCGCACCCAGGTGATCTCGCCCGTGTCCGCCATCGCCTCGACGGAGGGGGTCGCCTCCGGGGCGACGAGGAGGACGTCCGCGCCGGCCGCGATCAGGGCCGGCAGTCGGCGCTGGGCGACCTGGCCGCCGCCGAGTACGACCACTTTGCGGCCGGTGAGGCGGAGGCCCACGGGGTAGGCGGGGTGTTCGGCCATGAGGTGCGGCTCCTCGTCCTGCAATGCGGCGGGCGCTACGGCGCTGGAGCAGCCCTGACGTGCGGGTGTCGGTGATGGGGTTCTCAGCGTACGGCCGGGGGTGGGGCGCACGCAGGAGCGCGTACCCCACCCCCGGTACGGGAGCTACTTCTCGGTGACTCCCGCGGAGTCGAAGGTCGCCACCTCGTGCATCGCGCGGGCGGTGCTCTGCACCAGCGGCAGGGCGAGCAGCGCGCCCGTGCCCTCGCCGAGCCGGAGGTCGAGATCGACCAGGGGGCGCAGGCCCAGCTTGTTGAGGGCCGCCACGTGACCGGGTTCGGCACTGCGGTGGCCCGCGATGCAGGCCGCGAGCACCTCGGGGGCGATCGCGCGGGCGACGAGGGCGGCCGCGCCGGCGCTGACGCCGTCCAGGATGACCGGCGTGCGCAGCGAGGCGCCGCCCAGCAACAGGCCCACCATCGCCGCGTGTTCGAAGCCGCCGATCGCGGCCAGCACGCCGACGGGGTCGGCGGGGTCCGGCTGGTGCAGTTCGATGGCGCGCCGGACGACCTCGGTCTTGCGGGCCAGCGTCTCGTCGTTGATGCCGGTGCCGCGCCCGGTGACCTCGGCGGGGTCGGTGTCCGTGAACACCGAGATCAACGCGGCGGACGCGGTGGTGTTGGCGATGCCCATCTCACCCGTCAGCAGCGCCTTGTTGCCGGCCGCCACCAGGTCGCGGGCCGTCTCGATGCCGACCTCTATGGCCTGCTTGGCCTCCTCGCGGGTCATCGCGGGGCCGGTGGTCATGTCGGACGTACCGGCGCGGATCTTGCGGGGCAGCAGGCCCGGGGTGGCCGGCAGGTCGGCCGCGACACCGACGTCCACCACGCACACCTCGGCGCCCACCTGACCGGCGAAGGCATTGCAGACCGCGCCGCCGCCGAGGAAGTTGGCGACCATCTGGGCCGTCACCTCCTGCGGCCAGGGGGTGACGCCCTGGGCGTGCACCCCGTGGTCGCCGGCGAAGATCGCGACGGCCGCGGGCTCCGGGATCGGGGGCGGGCACTGGCGCGAGAGCCCGGACAGCTGGGCGGAGATGATCTCCAGCATGCCGAGTGCGCCGGCCGGCTTGGTCATCCGCTTCTGCCGCTCCCACGCCTCGCCGAGCGCCTTGGCGTCCAGCGGGCGGATCTGCGCGACGGTCTCGGCGAGCAGGTCGTGCGGTTCCTCGCCGGGCAGGGCACGGCGGCCGTACGTCTCCTCGTGCACGACCCAGGACAACGGGCGGCGCTTGGACCAGCCGGCCTGCATCAGCTCGGGCTCGTCCGGGAACTCGTCGACGTACCCGACGCACAGGTAGGCGATGACCTCGAGGTGCTCGGGCAGGCCGAGCGCCCGCACCATCTCCCGCTCGTCGAAGAAGCTGACCCAGCCGACGCCGAGGCCCTCCGCGCGGGCGGCGAGCCACAGGTTCTCGACGGCGAGGGCGGCGGAGTAGGGCGCCATCTGCGGCTGGGTGTGGCGGCCGAGGGTGTGCCGGCCGCCGCGCGTGGGATCCGCCGTGACGACGATGTTCACCGGGGTCTCGAGGATGGCCTCGATCTTCAGTTCCTTGAACTGCTTCGCCCGTCCCTTGGGCAGCGACTTGGCGTACGCGTCCCGTTGCCGCATGGCCAGCTCGTGCATGCTGCGCCGGGTGTCGGCGGAGCGGATGACGACGAAGTCCCAGGGCTGCGAGTGGCCGACGGAGGGGGCGGTGTGCGCGGCCTCCAGGACGCGGAGCAGCACCTCGTGCGGGATGGGGTCGCTGCGGAAGCCGTTGCGGATGTCGCGGCGCTCGCGCATCACCTTCAGCACGGCCTCGCGCTCGGCGTCCTCGTAGGCAGGGGCGGCCGGGCCGGTGGACTCTCGTACTTCTTCCACGGCGGCCGTGCTCTCTTCCTGGTCGGCGGCCCGGGTGTCCAGGTCGTCGGCGTTCTGTACGAGGTCGGGGTCGGCCTCCCGTTGCGAGGGGACCATGGCGACCGGCTCCGGGGCCGGCGCGAGGTGCGGGGTGGTGGGGACCGAGCCCGGCACGGCGACGAACTGGCCGAGGGACCGGTCCGGTTGGGTCTCGGTACCGGTACCGGCGGGCGTGACGGCGAGCGGCTGCGCACTGCCGACAGGCTCCGCCTCCGCCTCCGCCGCCGGCCCGGCCTGGTCCTCGGCGGAGGTCGCGACGGCGTCGGGGGCGTCTGCGGAGTCCGGCGGGGTGACCGCGTCGTCGGGTCGGTGGACGGTCGGGTCCGCCGGGGGAACAGGGTCGGCCGGTTGGAGGGTGGCCGGAACCTGCTCGTTCGCGGGGTCTTGCCGGGAAGCGGGAACAGGCGTTTCGGGGGCGGGAGCGGCCTGAGTCGGGACAGGCGCCGTTCCCACCGGGAAGGCCGGCTGTGCTTCGCCGTCCTGTGCGTCCGTCACGGCGTGAACGGGCACGGCCGGCTCCGCGGCCGGAACCACCTCCTCCGGGACGGGTAGGACAGCGGCCGCGTTCGCGGTCACCGCTCCGGCCTGGACGTGCTGCCCTTCGGCGTCCTGCGCGTCCGTGACAGGGTGAACGGCCTCCGGTTCGGGCAGCACCGGGGAGCCGTCAGCGGGATGAGCCGCATGCGGGGCCGCCGGGAAGGCGGCCACCGGCTGGGGCTCGGGGGTTACGGCGGTGTCGGGACCCTGCGCGGGTACGTCCGCCTCGGCGGGCTGGGCGGCGTCGGGAGAGGCAGCGGGGACAGCCTGGCCGGCGTCCGGCGCCGGGGCCTGTGGCGCCTGGATGGCCTCGACTGCTACCGCGCCGGCCATCTGCCCGGTTCCGGGCACATCAGCGCCCACTGTCTCTGCGGGCTCGATGACCTGCCCATCGGCCGGCACCCCGGAGTCGGCCACCTGCTCACTTCCCGGCACTTCCGGATCGGCGACCTGTCCGGTCCCCGGTGCTTCGGGCTCGTCGACCTGTGTCTCCAAGGGCGCGGTCTGGGCAGTGGTGGCCGCCACAACCGCGACGACCTGCTCGTCCACGGGGGTTACGGGCTCGGTTGCCTGCACTCCCGCAACCGCCGTGTCCGCAGGAGCGTGCGCGGCGTCCGGGGTCTGGTCCGGCTCGGGAGAGGGGTCGGCCTCGACCGGGCCGTCCTGGGGCGTGCCGTCGGTGGCGGGAGCCCACTGCGCCGCTGGAGCTTCCGGTTGCTCGGCCAGGTGCTGGCCCTCCGCGACGGGCGCACTCGCAGTCGCGTGCGCGTCAGAGACCTGGCCTCCCTCAGGGGCAACGCCGGCAGGGGTGTCCGATGGCCCGCCGCTCACATGACCGCCGGCCGTCGGAAGTTCGCCCGGGACGACTCCGGTCCCGGCGTCCTGCCCGGTCTCCGCAGGATGCTCGGCCGGTGCGCCCTGTGCCTGGTCCTGCGCGGCGGCGCCCGTCTCCGTTGCGAGGCGGGCCATGACGGCCTGGGCCGCGCCCAGGGGCGCGGTGGCGTGGCCCGGGGCGGGAACAACCGTTTCCGCAGCCGGCACCCCGGTGGACACCTGGGCCGTGGCCTGGGCCTGGGGCTGGGGCTGGGGCTGGGGCTGGGGCTGGGGCTGGGGCTGGGGCTGGGCGCCCCAGGGGGACGCGCCCTGGGGGGACGCGTCGAGGTACTCGGGGCCGACCGTCGGCGGGCCGGGGTGGCGGACGGGGACGCCCGCGGGGCCGCGGTCGGCGAGGGAGCGGACCGGGCTGGCGGAGGCGTCCGGGGTGGGCGGGCCGAGGTGCAGCGGACGGCGCGGGGTGATCGGCGGGATCGGCACCGAGGAGGCCGCGGGGGCCGGGTCGGGGAGGCGTACGCCGCCGAGGTCGACCGAGCCGCTGTCGCGGCCCGCCGTCTCGTGCGGGCCCGGCTCGTGCACGGTCTCGACGACCGGCTCGGGCGCGGGCGGGGCGACCTCGTTGCCCCAGGGGCTCTGCGCGCCCGGCAGCAGCAACAGGTCTTCGTCCTCGGCGGTGGTCTCGGAGAGGTAGGTGTACGCACCGTGCGCGGCGACGCCCGGCTGCTCCACCATGCCTGCGCTCTCCGGCAGCCCCTCGCCCGGGACCTGGCCGGTGTCGGTCATGCGTACCCCTCGCCCATCGGTTAGTGCTTCTCGGTCCAGCTCACCGGGAACGGCGCACCGACCGCCCCCGCAGTGAAGAACGAGCGTGCGTGCCCAGCGGCACGAACGACCCGCCCGTAAAAGGCGACAAAGCCATTCAGTGGCATTGTCCCGGTCGTTCCGCCGTCGCGACAGCTTGATCCGCGACGGTCCGCTGTGGACTGCGCCACGTTGCGCGTCCTCCGGTTTCGGCGTACCCCACCCACCCCAAAAGGGATGCGTTTTCCGGACATTGACGAACGAAGTGCCGGGCCACCCGGTGCGGTACAACGGTCGATCAGCCTACCGCGAGCGGTAGGACAACAGGATCACCGGGACGGCAGAAAACAGGATCACTGGGACGGGAACGGAGTCACGGGGTGCGCTCGGGGAGTGCGCCGCTGAGCAGGAATGCGACGCTCCGCTCCGTCTCCGTCCAGGCCCTGGTGTCGAGTTCGACGGACTGGAGCAGGGCGCACTCGACCCGGTAGCCGTGCTCGGTGAGGTCGCGGCCGACGAGTTCGGCGGCGTCGCGGGTGGCCGCGTGCGTGACGATGCGCTGCGGGCGCCGGTCGGCGACCGCGGAGACGACGGCCGCTCCCCCGCCGCCGACGCGGACGACGTCGGGTTCGGGGAGTCGTTCCAGGACGTGCGGGGCGGTGCCGTGCACGATCTGGAGCTGGACGCCGTGGCGGCGGCCGGCGGCGTCGGTGCGGCCGCAGGCCACCAGGTCCCGGTCGACGGCGAGGACGGCGGCCCCGGCGCGCGCGGCCTCGGTGGCGAAGGCGCCGCTTCCGCAGCCGATGTCCCACACCAGGTCGCCGACGCGCGGCCCCAGGCGGGCGAGTTGGGCGGCGCGCAGCAGGTCCGTCTCGCCCTCGCCGAGCGGGCCGTCGTAGGCCTCGGCGGGCAGGGTCCAGCCGCGCGCGCCGGCGCCGGGGTCGCGGCCGGCGAGCCAGCCGGCCTCGGCCGGGGCGGCGGGCGCGACGGAGCCTCCGATGACGATGACGACGTTCGGGTCGCGCCAGGTGTGGTCGGCGGCCTTGTCGGAGGTGACGACGGTGACCTGTTCGCGTTCGGTGCCGAGTTCCTCGCAGATGACGAAGGTGCGGTGGACGCCCTCCAGCAGCAGGCCGAGTTCGGCGGGGCCGGCGCCGGGCGAAGTGAGGACGGCGACCTTGGTGTGGGCGCGGCACACGTTCACCGCTCGGCGCAGGGTGCGTCGGTGGGCGACGACCACCTGTGCGTCGTCCCAGGGCATGCCGGCCCGGGCGAAGGCGGCGGCGACCGAGGAGACGGCGGGGACGACCTCGACCTCGAGGCCGAACTGGGGGTCGCGCAGGGTCCGTACGACTCCGAAGAACCCGGGGTCGCCGTCCGCGAGGACGACCGCGGTGCCGCGGTGGCCGGCGATACGGCGGGCGGCGAGGGCGACGCTGCCGAGCCGGATGCGTTCCGCTGTGGCGGGCACCTCGGCGAGCGCCAGGTGGTGGGCGGCTCCGGCCACGAGGGTGGCGGCGCTCAGGGCGGAGCGGGCCGCGGCGGTCAGCGGCGAGCCGTCCCAGCCGATCACCGTGACGCGGTCGGCCATAGTCGTCGGTCTCCAGGGGGTTTACGCAGGTCGGGCTCCGTGAGGGTACCTCTCGGCGCCCCGAGGGTTCAGTTCCAGTCCGTGAACGAGGTGAAACCACCGGTGTCGGCCAGTTCCTCGCTCGCGCCGTCGAGGTCCTCGGGCAGCAGGCTCCACACGATGTAGTCGCTGCGGACCTCGCTCCAGGTGCCGTCGTCGGCGCGGACGCGGACTATGCAGGCGCCGCGCAGAACGCCCTCACTGATACAGCCGATCTTCTGGGCGACCTGCTGGGCGGCGGTGTTGTCGGCGGCGGTGCGCAGTTCGATGCGCTCGAACTTCTGGTCGCCGAGGAGCCATTGGGCGGTGGCGAGCGCGGCCTCGGAAGCGTAGCCCTCGCCGCGGGCCCAGGGGGCGATGATGTACGACAGCTCGGTGGAGCGGACGTGCCAGTCGGTCTCGGTGAGCCGGACGACGCCGACCAGGCGCTGGGTGAGGAACTCGGTGACGGCGAGGTCGGTCCCGCGCCCCGACTCCCGCTCGCCGGGCACGTGTTGGGTGACCCAGGCGCGGGCCTGTTCCTCGGAGTAGGGCTGGGGCACGCTCGTCCAGGCCCCGACCTGCTCGTCGTTCATCATCTCGGCCAGTGCGGGCACGTCGTCCTCGTCGAGGGGCCGCAGCACCAACCGCTCCGTGCTGATGGAGATGTTGGGGAAGGTGCTAGTCATGCGCCGCTCCGTAACCTTCGGTCAACCTTCAGGGCCTGCTGAACTGCCCAGCATGCAGTATGGGGGCACACCACCGCACGACGGGGTCCACGGATGGTGAGCGAGTGGACCCCGTGCGTGGCGATACGCCGTATACGTGCCGTCTGAAGGGAGATCGGGGGGGAAGGAACCGGGGGCGGATCAGAAGGACGGGATGACCGAGCCCTGGTACTTGTCCTCGATGAACTTCTTCACCTCGGCGGAGGTGAGCAGCTTCGCGAGCTTCTTGACCCGCGGGTCCTTCTCGTTGCCCTTCTTCACCGCGAGGAAGTTGCCGTAGGGGTTGTTCTTCGCGGACTCCAGCACGAGGGCGTCCTTGGCGGGCTTGAGGCCGGCCGAGATGGCGTAGTTGCCGTTGACGACCGCGGCGTCCACGTCGTCCAGGGAGCGCGGGGTCTGGGCCGCCTCGACCTCCTTGAACCTGAGGTTCTTCGGGTTTTTGGCGATGTCCTGCGGGGTGGCCTCGTTGCCGGCGCCGTCCTTGAGCGTGATGAGGCCGTTCGCGGCCAGCAGCTTGAGGGCGCGCGCCTCGTTCACCGCGTCGTTGGGGACGGCGACGGTCGCGCCGCTCTTGAGGGCGTCTGCCTTCTTGACCTTGTGGGAGTAGAGGCCGAGCGGCTCCAGGTGCACCGTGACGACGGGCACGATGTGGGTGCCGCGCTTCTTGTTGAAGTCGTCGAGGTAGGGCTGGTTCTGGAAGTAGTTGGCGTCGACCGAGCCGTCCTCGGTGGCGGTGTTGGGGACGATGTAGTCCTGGAACTCCTTGACCTGGAGGTCGAGTCCGGCCTTCTTCGCCAGGTTGTCCTTGACGAAGTTCAGGATCTCCGCGTGCGGGGTGGGGCTCGCGGCGACGATCAGCGGTCCGCTGTAGTCGGACGTGGCGGAGTCCTTGCCCGAGCCGCAGGCGGTGAGCCCGAAGGTGAGGGCTCCGGCGGCGAGGACGGCGGTGGTGAGCTTTGCGGTGTTACGCACGAAAAGTGCCTTTCCTAAGGGTGCAGCGACCCCGCGGTTGGTGGTGCGGGGAGTCTGTGAGGCGTGCCAGGGGTGCCTATGCGACCTTGTCGATGTCGGCCGAGGCCGGCTCCCCGGCCTTCAGCAGCCGTAGCTTCGGCGCCGGGCCGGAGCGTCCGCCGCGTCCGTGCAGCGAGCGGGCCGCGAGGTCGCCGGCGAACTGGATGAGTGAGATGACCACGGCGAGGATCGCCACGGTGATCCACATCAGTTCGGTCTCGAAGCGCTGGTAGCCGTAGCGGATGGCGATGTCGCCGAGCCCTCCGGCCGCGACCGTGCCGGCCATCGCGGAGTAGCCGATGAGCGCGACGATCGTGGTCGTGGTGCTGGCGATCAGCGAGGGCAGGGCCTCGGGCACGAGGACCTTGCGGACGATCGTCCAGGTGTTGCCGCCCATCGACTGCACGGCCTCCACCAGGCCGCCGTCCACTTCGCGGACAGCCGTCTCGACGAGGCGCGCGAAGAACGGGATGGCACCGATGGCGAGCGGCACGATGGCGGCCTCGCGGCCGATGGTCGTACCGGTGATCCAGCGGGTGAAGGTCATCAGCGCGACCATCAGGATGATGAACGGCATCGACCGGGCGATGTTCACCACCTGCCCGATGACCTTGCTGGCGAGGACGTTCTGCAGCAGCCCGCCCCGGTCGGTGAGGACGAGCAGGATGCCCAGCGGCAGTCCGCCGACGACGGCGATGAGCGTGGACCAGCCGACCATGTAGAGGGTGTCCCAACACGCCTGGGACAGCAGCGGCTGCATCTCGGACCAGGTCATCGCTGTGCACCTTCCGTCAGCAGGACGGGCTCCTGGCCCAACACGTCGATCAGCAGGCCCTGTTCACGCAGGAAGCCGATCGGCACGACGTTGTCCTCGTAGCGGCCGGGCAGTTCGATGCGCATCCGGCCCACCTGGAGGCCGCCGACGGTGTCGATGGCGGCGCCGAGGATCGATATGTCGATGTTGTAGGTGCGGGAGAGCTGGGAGATGACGGGCTGGGTGGCGGCCTCGCCCTGGAAGGTGACGTCGACGACGGTACGGTCGTCGCCGGCCGCCTCGCCGCCGACCGGGAAGAGCGTGGAGGCCAGTTCGGAGCCGGGGGTCGCGAGCAGTTCGCTCACCGTCCCCGACTCCACGATGCGGCCCTGGTCCATGAGGGCGGCGGAGTCGCAGATCGTCTTCACGACGTCCATCTCGTGGGTGATGAGCAGGACGGTCAGGCCGAGCTGCCGGTTCAGGTCGCGCAGCAGCTGGAGGATGGAGCGGGTGGTCTCCGGGTCGAGGGCGCTGGTCGCCTCGTCGGACAGCAGCACCTTGGGGTCGCCGGCCAGGGCGCGGGCGATGCCGACGCGCTGCTTCTGGCCGCCGGAGAGCTGGGCGGGGTAGGCCCCCGCCTTGTCGGCGAGCCCGACCAGGTCGAGCAGTTCCAGCGCCTTGCGCGAGCGCTCCCTGCCCGACCTGCCGAGGATCTCCAGCGGCAGCTCGACGTTGTCCTGGACGGTGCGCGAGGACAGCAGGTTGAAGTGCTGGAAGACCATGCCGATACGGCTGCGCGCCTGCCGCAGCTCCTTGCCGGCCCGGGGTCCGCGCCCCGCGAGGGCCGTCAGCTCCTGTCCGGCGACCGTCACGGTCCCGGCGGTGGGGCGCTCCAGCAGGTTGACGCAGCGGATGAGGGAGGACTTGCCGGCGCCGGACTGGCCGATGACGCCGTACACCTCGCCTTCGCGGACGTGCAGGTCGACGCCGTCCAGGGCGGTGACCTCACGACCGCGCGAGCGGTAGACCTTGGTCAGGCCTGAAGTCGTGATCACTGGGGTTCCGTCACTGTCGAGTACGCGGGCGTGGATGTGCCCGGGTACGGGAGGAAAGTGGTGCGCGGGCAGCTCGGTCACGTACGGCGTTCACGGCGTACGGACATGCCACGGCGGCTCGCTTCGGGGCGCGAGCCTCAGGGCGGTACGGGGGCCCTCTACAAGGCGCACATTCGACACGAACAACGAGCACCGGGCGTCAGGGTCGCCTCGGTCGCAAGGGTGCGGCAGCTCGTCGTGGTCATGCGATCAGTAAAGCAGACGTATGGGAGCGACCAGGAACCCGCTGTCCGCATGGCGGACAGCGGTGGACAGGTGTCAGTCGCGTACGGAGATCTCCACTCCCCCGTGGGTGACCAGCGCGGACAGCGCCGACAGGTCCCCGACGACCAGGTCGGCGTCCAGCTCGGGGGCCTGGTGCGTTGTGGTCAAGGCCACGGTGGTCATGTCGGCGGCCCGGCCGGAGGCGAGCCCCGCGGGGGCGTCCTCGAAGACGACGCAGTGGGCCGGGTCGACGCCCAGCCGCCGGGCGGCGAGCAGGTAGGGCTCGGGGTCGGGCTTGCCGCGGGTGATGTCGTCGGCGGCGATCATCGTCTTGGGCAGGATGCCGACGGCGTCGAGCCGGGCCTCCGCCAGGCGCCGGGTGGCGGAGGTGACGACCGCCCAGCGGTCGGCGGGGAGGGAGTCCAGGAAGTCCTTGGTCCCCGGCAGCAGGTACACGCCGCCGTTGGGCACGTCGTCCACTTCCAGCAGCTCGATCCGCGCGACCGCCTCCGCCACGACCTCGGCGGGCAGCAGCTCGGCGGCTATCTCCACGGCCGGCCGCCCGTGCAGTTCGACCCGGCCGAACTCCTCGTCGCTCAGGCCGTACTCCGCCGCCCACCGGGTCCAGCAGCGGTGCACGGATTCGAGGGAGGAGACGAGGGTGCCGTCGTTGTCGAACAGCAGGGCTTGTGCGTGGATCTTCATGGCCTCGACCCTACGGTGTACGGCGGGGTCGGCGGCGACGAGCCATTTGCGCCGTAATAAGGTCGCGTCATGCTCACCGTCCTGACCCTGGTGACCGGGGTCGCCGCCCTGCTGCTCGCCGCCTGGTGCGGCTGGGCCGCCCACCGGGACCAGCCCACGAAGGACTGGCACTTCATCGGCATGGCCGTGGTGTCGCTGCTGGCCGTGGTGCAGCTGGTGGTCGGGATCGTGCTGCTGGCGCGCGGTGAGAAGCCCGCGCAGGGGACGACGATCTTCGTGGCCTATCTGCTGGGCGCCTTCGCGTGCGTCCCGGCGGCGGGCTTCATGTCGCTGGCGGAGCGGACGCGGTGGGGTTCGGTGACGGTCGCCGCCGGCGGTGTGGTGCTGGCCGTGCTGGAGGTACGGCTCTATGACATCTGGGGAGGCTGAGGTGACCGTGACGGAACAGAAGCCCACCAGGACGCGCCTGATCGGCGGACCGGGCATGCTGCTGGTCTGGTTCTACGGCGTGATGGTCGTCGGCGCGGTCTCCCGCTCCGTCTACCAGATCGCCACCGACTTCGACCGGGCCCCGCTCGCCTACGCGCTGTCCGCCGTCGCCGGTGTCGTCTACGGCTTCATCACGTACACGCTGGTACGCGGCGGGGAGACCGCCCGCAGGGCGGCACAGGTGTGCTGCGCCGCCGAACTCGCGGGGGTGCTGATCGTCGGCACCTGGACCCTGGTCGACAAGTCGGCCTTCCCGGACGCGACGGTGTGGTCGGACTACGGCATGGGGTACGTCTTCATCCCCGTACTGCTGCCGATCTCCGCGCTGTACTGGCTGCGCAGGAACCGCGCCGTCACGCCGTCGTGACGTAGGACTCCGCCGGCTTCTCGAGGACGATCATCGGTACGCCGTCGGCGCCCTGCGAGGTGCCGACCGTCTCGTAGCCGACGCGCCGGTACAGGCGCAGGTTGCCCTCGCTGCGGTGGCCGGTGTGCAGCCGGAAGCGCTTGGCGCCGCGCTCCTCGACCAGGGCCGTCTCGGCCGCGCGCAGCAGCCGCGCGCCGATGCCGTGGCCCTGCAGGCGGGGGTGCACGCAGAGCTTGCCGATGGAGGCGGAGCCGTCCTCGGTGACCCGGCCGCGCACCGAGCCGACCACCTCCTCACCGAGCCGCGCGACGAAGACGCAGTCGGAGGCCACCTCCTGGCGGACCGAGTCCAGGCTCTGCACGAGCGGGTCGATGCGGTAGTTGCCGTACAGCGCCGCCTCGCTCTGGAAGCACAGGTACTGGAGCTTGAAGATCTGCTCTGTGTCCTGCTCGGTCGCCACCGAGATGGTCACGCTCATGCCCATGTGCGCACGCCTCCCGCTCACCTGATCGCCACGTTGTCCCTCACTCCTATCCCCGCCCTTCGCGTGCCGCAACCTCCGGTGTGAGCAAACGACGGAGACAACCCAGGCATCTGGAACGTTCCGGACCCAGACTGCCCTGTGAGATACCCAACTCCCCCGCGATCTCCCGGTATGTCAGGTCTTTCGGGGAGAGAAGCGCCTCCAGGAGACGGGGGCAGCGCCCCGGCAGGCGGCGGACCGCGTCCCGCAGGGCCCGGCGGCGGGCGGCGGCGAGGGCGAGGTGTTCGGGGTCGCGGTTCCCGTCGTCGGCGGGCTCGACGCCGTACGGCCGCTCGCGGCGGTGGGTGCGACGGGTGCGGCGCACCTCGGAGCGGACGGCCCGGCGCAGCCAGCCTTGCGGGTCGGCGGGCGGCCCTGCGGAGTCGAGGCGCTCCAGCAGACGCAGCCAGACCGCCTGTTCCAGGTCGGCGGGCTCCGCACCGGAGGCATGTGCCTCGGCGTCGGCTTCCGCGGTGAGCAGGGGGCGCAGGGAGGCGAGGAGATCGTGCGTCACATGCGGCACGACGCGGCCGCCCAGGCCTGGGGTTGCCCGGACGGCCGGCTGTCACCCCAACCGGGGCCTCGGGCTCAGCCGTTGACGAAGTCCGCGCGGGCGAGGACGGCAGTGTCGGCGTTGTCGGTGAAGACACCGTCGATGCCGGTCGCGAAGTACGTCCTGAAGGCACCGAAGGGGTCACCGTAGCCGTCCGCCGCCGTGCCCTTCTGGAAGTCGGCGGGCAGGAAGGGGTTCTCGTTGCGCATCGTGTAGGGGTGCAGGATCAGGCCGACCTTGTGCGCGTCGGCGACGAGGGTGGTCGGCGTGGTGAGCCTGCCCTTGGCGTCCTTCGGGATGATCAGGTCGAGGGTGGGACCGAGGCCCTGCGCGTAGCCGGCGATCTCCCGGAGGCCCCTGGGGGTGATCAGGTCGGCGACGGTGCGCGGGTCACCGGCCTCGACGAAGTCCCAGGGACGCGTGTTCGCGGCGGACAGCAGGACCACCAGCGGGTTGTCGACCAGCGTGTTCAGCTTCTGGATGCTGCTGGGCTCGAAGGACTGCAGGATGACCGGCGAGTTCCGCTTGTCCTTGCCGTACTTGTGCAGCAGCTTGGCGACCCGCTCCTCGAGGCCCAGGCCCAGCTTGCGGAAGTAGGTGGGGTGCTTGGTCTCGGGGTAGATCCACACCTGCCTGCCGCGCCTGCGGGTCTGCTCGTCCTGCCACTTCAGGACTTCCTCGAAGGTGGGGATCTCAAAGCGGCCGTTGTAGAGGGTGTTGTGCGGGCGGTTGGCCGGAATGCGCTCGATCGCGCGCAGGGTCTTCAGCTCGGCGAGCGTGAAGTCCTCGGTGAACCAGCCGGTGGTGGGGACGCCGTCGAGGACCTTGGTGGTCCTGCGACCGGCGAACTCGGGGTGGTCGGCGACGTTCGTCGTCCCGCCGATCTCCGGTTCGTGCCGGCAGACGAGATGGCCGTCCTTGGTGGGCACCAGGTCGCCGGCCTCGACGATGTCGGCGCCCAGGTCCAGGGCGAGCTCGTACGAACCGAAGGTGTGCTCGGGCCGGTAACCGCTGGCGCCGCGGTGACCGATGATCGCGGGCTTGGGCAGACTCTTGAACCCGCCGCCGTGCCCGGCACCCGCGGCTCTCGCCGTCCCGGACAGACCCAGGACGGCTCCACCCGCGCCCAGCACCGCCGCGCCGAGGAGCGCCCGCCGCCCGGTGCCGCCAGTCTGCTCGTTGTCCTGCGTTCCCATGAGCGCCTCCCCGGGCGTCCGTTCACCTCTGTGTCCGGCGCGATGGTAGGGGCGTGGACATGACGCGTAGGGGTCCGTGGCCGGAACACGCGGTCGACTCGCGATGTCGGCGGGGAGCCGGTGCCGCGGCAGGCGCGTCCGATCGGGCGCGACTTCGGTCACAGGTTCCGGGGCTGTTACGGTCCGGAAACGCGATGTCACCGCAGGTGAGCCGACGTCAACAGCGCGTAAGACCTCGGTGAACGCCGTGTCCTCGATGTGCATCACGCCGGGAACCGCGAGTATCGTCCTCACCTGCACAGACTCATAGGGATTCGCTTGACACCGGAGGGCACGTTGTCCCGCTTCGCGCTCATCAAGGCAGTGCTCGGACCGATCATGCGCCTGATGTTCCGCCCACAGGTGGAGGGCGCGGAGCGCATCCCGGGTGACGGCCCCGTGATCCTGGCCGGCAACCACCTCACCTTCATCGACTCGATGATCCTGCCGCTCGTGTGCGACCGGCAGGTGTTCTTCATCGGCAAGGACGAGTACGTCACCGGCAAGAGCTTCAAGGGCCGCCTGATGGCCTGGTTCTTCACCGGGGTCGGCATGATCCCGGTGGACCGGGACGGCGGCCGGGGCGGCGTGGCCGCGCTGATGACCGGACGGCGGGTGCTCGAGGAGGGCAAGGTCTTCGGCATCTACCCCGAGGGCACGCGGTCGCCGGACGGGCGGCTGTACCGGGGGCGAACGGGGATCGCACGGCTGACGCTGATGACCGGTGCGCCGGTGGTGCCGTTCGCGATGATCGGCACGGACAAGTTGCAGCCGGGGGGGTCGGGGATGCCCCGGCCTGGCAAGGTGACCGTTCGGTTCGGTGAGGCGATGGAGTTCTCGCGGTACGACGGGATGGACCGGGACCGGTATGTGCTGCGGGCGGTGACGGACTCGGTGATGGCTGAGGTCATGCGGTTGTCCGGGCAGGAGTACGTGGACATGTATGCGACCAAGGCCAAGGCGGCCTGAGGCCCACGCGGCGGTAGCCGCACATCCGACACAGCCCCGCGCCTCTAAACGGCGTTGTCCAAACGTTGGCCTCTCAGCATGAACCATGCTGCGATCGCCGTCGCCAGGAGTACCGCGGCGCCTGCTCCCGCTGCTAGCGAGAGGCCGTCCACGAACGCTCCGCGCGCCGACGACAACAACCGCTCGGCGCTTTCGGGCGACATGGCGTGAGCCGCTTCCACCGCGCCGCCCAGTGACTCGTGTGCCCTCGACGGAGTGCCCGCCGGTGCCGGGAAGCCCCTGTACACGCCCGTCACGATCGTGCCCAGGATGGCTATGCCCAGGGCCGCGCCCAGTTCGTAGGCCGTTTCCGAGACCGCTGACGCTGCGCCTGCCTGGTCCTTCGGGACCGAGGAGAGGATGACGTCGGCGGTGACCGTGAAGGAGAAGCCGGCGCCGACGCCCACCACGAGCAGGGCCGTGCCGAGGAGGGGGTAGCCGGTCGTCTCGGTGATCAGGGTGAGGGAGCCGAGGGCGAGGCCCACCGCCGCCAGGCCGCCGGAGACCACGGCGCGTACCGAGTGGCGGCGCGCCGCCCGGCCCGCGACCAGGCCCGTCGCCACCGCACCCGCCGCCGCGGGGATTTCGGCGAGGCCCGCCTCGAACGGGCTTCTGCCCTGCACGAGTTGCAGGTACTGGGAAAGGAAGAAGACCAGGCCCGACAGGCCCAGGACGGTCAGCAGGTCGGCCAGGACCGCCGCGCTGAAGCCGCGGTTGCGGAACAGGCGCATGTCCAACAGCGGAGTGGGCAGCGTGAGTTGGCGGCGGACGAAACCGGTCAGCGCCGCCGCGCCCAGCGCGCCCGCGGCCGGTGTGGGCCACGTGAAGCCGTGCGTGGCCAGTTCCTTGACCGCGTAGACGACGCCGATCACGCCGACGAGGGAGAGCGCGACGCTCGGCACGTCCCACGGCCCCGGGGCCGGGTTCTTCGACTCAGGCAGGCTGCGGATGCCCACCAGGACCAGGACCGCCATCACGGGCAGGTTGATCAGGAAGACCGAGCCCCACCAGAAATGCTCGAGGAGGAAGCCGCCGGTGATCGGGCCGACGGCCGTGCCCGCGGAGGCCGTCGCTCCCCAGACGCCGATGGCGAGGCTGCGTTCACGCGGATCATGGAAGAGGTTGCGGATCAGGGCGAGGGTGGCCGGCATCAGGGTCGCGCCGGCGACACCGAGCAGGGCCCGGGCCAGGATCAGCACCTCCGGTGTCCCCGCATAGGCGTTGAGGACCGATATCGCGCCGAACGCCGTCGCGCCGCCGAGCAGGATCCGTTTCCGGCCGATGCGGTCGCCGAGGCTGCCCATGGAGACGAGCAGGCCCGCGATCACGAACGAGTAGACGTCTCCGATCCACAGGAGCTGGGTGCCCGTGGGCCTCAGGTCCTCGCTGATGTAGGGGGTCGCGAGACCCAGGACGGTCGCGTCGACGGCCACCAGCAGCACGGCGAGCACGAGGACGGACAGCGCGAGCCAGCGGCCCGGGCGCTTCACCGCCTCGGGCGTGGTCGCCGGCCGCAGGGTGCTGGTCATGGTTCCTCTCTCCGTAGTGCGCCACCGAGCAGCAGCTCGGTGATCATGAAGGTGAAGTCCTTGGAGGCAACGCGGCCCTCCAGGACCGCCCACGCGCCGGAGGCCAGCAGGCCGTACAGCGCTTCGGTGAGCCAGGCGGGGGTGAGGTCGATACGGAAGGCGCCGGCGGACTGGCCCCGCCGGAACAGGGCCGCGATGCGCTCGTCGATCCGGGTCCAGCCCGTGTTCTGCTGCTCGCCCTCGAACAGCTGGTTCTCGCTGTAGAGGAAGGCGAGCAGCGCGGCGGACGGTTCGATGGCCTGGACGAGCCGCCGTACGGCGTCGGGCGCCGGGCCCTCGTCCACGCGGGCCGCGTCCAGCGCCGCCTCGCACTCGTCGATGCCGAGCGACTCCAGGGCCCGTACGAGTGCGTCGCGCCCCGCGAACTGGCGGTGCAGCGTGGCGCGGCTGATGCCGGCCACCCTCGCGACCTCGTCCATCGTCGCGGTGGACTTGCGGGTCAGCAGGGCCGCGGCGGAGCGCAGCACGTGGTCACGGTCGACAGCCATGAGACAACTATAGACCATGTGAGACATTCATGTCTCACATGGTCTATGCGTGGCTCACCGGGGTCGACCGGGGTCAGTTTCTGTCAGTGCCAGGGGAGGCTGCTGCGCTTCTCCCAGTACTCCCGTGGTTCCTCGACGAGTTCGGCGAGTCGGGCCAGTTGGTCCTCGTCGAGGTCGACGACGGCCGCGTGCAGGTTGGAGGCGAGCTGGGTGAGGGTCGCGGCGCCGGAGAGCACGACGCCGGCCCAGGGCTGGTGGAGGATCAGCGCGAGGGCGACGGCGTCGCAGCCGAGGGACGTTTCCGCGGCCACCCCCCGCAGGGCCTCCGGTGCGTGCGCTGCCGCGAGGCGGCCGTTGGCCATGCCCTCCTTCACGATGACCGTGAGCCCGGCGTCGTGGGCCTCGGCGAGGGCCGGCCCGGCGGAGGTCTCGAGGGCGTTGTACGTCGACTGCACGGTACGGAAGAGGGGGTTGCCGTCGACCGTCACGGCGAGGGCGGCGCGGATGGCGTCCGCCTGGGCGGGACCGCTGGTGGAGAAGCCGACGGTGAGGCCTTCGGCGGCGGCGTCCGCGAGCCGGGCGTGGAGTTCCTTGTCGGTGAGGGCCGGGCTGTCCGGGGTCACCGAGTGGATCTGGTAGAGGTCGAGGCGGTCGCCCAGGAGGGCGGCGGTCTCGGCGCGCTGGCGCTCGTAGGTCCGCAGACTGTGGTCCTTGACCTCGTGTTTCTCGGCGTCGGTGGTCCAGTCGGCGGTATAGGTGTAGCCCCACTTGCTGCCGATCACCACGTCGTCGACGCGGGGGTTGCGCCGGAGCCAGTCGGCGAGGAACTCCTCGGAGCGGCCGTAGGAACGCGCCACGTCGAAGTAGCGGACGCCCTGGGCGTAGGCGGCGTCGAGGAGTTCGTGGGTGCGGGTGCGGAGGGCCTCGGCGGTGCGGTCGTCCCCGAGGTCCTCGTCTCGGCCGAGGTTGATGTAGCCGGGGCGGCCGACGGCTGCGAGGCCCAGTCCGATGTGACAGGTGGGGGTGGTGGCGGTGGCGAGTCGGGCGAAGGGCATACCGACAACGTAGCGCGGGATGCCCTTCGCCCCGGAGAACTCGTCGGCGCACTCAGCTCTTGGCCGTCGACCAGGCGTGCTGCGCGGCCACGTTCTGCTTCACCTCTGCCAGTTGGATCGCCACCGCGCTCGGGGCCGTGCCGCCCCTGCCGTTGCGGGAGGCCAGCGCGCCGGGGACGTTCAGGACGGAGCGGACCTCGGGGGTCAGGTGGGCGGAGATCTTGGCGAACTGTTCGTCCGTCAGGTCGCCCAGTTCCTTGCCCTCGGCCTCGGCGGCCTTGACGCACTCGCCGGCCACCTCGTGGGCCACGCGGAACGGGACGCCCTGCTTGACCAGCCACTCGGCGACATCGGTGGCGAGCGAGAAGCCCGCGGGGGCCAGTTCCTCCATGCGGTCGCGGTGGACGGTGAGCGTGGCCATCATGCCGGTGAAGGCGGGGAGCAGGATCTCGAGCTGGTCGACCGAGTCGAAGACCGGCTCCTTGTCCTCCTGGAGGTCACGGTTGTAGGCGAGGGGCAGCGCCTTGAGGGTGGCCATCAGGCCGGTCAGGTTGCCGATCAGGCGGCCCGACTTGCCGCGCGCCAGCTCCGCGATGTCCGGGTTCTTCTTCTGCGGCATGATCGACGAGCCGGTGGAGAAGGCGTCGTGCAGGGTCACGAAGGAGAACTCCTTCGTGTTCCAGATGATGATCTCCTCGGCGATCCGGGAGAGGTTCACGCCGATCATCGCCGTGATGAAGGCGAACTCCGCCACGAAGTCGCGGGACGCCGTGCCGTCGATCGAGTTGCCGACGCTGCCGTGCTCGAAGCCCAGGTCCGCCGCCACCGCCTCCGGGTCGAGACCGAGGCTGCTGCCGGCGAGGGCGCCCGAGCCGTACGGCGAGACCGCCGTGCGCTCGTCCCACTGGCGCAGCCGCTCCGCGTCCCGGGACAGGGACTGGACGTGGGCGAGGACGTGGTGGGCGAAGAGGACCGGCTGGGCGTGCTGGAGGTGGGTGCGGCCGGGCATCGCCACGTCCGGGTGGGCCTCCGCGAGGCCGATCAGGGCGTCCTGGAGGTCGGCGATCAGCCCGCCGATGGTGCGGGCGTGGTCGCGGAGGTACATGCGGAAGAGCGTGGCGACCTGGTCGTTGCGGGAGCGCCCGGCGCGCAGCTTTCCGCCCAGGTCGGGGCCGAGGCGCTCCAGCAGGCCCCGCTCGAGGGCGGTGTGCACGTCCTCGTCGGCGATCGTGCCCGCGAAGGAGCCGTCGGCCACGTCCGCCTCGAGCTGGTCGAGTCCGGCGATCATGCGGGTCAGCTCGTCGTCCGTGAGCAGGGCCGCCTTGTGGAGCACGCGCGCGTGGGCGCGGGAACCGGCGATGTCGTAGGGCGCCAGCCGCCAGTCGAAGTGGACCGACGCGGACAGCTTGGCCAGGGCCTCGGCGGGACCGTCGGCGAAACGGGCACCCCAGAGCCGGACATCACCGCTGTTGCTGCTCACTTGCGCTGCTCCTAGAGAGATACGGAACTTATGCATGAGTATGCAGTGCACTGCATGATTCGTCAATCCGCGGGGACGGTTACCCGCCAATCTCGGGGGCGTTTGAACACCCGTAACCGCTTACCCGTACCTCTCGCCAGACGCAGGCGCCGCGTTCGTTCACCCGAGTCACACACCAGTGACAGTACTGTCACTCCAGACCCCAGTGAGGCATCCGCATGTCCAGGGCTCTTCCGAAGTACAACAAGCGTCGCGTCGCGATCATCGGCGGCGCCGCCGCGGTGGCGCTGTCCGGAGCGGTGATCGCCGGGACCGCCCTCGCCGGGACGCCGTCCAAGAGCAGCGGGGACAACGCCCGTACCTTCGCCGCGTCGCCGGGCACCATCAGCTGCCCGGACGTCGCTTCGAAGCTGCCCGCGATCCCGGCCTCCGCCCAGGCCGAGGTCACCCGCAACCTGACCCTGCTGCAGACCCAGATCGACGAGGCCAACAAGCGGCTGCAGACCACGGTCGGCCAGGGCGGCCCGAACTTCGTGAACAACGCCATCCTCGGTCCCCTCAAGGACAAGCGCGTCGCGACGATCAACCGGATCGCCACGGCCATCGGCCGTAAGGCGGCCAAGCCGACCGGCCTGGACTCGCTGGCGCCCTGCGCTCTGAACGGCGCGGGAGCGGCCGGGGCGGGCAACGCGAACGCCGGGGGCAACGCCAACGCGGGCGGGAACGCCAATGCGGGTGGCAACGCCAACGCAGGCGGGAACGCGAATGCCGGTGGGAACGCCAACGCCGGGGGCAACGCCAACGCGGGCGGGAACGCCAACACGGGTGGGAACGCCAACGCCGGAGGCAAGGCCAACGCGGGTGGGCAGGCCGGAGCCGGAGCCGCCTCCGCCGTGGGCACGATCACCTGCCCTGACGTCGCCTCGAAGCTGCCCGCGATCCCGGCCTCCGCCCAGGCCGAGGTCACCCGCAACCTGACCCTGCTGCAGACCCAGATCGACGAGGCCAACAAGCGGCTGCAGACCACGGTCGGCCAGGGCGGCCCGAACTTCGTCCAGAACGCGATCCTCGGCCCGCTGGCGGACAAGCGGAAGTCGACGGTCGACCGCATCGCCACCGCGATCGGCCGCACCGCGGCCAAGCCGACCGGCCTCGACTCGCTGGCCGCCTGCACGCTCACCAAGTGACGTGACAGGCGCTGTGGCCGCCCCGATGAAGCGCCGGCCGGGGCGGCCGCGGCGGGGTCCGGGACCGGACCGGGCGATTCCTTTAGACAGGCGAAAGGATCGCGCGGATAATCGTCCGGCGTGGGAAAGACTTACGAACGCATAGACGGCAGGCTGCGCACGTTCATCGAGGCGCAGCCTCTTTTCTTCACCGCGACCGCCCCGCTCTCCGGCGACGGCACGGTCAACCTCTCCCCCAAGGGCCTCAAGGGCTCCTTCGCGGTGCTGGACGAACTCACCGTGGCCTACCTGGACTTCGCCGGGTCCAACGCCGAGACCATCGCGCATCTGCGGGAGAACGGGCGGATCACCCTGATGTGGTGCGCGTTCCAGGGACCGCCGAACATCGTGCGGGTGCACGGGCGCGGGGAGCCGGTCTTCCGCGACGACCCGCGGTTCGGGGAACTCCTCACCCACTTCCCGGACATCGACCCGACCCGGCACGGACTGCGCGCGATCATCGTCGTGAGCGCCGAACTCGTCCGGGACACCTGCGGATACGCGGTGCCCTTCATGACGTACGACGAGGACCGCGATCTGCACGGCAAGCGGTTCGCGCGCGAGGACGACGCGTCGCTGAGCGAGTACTTCACCAAGAAGGAGCACATCGCCACGAGCCTGGACGGCCTACCCGGGCTGCCGTTGCCGCTGCCGCCCTCTACGGTCTGAGCCAGGCCTCCACCGGGTTTGGCACGCGGCTGATCACCGCTGTCGCGTCCGGGACGAACTCGACGTCCGGCACGGTGACCTGGTGGGACCTCAGGGCAGGCGGTGGGTGAAGGCCGGTTCCGCAGCCGCCCGGTTCGGGGCGAAGGGGCTGGTGGAGGGAGCCTCGCGCAAGCAGAACACCGACACGACACCGACGGGGCTGTACGACCTGACTGCCACCAGCCGGTGCGGGGGCGCGGCGCGGGCATCTTCCTGCACGTCAACGGGCGTGGGGCGACGGCCGTGTGTGTCGGTGCCGAGCAGCGCGATGCGGGCGATCCTCGCCTGGGCGGCGCCCCGGAGGAAGCCGCACATCGCCATCGGGACGGCGGGCGGGAGCACGGCGATCACCCGGTACTGATCCGTACGGTGAACGTCGTCGACCCCGGCCTGCTCTCCAGCTCGACACTCCCCCCGTGCGCCTCCGCCACCGCCACGACGATCGACAGGCCAAGGCCCGCCCCGCCGCCGGAGGCGTCCGCGCGGCGGCGGTGGTCGGCCCTGGTGAAGCGTTCGAAGACGCCCGGCTGGATGTCCCGGGGGACTCCCGGGCCGTCGTCGTGGACACGCAGGACGGCGGTGGCACCCTCCGTCTCCAGGGTCACCGTGACCTTCGTGCCGTCGGGTGTGTGCAGGCGGGCGTTGGCCAGCAGGTTGGCCAGGACCTGGTGCAGGCGGTGCTGGTCGCCGAGGACGGTGACCGGTTCCTCGGGCAGGTCCAGCTGCCAGCGGTGACCGGGGCCCGCGGCGCGGGCGTCGGTGACGGTGTCCAGGACCAGCATGGTGAGGTCGACCGGTTGGCGTTCCAGCGGGCGGCCCGCGTCCAGCCGGGCGAGCAGCAGCATCTCGTCGACCATCTCGCCCATCCGGCCCGACTCCGCGGCGATGCGTTCCAGCGCCCGGGTGATCTGCGGCGGTACCGGGCCCGGATGCAGCAGGGCCAGTTCCGCGTGGCCGCGGACCGAGGCGACCGGGGTGCGCAGTTCGTGGCTGGCGTCGGCGGCGAAGCTGCGCAGCCGCTCCTCGCTGGCGTGCCGTTTGGTCAGGGCGTCCTCGACATGGCCCAGCATGCGGTTGAAGGCGCCGGCCATCTGGCCCACCTCGCTGCGCGGATCGGACTCGGGTGCCCGGGGCGGCAGCGCCACCTCGCCGCTGGCCAGCGGGAGTTCGCTGACCCGGGTGGCGGTGGCCGCGACCCGGCTCAGCGGGCGCAGCGACCAGCGCACCCAGAGGGCGCCGGCCACGCCGGTGACGGTGAGGGCCGCGCCGAAGACGACCGCCGCGACCAGTTCGAGGCGGTGGATGACGGCCTCCACCGGCTCCAGCGGCAGGCCGGTGATCAGCGTGTCTCCGTCGACGCCCCGGGAGTAGACGACGCGGTAGGCGTGCAGGGCGGAGAGGTGGACCGTGTGTCCCCTTCCGTCGGCCGGGACCGCGGCGAGCCGTTCCTCGTCGTCGGCGGTCAGGAGGACGAACTGGATGCTGTTCGAGCGGACGACCGCCGCCTCGGTGACCTTCCCCCCGACCAGCCGAGCGCCCAGGGTGCCCGTGGACTGTCGGCGGGTGTCGCCGTGTTCGTCGCCGTCCCCGTCGTCGGGCAGCCGGCCGTTGTGCTCCAGGCTCACCGCGAACCTGTTTCCGGCCCCGGCCAGCTGCTCGTCGAGCCGGCGGTTGAGGAAACCCTGCAGTTCGATCACCGCGGCCACCCCGACCGCCGCACAGCTGACCGCGAGCAGCACGACCAGGCCGAAGGTCAGCCGGGCCCGCAGCGTCCGCGGCCGTGGCAGGCGTCGCACGAACCTCATGGGCTCACCGGCTTGAGCACGTACCCGGCCCCGCGCACCGTGTGGATCATCGGCTCACGGCCCGCGTCGACCTTCTTGCGCAGGTAGGAGATGTACAGCTCGACGACGTGGGCCCGGCCGCCGAAGTCGTAGGACCACACCCGGTCGAGGATCTGCGCCTTGCTGAGGACCCGGCGGGGGTTGCGCATCAGGAAGCGGAGGAGTTCGAACTCGGTCGGGGACAGTTCGACCAGTTCACCCGCGCGCGTGACCTCGCGGGAGTCCTCGTCCATGACCAGGTCGCCGACGATCAGCCGGGGTCCCTCCTCCAGCTGGCGGGCCATGCCGGCCCGGCGCAGCAGTCCGCGGAGCCGGGCGACCACCTCCTCCAGGCTGAAGGGCTTGGTGACGTAGTCGTCGCCGCCCGCGGTGATGCCGGCGATCCGGTCCTCGACCGCGTCCCGGGCGGTCAGGAACAGCACGCACACCTCGGGTTGCACGGCGTGCAGGGAGCGCAGCACGGCGAACCCGTCGGTGTCCGGGAGCATCACGTCGAGGACGACCGCGTCCGGCAGCAGCTCGCGGGCCTCGGCGAGCGCGGAGGCGCCGTCGCCTGCCGTGCGGACCTGCCAGCCCTCGTAGCGCAGGGCGCCGGAGAGCACCTCGGCGAGGTCGGGGTCGTCGTCGACGACGAGGACGCGCAGGGGGGTGCCGTCGGGGCGGGTGAGGGCGGGACGGCCGGATCTGGTGGTGTTCATCTCCTGACCAGGATCACCCCTCGTGCGGGCGCCGGGCAGTGGGCCCGGCTGTGAGTTTCCTCTGAGTCGGGTCGGTGGAGTCCCGTTCAGAGGGTGCTCAGAGGTTGTGGAGGCACAGTTGCGTCCGGACAGGCGAAAGGACGCATATATGACCACCGTGTACGAGCGGCGGGCCGCACCGCCGGTGACGCCGCCCGCGCGCCGCTCCCCCGCGGGCGCCGTGCTCGCGCTGCTGTGGGCCGGCGCCGCGGCCGTGGTCGCGATGTGGTGGGCGGACACCCCTTCGGTGGTCGGCGCCGCGGGCTGGCTGACCGGGTCCGGACGGATCGCCGGGCTGCTGTGCGGGTACGCCTGCGCGGTGCTGGTCGGGCTGATGGCCCGGGTGCCGCTGCTGGAGCGGCGGGTGGGCTCGGACCGGGTGGCCCGCTGGCACGCGATGGCCGGCCGGTACACGATCTGCCTGCTGGTGGCGCACATCGTGCTGATCCTGCTCGGGTACGCCGCCCAGGACCGCGCCTCGATCTGGCACGAGACGGTCACGGTGGTCCTGGACT
Source organism: Streptomyces sp. NPDC101152 (assembly GCF_044768275.1). Lineage (NCBI taxonomy): Bacteria > Bacillati > Actinomycetota > Actinomycetes > Kitasatosporales > Streptomycetaceae > Streptomyces > Streptomyces sp. NPDC101152. The sequence goes on along the minus strand of NZ_JBIWPO010000005.1, from coordinate 158,229 downwards.
ACCCGGACATGCTCAAGGCCACCTTCGGCACGGTCATCCTCCTCTCGGTCGGCATCACCTCGGCCCGTGCCGCGCGCCGGCGGCTGAGCTACGAGTTCTGGTACTACGTCCACCTGCTCACGTACGTCGCGGTGTTCCTGGCCTTCTTCCACCAGCTGACCCTGGGCAACGAGTTCAACGGGCACCGGCTGGCCACGGCCGCCTGGTACGCGCTGTACCTCGGGGTCGCCGCCCTGGTGCTGTGGTTCCGCGTCCTCGCGCCGGTGCGGCTGAACCTGCGGCACCGCATGCGCGTGCAGTCCGTGCACCGGGAGGCGCCCGGCGTCTACTCGATCGTCGTCCACGGGCGGCGGCTGGACGAACTGGGCGCGCGGCCCGGGCAGTTCTTCCGGTGGCGGTTCCTCGGCGAGGGACTGGGCTGGACGTCGACGCCGTACTCGCTGTCGGCGCCGCCGCGCCCGGACCTGATGCGGATCACGGTCAAGGCGCTCGGCGACCACAGCGCGGCGGTCTCGCTGCTGCGGCCCGGCACGCGCGTGTGGGCGGAGGGGCCGTACGGCTCGATGACCGAGGACCGGCAGACCTCGCCCCGGTCCCTGCTCATCGCGGCCGGCGTCGGCATCACGCCGCTGCGGGCCCTGTTCGAGACGCTGCCCGGCGAGGTGACGCTGCTCTACCGCGCCCGTACGGCCGAGGACCTCGCGCTGGGCGCGGAGCTGGAGGCCATCGCGCGGTGGCGGGGCGCGAAGGTCCTGTACGCGCTCAACGGGCCGGGCGGACAGCGCCCGAACCTGACCGCGCAGTCCCTGCGGGCGTCCTTCCCGGACCTGGCCGGCCATGACGTCTACCTCTGCGGCCCGCACGGGTTCGCCCGGGACCTGTACGAGGAACTGCGCGCCGCCGGGGTCCCGGACCGCCGCATCCACCACGAGTCGTTCGAATTCTGAGAGCTGTGAGGCCGTAGAAGTGCACGCTTTGAAGAGGAACCGTCCGCTGCGCCGGATCGTGCTGGCGAGTGCCGCCACCGTCTCCGGATTCGTCCTGCTGCTGTCCCTGAAGCCGCACACCGCGCCGACGGCCGCCCTGGCGGTACCGGCGCCCTCCAGCAGTTCGAGCGCGTCCAGTGGATCGAAGGGCTCCAGCGGAACCGGCAGCTCCGGGGGCTCGACCACGACCGGCACCAAGGCCGTCACCGGGAGCACCGTGCAGACCCGCTGGGGTCCCGTCCAGGTGAAGATCACGATCAAGAGCGGCAGGCTCACCGACGTGACCGCCGTGCAGTACCCCACGGACAACCCCCGGGACCAGGAGATCAACAGCTACGCCCTCCCCCAGCTGCGCACCGAGGCCCTGCAGGCCCAGAGCGCCAACATCGACACCGTCTCGGGGGCCACTTACACGAGTGACGGTTACCGCCAGTCACTCCAGTCCGCACTGGACTCGGCACGGAGCTGAACACACACGCGTCGTGGCACGTATCTCAGGGCCAAGGGACCACGCCCACCCCCCTTGCCCCCGCCCCGGAGGAACAGTGACCACCACGCTCGCAGGCGGCCGCGCCGCCCGCCGCCAGACGATGCGCCGCATCCGCCCGCGCCGCTCCCCGGCGACCGTCCTGCTGCTCGCCGTTTGGGCGGGCGCGGTCGGCGTGCTGTGGCTGTGGTGGATGAACACGCCGTCCATCGCCGACCAGAACGGCAAGATCCTCAACGCGGGCCGGATCACCGGTCTGCTGGCCGGCTACCTGATGGCCCTGGTGGTGCTGCAGATGGCCCGGGTGCCCGCCCTGGAGCGGCGGGTCGGCTCGGACCGGGTGGCCCGCTGGCACGCGATGAGCGGCCGCTACACGCTCTGCCTGGTCTTCGCGCACGTCTTCCTCATCATGTGGGGCTACGCGCTGCAGGCGGGCAAGACGCTGAACGACATCGTCCAGCAGACCATCGACTCCATCAACCAGCTGCCGGACATGGGCAAGGCGGCCATCGGGACGGGCCTGTTCGTGCTGATCGGCCTGACCTCGATCGGTCCGGTCCGGCGCCGTATCCCGTACGACACCTGGTACCACGTCCACCTGCTGACGTACGGGGCCGTGTTCCTGACGTTCTGGCACCAGATCACCACCGGCAACGACTTCGCCGTCACGCCGACGGCGAAGACCATCTGGTACGCGCTGTACGGGTCGGTGACCGCGCTGGTGGTCTGGTACCGCATCCTCACCCCGATCCGGCTCAACATGCGCCACCGCATGCGGGTCGAGGCGGTCATCGAGGAGGCGCCGGGCATCGTGTCGGTGCTGATCGGCGGGCGCAAGCTGCACCGGATGGGCGCGGAGGCGGGCCAGTTCTTCCGGTGGCGGTTCCTCGCGCCGGGCATGCGGTTCAGCTCCCACCCCTACTCGCTCTCCGCGGCACCCCGCCCCGACATGCTGCGGATCACCGTGAAGGCGATCGGCGACCACAGCGAACGGCTGCGGGAGCTGACACCCGGCACCCGGGTGTGGGCCGAGGGCCCGTACGGCGCGATGACCGCCCAGCGACGCAGCCGCGGCAAGGTGCTGCTGGTCGCCGGCGGCGTCGGCATCACGCCGATGCGAGCACTGTTCGAGACGCTGCCGGGCGCGGCCGGGGACATCACCCTGCTCTACCGGGCCAACACCACCCAGGACCTGGCCCTGTGGGACGAGCTGGCCGCCATCGCCGACGACCGCGGCGCCCGGCTGATGTACGCCGTCAACAGCCCGGACGGGGAACGCCCCGACATCTCGGCGGAGCGGCTGCGGCAGAAACTGCCGGACATCGACGACCACGACGTGTTCATGTGCGGGCCGGCCGGGTTCGCGCAGTCCGTGTACGAAGCACTGCGCGGTGCGGGAGTGCCCGCCCGCCGCATCCATCACGAGTCGTTCGAGATGTGAGCGACGGGATCCAGGAGCTCAGGTAGCGATGAAGAAGAGTCACCCCATCCGGCGTGTCGTGCTGGCCAGCGCCGCCACCGTCTCGGGTGTCGTGCTGCTGCTGTCGCTGAAGCCGGCGTCCGCCCCGAACGCCCAGGCGGCGGGTGCGGCACCGCAGCAGACCGCGGGAGCCCAGGCGTCGCCCCAGGGCGGCACCGCGGCGACCGGAACGGCCTCGGGCACGATCGACGGGAACGTGGCCCAGACGCAGTACGGCAACGTCCAGGTACGGCTGACCGTCGCGAACGGCAAGATCACCAAGGCGGAGGCGATCCAGGCGCCCAAGGGCGGCACCAGCGACCAGAAGACGGCGCTGTCCATCCCCAAGCTCACCCAGGAGACGGTCGCCGCGCAGAGCGCGCAGATCGACGCGGTGTCCGGGGCGACGTACACGAGCAACGGGTACAAGCAGTCCCTGCAGTCGGCGCTCGACAAGATGAAGGCCAGCGCCGGTGCCTCGCAGGGCGGCGGCTCGGGCTCGTCGTCGAGCGGCCGCTCGGGCTCCTCCTCCGGTGCCGCCTCCGGCGCCGCGCAGGCCAAGACGGTGACGGGCAGGGTCGCGCAGACCCAGTACGGCCCGGTCCAGGTCCGTATCACGGTGGCGAACGGCAAGATCACCAAGGCGGACGCGGTGCAGGCGCCCAAGGGCGGCCTCAGCGACCAGAAGACGGCGCTGGCGATCCCCAAGCTCAACCAGGAGGCGGTGGCGGCGGGCAACGCGCGGATCGACTCCGTGTCGGGTGCCACGTACACCAGCGGCGGCTACAAGCAGTCGCTGCAGTCCGCGCTGGACCAGGCCGGTGGCTGAGTCGGTGGCGGAGTCTGCGGAAGCTCCCGCCGCGGTGCGTCATGCGGAGGAGGTCATGGGGACCGTCTTCTCCTTCGACGTCCGCGGCGGGGACCCCGGTGTGGTACGGGCGGCGCTCGGAGAGGCGATCGCCGGGCTGCACCGGGTGAACGAGGTGTTCAGCACCTACCGCGAGGACAGCCAGGTCTCCCGGCTCGCCCGCGGTGAGCTGACCGTGCGGGAGTGCGACCCCGAGGTCGCCGAGGTGCTGGAGCTGGGCGCCGAGGCCGAGCGGGTGAGCGACGGCTGGTTCAGCCTGCGCTACGAGGGCCGCCTGGATCCCACCGGCATCGTGAAGGGCTGGGCCGCCGAACGCGCGGCCCGCCGGCTGCGGGCGGCCGGCGCGACGGGCGTCAGCGTCAACGGCGGCGGAGACGTCCAGATGTTCGGCGCGCCGGAACCCCACCGCCCCTGGCGCGTGGGCGTCGCCGACCCGCTGCGCCCCGGCGGCCTGGCGGCGGTGGTCTCGGCGGCCGGCGCGGACGAACTGGCGGTCGCCACCTCGGGCACGGCAGAACGCGGCGCCCACATCGTCGACCCCCGCACGGGCCGATCGGCGGTGACGGACCTGGTGGCGGTGACGGTGGTCGCCCCCACCCTCACCTGGGCGGACTGCTGGGCGACAGCGGCCTTCGCGATGGGTTCCCGAGAGGGCCTGCGCTGGCTGGAGTCCCTACCGGACGTGGAGGCCCTGCTCATCACAGCGGGCGACGAGGTCAGATGCACAGGGGGCCTGGCATCTCGACTCGGGTGAGTGCATGTCCCCAGGGATTCAGTGGCCGTTCTGAGCCAACCGCAACAAGTGCTCCGCCAACGCCTGTCCCCCCGTCGGCTCCCGACTGATCAACAGCACCGTGTCGTCCCCGGCGATCGTGCCCAAGATGTCATGCAGCTCAGCCTGGTCGATGGCCGAGGCCAGGAACTGCGCGGCCCCCGGCGGGGTACGCAGGACCACGAGATTCGCCGAGGCCTCCGCGGAGATCAGCAGTTCCTGCGACAGCCGCCGCATCCGCTCCTCCTTCGCCGACTCCCCCAGCGGCGCCCGAGGCGTGCGGAACCCGCCCTCGCTCGGCACCGCGTAGATCAGGTCGCCGTCGGTGTTGCGGATCTTCACCGCGTTCAGCTCGTCCAGGTCCCGCGACAGCGTCGCCTGAGTGACCGTCAGCCCGTCGTCCGCGAGCAGCTTCGCCAACTGGCTCTGCGAGCGCACGGGTTGCCGGTTGAGGATGTCCACGATCCGGCGGTGCCGCGCGGTGCGCGTCTGCGGCACGGCAGGGCCGCCGGGCTGTGCGTCGTCCTGCACCTGACTCATCGTCGTTCCATTCCCAGGCTCATCCGTCCCCGTCGAGGATGCCGGGCAGTGCCCGGAGAAACGCCGCCACCTCGTCGTCGCCGAGGTTCAGCGGCGGCATCAGCCGTACGACGTCGGCAGCGGGCGCGTTCACCAGGAACCCGGCCTCCTGAGCCGCCTGACGCACCCGGGGCGCGTGCGGCTCGGTGAGCACGATACCCAGGAGCAGGCCCGCGCCCCGGACATGGTCGATCAACGGGTGGCCCAGCGACTCGATTCCGTCCCGCAGCGCCCCGCTCTGCCGCTTGACGTTCTCCAGCAGGCCGTCGTTCGCGATCGTGTCGAGCACCGCGAGCCCGGCGGCGCAGGCGACGGGGTTGCCGCCGAAGGTCGTCCCGTGGTGCCCGGGCTGCAGCAGCTCCGCGGCCCGCCCGAAGGCGACGGTCGCGCCCAGCGGCAGCCCGCCGCCGAGGCCCTTCGCCAGCGTCACGACGTCCGGCAGGACACCCTCGTGCGCCTGGTACTCGAACCAGTTGCCGGTCCGCCCGATCCCCGTCTGCACCTCGTCCAGCACCAGCAGCGCACCGTTCGCGGCCGTGATCGCGCGGGCGGCCTTGAGATAGCCCGCGGGCGGGACGACCACGCCGATCTCGCCCTGGACCGGCTCCAGGATCACCAGCGCGGTCTCCTCGGTCACCGCCGCGGCCAGCGCCTGCGCGTCGCCGTACGGGACGTGCGTGACCTCGCCGGGCAGCGGCAGGAACGGCTCCCGCTTGCCCTGCTGGCCGGTCATGGCGAGGGCGCCCATGGTGCGCCCGTGGAAGGCGCCCTCGGTGGCGACCACGTGGGTGCGCCCGGTCAGCCGGCCGATCTTGAAGGCCGCCTCGTTGGCCTCGGCGCCGGAGTTGCAGAAGAAGACCCTGCCCTCACGGCCGAAGAGGTGCAGGAGCCGTTCCGCGAGCGTCACGGTCGGCTCGGCCATGAAGAAGTTGGAGATGTGGCCGAGGGACGCGATCTGCCGGCCGACGGCCTCGACGACCGCCGGGTGCGCGTGGCCGAGCGCGTTGACCGCGATACCGCCGACGAAGTCCAGGTACTCCTTGCCGTCGGCGTCCCAGACCCTGGCGCCCTCGCCGCGCACGAGGGGCAGCAGCGGGGTGCCGTAGTTGTTCATGAGCGAGCCCTGCCACCGCTCGGTGAACTCCTGATTGCCCGTCATGACGCGTCCCCCTCTTGTCCGTCGGGCACGACCATCGTGCCGATGCCCTCGTCGGTGAAGATCTCCAGCAGGATCGAGTGCTGGACCCGGCCGTCGATGACCCGGGCGTTGGTGACGCCGTTGCGCACGGCGTGCAGACAGCCCTCCATCTTCGGCACCATGCCGGAGCTCAACTCCGGCAGCAGCTTCTCCAGCTGGGAAGCGGTGAGGCGGCTGATCACCTCGTCGCTGTTCGGCCAGTCCTCGTAGAGACCCTCGACGTCCGTGAGGACCATGAGAGTCTCCGCTCCAAGAGCCGCAGCGAGTGCCGCAGCCGCCGTATCAGCATTGACGTTGTAGACATGTCCGTCGTCCTGGCTCCGGGCGATCGACGAGACGACCGGGATCCGGCCGTCGGCGAGCAGTGCCTCGATCGCGCCCGTGTCGATCTCGGTGATCTCGCCCACCCGCCCGATGTCGACCAACTCGCCGTCGATCTCGGGCTGGTGCTTGGTGGCGGTGATGGTGTGCGCGTCCTCACCGGTCAGTCCCACGGCGAGCGGCCCGTGCTGGTTGAGCAGGTTGACCAGCTCCCGCTGCACCTGCCCGGCCAGCACCATCCGTACGACGTCCATGGCGTCCTCGGTGGTGACCCTGAGGCCGGCCTTGAACTCGCTGACGATGCCGTGCTTGTCGAGGGCGGCGCTGATCTGGGGGCCGCCGCCGTGCACGACGACCGGCTTGAGGCCGGCGTGGTGCAGGAAGACGACGTCCTGGGCGAAGGCGGCCTTCAGGTCCTCGTCGATCATGGCGTTGCCGCCGAACTTGATGACGACGGTCTTCCCGTTGTGCCGGACCAGCCAGGGCAGCGCCTCGATGAGGATCTGGGCCTTGGGCAGGGCGGTGTGCTTGCGCGTGGTGCTCATGACGAATAGGCGCTGTTCTCGTGGACGTAGTCGGCGGTGAGGTCATTGGTCCAGATGGTGGCGGTCTCGGAGCCGGCTGCGAGGTCGGCGACGATGTGCACCTCGCGGTAGCGCATGTCGACCTTCTCGCGGTCCTCGCCGACGCCGCCGTTCTTGCACACCCAGACGCCGTTGATGGCGACGTTCAGCCGGTCCGGCTCGAAGGCGGCCTTGGTGGTGCCGATCGCGGAGAGCACGCGGCCCCAGTTGGGATCCTCGCCGTGGATGGCGCACTTGAGGAGGTTGTTGCGGGCGATGGAGCGGCCCACCTCGACGGCGTCGTCCTCGCTCGCCGCGCCCACCACCTCGACCCTGATGTCCTTGCTGGCGCCTTCGGCGTCCCGGATCAGCTGCTGGCCGAGGTCGTCGCAGACCCGACGTACGGCTTCCGCGAACTCCTCGTACTCCGGAGTGACTTCGGAGGCGCCGGAGGCCAGCAGCAGCACGGTGTCGTTGGTGGACATGCAGCCGTCGGAGTCGACGCGGTCGAAGGTCGTGCGCGTGGCGGCCCGGAGTGCCTTGTCCAGTACGTCGTTCTCGAGGACCGCGTCCGTGGTCAGCACGACCAGCATGGTGGCCAGGCCCGGGGCGAGCATGCCCGCGCCCTTCGCCATGCCGCCGACGGTCCAGCCGTCCTTCGTCACGACGGACGTCTTGTGGACCGTGTCGGTGGTCTTGATGGCGATGGCGGCCTTCTCGCCGCCGTGCTCGGACAGTTGCCCGGCTGCCGTCTCGACTCCCGCCAGCAGCTTGTCCATCGGGAGCAGGACGCCGATCAGGCCGGTCGAGCAGACCGCGACCTCGATCGCCCCGCGCCCCAGCACCTCGGCCACCTTCTCGGCGGTCGCGTGCGCGTCCTGGAAGCCCTTGGACCCCGTACAGGCGTTGGCGCCACCGGAGTTGAGGACGACGGCGGAGGCCTGGCCGCTCCCCAGGACCTGCTCGGACCACAGCACGGGCGCGGCCTTCACACGGTTGGAGGTGAAGACACCGGCGGCGGCGCGGCGCGGCCCGTTGTTGACCACGAGGGCCAGGTCCGGGTTGCCGTTCGCCTTGATCCCGGCGGCGACACCCGCCGCTGTGAATCCCTTGGCTGCCGTGACGCTCACTGCATCTCCTTGTTCGCCCCGCCGCGGTAGCGGCTGATGTCACTGCCGCCCGTGCAGCGCAGAGGTGCGGCTGTCGTCTTTGTCTGCGGCCCGGTGGCTGCACGCGCGTCGCTCACGGTGCGACTCCGATCGTGGAAAGCCCGGTGGTCTCGTCGAGACCCAGGGCGAGGTTCATGCTCTGGACGGCACCGCCCGCGGTGCCCTTGGTCAGGTTGTCGATCGCGCTGATCGCGATGACGCGGCCGGCCGCCTCGTCGTACGCGACCTGCACCTGAACGGCGTTCGACCCGTACACGGACGCCGTGGCGGGCCACTGGCCCTCGGGCAGCAGGTGGACGAAGGGCTCGTCGGCGTAGGCCTTCTCGTAGGCGGCGCGGAGGGACTCACCCGTGACCCCGGGGACCGCCTTCGCACTGCACGTGGCGAGGATGCCGCGGGGCATCGGCGCGAGGTTCGGCGTGAACGAGACGGAGACCCGCTCGCCGGCCGCCGCGCTGAGGTTCTGGACGATCTCCGGGGTGTGCCGGTGGCCGCCGCCGACGCCGTACGGCGACATGGACCCCATGACCTCGCTGCCCAGCAGGTGCGGTTTGGGGGACTTGCCGGCGCCCGAGGTGCCGGACGCGGCGACGATCACGGCCTCGTGCTCGGCGAGGGAGGCCGCGTAGGCCGGGAAGAGGGCCAGCGAGACGGCCGTGGGGTAGCAACCGGGCACCGCGATGCGCTTGGACCCAGTAAGCCGGGCGCGGGCGTCCGGCAGTTCGGGAAGGCCGTAGGGCCAGGTCCCGGCGTGCGGGGAGCCGTAGAACCGCTCCCAGTCGGCCGGGTCCTTCAGCCGGAAGTCGGCGCCCATGTCGACGACCAGGACGTCCGGGCCGAGCTGTTCGGCGACGGCGGCGGACTGGCCGTGGGGCAGGGCGAGGAAGACGACGTCATGTCCGGCGAGGACCTCGGCGGTGGTCTCCTGGAGCACCCGGCCGGCCAGCGGCAGCAGGTGCGGCTGGAGCGCGCCGAGCTGCTGGCCGGCGTTGGAGTTGCCGGTCAGGGCCCCGATCTCGATCTCGGGGTGCGCGAGCAGCAGACGCAGGAGCTCACCGCCCGCGTATCCGCTCGCTCCGGCCACCGCCGCACGTACCGCCATGTCATCCTCCTCCTGGATGGCATGACTATACGTTTCTCTGCACGTTTATGCAATCTGGCTGGGCCGGGCCTCCACCAGGTGCGACGGAGAATTTTAGTTGGCACATGGAGAACCCTGGTTGGCAAATCTTGGTCCCGTCACGCTGTGTTGCGGGCAGTACCGGCGAAACGCCCCCGTCGCCGGTCGAGTGGTGCTTCTCTGGATGAGTGGGCGCGGCAGCGAGAGCGAAGATCCCGTCGGATTCAAGTCAACTGGACCACCTTGTCACGGCGTACGACGGGGACATCGGACTGCGGGATCGGCTGCGGCTCGGGGACGACTGGCCGCGTCGGTGGAGTTCGACGTGGCAGGTGGGCGCTGACGAGGTCTGCTGGCCGGTCCGGGACATGGCTCACGTACCGGTGATGTCGTCCCGGCCGATGCGGGGGTTCACGTGGCGGGCGAAGCAGCGGCACCGCCCCGGCCTGGAGGCGATGGCGTCAGCGGGCGGGAAGCATGGCTTCGAGTCGCTGAAGGAAGTGAGCCTGCTGGTCGCGCTGGACTTCTTGAGGGCATCGGAAGTGCTGTCGCAGCCGTTCCGGCTGGACTTCGAGCATGCGGGCGGGCATGCCTGGCACATCCCGGACTTCCTGGCCGTGATCGGCGGTGGGATGTGGTTGCTGGACGTCCGCCCGATGGAGCTGATCAAGGAAGAGGACGCGCTGAAGTTCGCGGCGGCCAGGGAAGTGGCGGCTGCCTGCGGCTGGCGGTACTCGGTGGTCGCGGGCTGGCGACCGCATGTCTGGAGCGTCCTTGACCACCTGTCCTCGCGCCGGCGGCCGGCGAGGGACCTTCTCGGCATGCGCGAGCAGCTGCTCACCGCTATCAGCGGGCAGCAGGGGCAGGCGATGACGTTCTCCGACCTGGCGGAGGCGACCAGCGTGCCTTCCGTTGGCCGGGCGAACATCGTCCGGCTGCTCTGGCACCGCGAGCTCGGCGTAGACCTGGGCAGTCCCTTGCGCCACAGCTCACTGATCTGGGCGGTGTGATGGCAGCGAGGGGGTTCTTGCAGATCGCGCCGGGTAGGCGGGTCGCGCTCAATGGCGTCGAGTGGACGGTTGACGACGTCCACGGCCAACTCGGCCGGCTCGTCCTCGTGGATGACGACGGCCGCGCGGAGACCCGCTCGTTCCGTTGGCTCATCAACCACGCTGACCTGCGGCTTCTTCCGGCAGTCGAGTCAGGGCGCCCGCCGCCGGTCGCCCGGCAGCCGAGGACCCTGGCCGACCTGACCAAGGACCAGTTAGAGCGGGCACGGCTGCGGGCTGCGCACGTACTGGAAGCCGAGACGGGGTTCCGGGAGGGCCACCCGGCTCGGGCCCTGCCGGGTGAGCCCCGGCCGGCCTACGACCCGGACCGCACGACGTTGACTCAGCGTCGGTACGCAAAGGCTGCGGAGATAGAGGCGATACCCCGTCCGGAGGCGGTCCGGTGCGGTCTGCAGCACCTCAGCTACCGGACGCTGGTACGTCTGTCGGGACTGGTGGGCGACAGTCTCCTGCTGGCCTGCGCAGACGGGCGCTGGACGCGGCGACGCAGCGGGCACCGCACCATCACGAAGGAGGTCCGGGAGGCGATCTTCGCAGTAAAGGCCGAGTGCGGCCCACGCGCCCGCCTGAGCCAGGGTGCCAAGCACCGGTTGATGCATCAGTACATGCGTGAGCGGTTCCCGACGTTTCCCACTGAGAAGATCCCTTCCCGCTGGACGCTCGCGGCCGTCTGGAAGGAGTGGTTCGGGCCCGGCGGAGCCCGGCCGCGTTACGGGCGGACGGCGGAGGCGGCCGCGGAGGCCGGGGTCTCCGGCCGGATGGTGGTCCACCGGCCGGGCCAGGTTCTGGTGCTGGACTCGACCCCGATGCCGGTGAAGCTGCGCGAGACCGTGTTCGGCGACGCGATCACCGCGACGCTGACCCTCGCACTCGATCTCTACACGCACGGGCTGCCGGCCTTCCGGCTTACGCTCCAGTCCGACACCTCGGTCGACATCGCGATGCTGCTGCGGGACGTGATGCTGCCGCTTCCGATGCGGGACGGCTGGGGCGAGGACATGGAATGGCCCTACGCAGGGGTGCCGGCCGAGGTGATCGCCGAGTTCACCGGGCACCGGGTCGCCGCTCTGCCGTTCTTCGCCCCCGAGACGGTCACCACCGACCACGGCGGCCCCTACAAGAATCACGACCTGGTGGAAGCCGAAACGGAGATCGGCTGCCGGATCCTGCCTGCTCGCGTCCTGCGGCAGACTGACAAGTTCGCGGTCGAGCGCCAGTTCCTCACCATCCAGACCATGCTCTTCGAGCACCTGCTGGGATTCACCGGCGGTGACGTCGCGGATCGCGGGGCCGACCCGGAACGCGATGCGAGCCTCACGCTCACGCAAGCCGAGCACATCATCGCCACCTGGATCGTCCAGATCTGGCAGAACCGTAAACTAGGCGAATACGCCCCGAGTTGGGCGCCGGGTGAAGACCACAGCCCCAACACCCTGTTCGCTGCCGCGATGGAACAGGGCGGCTTCGACCTGGACTTCCCCGAACCGAGCTTCTACTACAGGGTCCTGCGCAAACACCACGTGAAGATCCATCCTCGTCGCGGGGTGAAGATCCTCGGGCTCTGGTATCACCACCCGGTCTTCGACGAACCGCGCTTCCAGCAGCCCTCCGCCCGGGGCGGCAAACACGCGGGCAAGTGGGTTGTCCGCAGTGACCGGAGGGACCGCCGGCAGGTGTTCTTCCAGGACCCTGCAGACCACGAGACCTGGCACATTCTGCGCTGGAGAGGACTGCCGCCCGAAGGTGAGATCCCTGCGTTCTCGGACAAGACTGCCGACGCCCTGCTGACACGCGTGAGGGCGAACAAGATCAGGATCCATTCCGAGAGCGAGCTCCTGGAACATCTGCTCGGAATCCTCGGCTCGGTCACCCCAGTCGACCAATGGCCCAGCCAGGCCAAGAGGAAGGCCGGAAAGAAGCAGCGCATCGCCCAAGCCCGCGAGATCACCCGCGCACAGGCTGCGGCCGCTGACCGCCCCGCCGCACCCGCCATCGCAGGTGAGCAAGCTCCGGCTGAGATGCCCGCGGCCTGGGCCGAGCACGCCCGCACGATCGACCACGCGGTCGACGCCGACCGCCGTCGACGACGCGAAGAAGCCCTCGCCGACGTCAAGCCCGTGGCCCCGGCAACGCTGCACGAGGCCCTGAACCGGCGTCCCATGTTCCGGCTTCCGCCCCCCGACGACTCGGAAGCCGATACACCTGTCCAGGAGGACGACACGTGACCCGAGCCCTCTCTCACGATGGTCCGCTGGACGGTCTGCCTTCACGAACCAGGATCGCCGAGCTGATCCTGGGCAGCCGCCCGCCCCTCGACACCTACGTCGGCTGGCAGCACTACCGCACCCACTACGACCTACTCGTCCCCGCTCCGACAATCTCCCCGCAGCGGTGGTCGATGCTCCCTGAGGGCCGCAAGTACGACTACGACCTCTACCGGGAGCTGACGAACGCGAACCTCCCGCTGCAGGACACCCCCATGCACGACAAGGTCGGCAACCTGATCCGGCGCCGGTTGAGCGGCAACACTAGGAAGAAGAACGACCCGACCCGCGCCGGCGTCATGATCAGCGGCTGGGGCAACTACGGCAAGACCGCGTCTGTCTGCTCAGCCGGAGCCGTCTTCGAAAAGCAGTGGCTGGAACTCCACAGCCACCTCAACCCTCAGACTCTGCCGGGCACCCGCGATCTCCACGCACCGGTCGTCTATGTCTCGACCCCGGTGACAGCAACCCCGAAAAGCCTTTGCACGTCGATCTTAGGCTTCTTCCGGGCCCCGACCCGCAAGTCGGCCACGCTGCCGGAACTGGTACGGCAGGTCGCCGACTCCCTTTATGACCATGGCGTCAAAGCTCTGATTCTGGACGACATCAGCCGGCTGCGGATGCACAGAGCCGACGACCAGGACGTCCTCGACCTAATGCGGGCCTTTATGAGCCTGGACGTCACTCTGATCCTGACCGGCGTCAACATCTCCGGCATCGGGCTGCTGCGTGAGGCCAAGTGGAACAAGAAGACCCGGCAATGGGAGATGCCAGCGCTGGAATCGACCCGCATCCACGGTTTGGAGGTCACCCAGACGGAACACCGATTCGAGCTCATCGAGATCGACCGGTTCCGCTACACCACCCCGACACAGATCGCGGCCTTCGTCAATCACCTGAAGGGAATCGAGAAGCACCTGCGGCTGATGAACGCGACGCAGGGCATGCTCACCGGCGGCGGTATGCCGGAGTACTTGATGCGTCGCACCGGCGGTGTCATCGGCCTGCTGGGACGCCTGCTCGAAGACGGCGCCCAGGAAGCCATGGAGTCCGGGAAGGAAATGATCGACGAGAGCCTGCTGGACGAGATCGTGCTCCGGCGGGACGAGCCCGAGCAGCCGCCGGACGAGCCCATCATCCCGGCCGCCCCGCGGACCGCCGTCAAGAAGGCCACGCAGGCGAAACGACGCCGGAACACCGTTTTCGATGACCCTGGCCCGGCTGCCCGCACAGGCGCCTGACGGATGGAGCCGTAATGCATCCACTGCCCCGGAGTCTCGAACCTGCCTCAGGAGAGTCCCTTGTCAGCTACCTGCTTCGGCTAGGGCATCGCCTCAGCCTCCCGCCTCTGCAACTGATCCGTGCGGCGGGCTGGACCGATCGCGTCCAAGCTCATCACATCCCAGGCAGTCTGCTTCTGAATCTCACCGGGCCGGAGGCCCAAGGATTCGCCCGACTGACCCGCCAGACAGCCGAGGAAGTGTCGGCACTAACACTGACACAGTGGCGAGACCGGTATCCCCCCATCGCCTTGTCCGTGCCCGGACCGGGACCGAAGAGGCCGGACCCATGGCTCTTCGTCGGCTCCCCGCGGTATTGCCCCTCCTGCCTGGCGGGCGACGGGACCCCGGCCCAGCAACTCCACGGCGGCTCCTGGCACAAGCTCTGGCACCTACCCTTTGTCTTCAGCTGCGTAGAACACCAGACCTATCTGGAAGCAGGCTGCCCGCACTGCGGGCAGCCGCGCGCCATATCAGGGCGCCTGATCGAGCGGGCCAACGATCACAGCCTGCACCCAGCACAATGCCGGTGGACGATCGACACCCCAACGCAGAAACGAAAGTCCCGCGCCTGCGGCGGCAGACTCGATCAGCGAGTTACTACGGATCCCGGCCGTCAGCCACACCCGACACCGAGCATCCTTCGCTTCCAGCAGTCCCTGCTTGCCCACCTCGAACCGCCGACTCCGGCCACGGACGCATCCGAATACTTCACGGATCTCCGGCTGGCCACCGCACTGATCGGCCTTACTTGGCCAGTAGGGCAGCATCTTCTCGACACCACCCTCTCCGGGTATGTGACCGCGTACCTCCACTCCACTTCAGAGAATTTCGGCACCAGCAACGGTCTGCAGCACCATCGCTTGCGCGATGTACCGCCCCGTGACCCGATCGCCTGTGCCGGACTCCTACGCGCCGCACACTCCTTACTCGAAACAAACGATCTGTCCGAGCACCTTTCCCAGCTCGTCCACACCCCTGGAGAGCGGCCGACACGCACGCCCTGGGTACGCATCTACGCCCGCCATGAAAACTCATGCTCGCGGCGATTCCGAGACGCGGCCGAACCATTGACACGCACCTACCGCAAAATCGGCGGCCCACAAGGACTCCGAGCACCACTGCGGGACGACTACCGACCAGAACACATCCCGGCATACCTGGAACCGGACTGGCATGAAAGATACTTCGCACCCATTGCCGGAATCGCCCCGAAGGTCTTGCGTCGAACCGCTGCGGTCCGGCTCGTCCAGTGGGCCATAGGCGGACCCCTCGATGAGGCCGCGACTTACCTCGGCATAGCCCCGGACCGCGTGCGGTTCAGATCCAACACCGACTTCCAACGCTGGGAACGCGCGGGCCGCAACCCGGCCGAGTTCGAACGGGTCCTCCGCGAGCTCAGCACCGAACTCCGAGCACCCCACCGACCACTCATCGACTACCAGCGCCGACGTGAGGCACTCAGAGACTGGGCTCTGCCTCCTGACGAATGGGACGCCCTGGTCAGCGAGTTACCACCCATCCCCGGCCCCATTCGGCCGGCAGTCGGCGACCGCAAACGTCAGGACGCCTCCGTATTCATCTGGGTACAGGTCACACAAGGCGAGCACCTCTTCGCCCCGCGCCCCATTGAGGCCGAACAGCCTCAAGACGTCCAACGCGAATGGGCTCTTCGCCGCAACACCACCTGGTACAACCTCGTCCGGCCAGATACCTTTCGGCACTACGCCGACCTACGGAAACTCCTCGCCGAATATGCCCAACAGCTCGCCCGGGACATCGACTCGGGTGCAGGCAGATAACCTACGGTCAACCAGTCGGGTGGCCCGAGGGGATCTCACCCTCGGGCTCCCACCGTCCGGCGACGCACACGACTTCCACGACGCAGGCGTTGATGCGGCCTTCAGCAGCATCCCAGACAACCACTGCGCACATGCCCGGGCCGCGGCACCGCCCAGACCTCCCACGCGCCGCGGTCCGCGCCGGCCAGGAGCAACGGCAGCCCTCTCCGAGCCAGCCGTGGACGCCGGTCAACAGCTCACGGGCCTCGACGAGACCACCGCCTCAGCGGACCGCGCCGCAGGGCGGTGCCGTCCGCCGTTACGGCTGGGCGTGCGGATACGTCGTGCCGTGTGACTGGTCGTGGTGTCGCGGTGGATGGAGCCGTTGGGCCATCGTTGTCGGCCCTCGCTCGCGTTGGTCGGCCCGCCTGTCACCGGGACTGAAGGTGTCTGCCGGTCAACAGCCCCGTGCATCCCGACGGGCCGTGCCGGCCAGGCGCCGGTGTCATCCTGCCGGTCAGGGCAGGATGACCGTCTTGCCGCGGGAGTGGCCGGAGCGGGCGCGGGCCACGGCGGCGGGGGCGTCGGCCAGGGGGATCTCGCTGTCGACGGTGATGCGGAGCTTTCCGGCGGCGGCGAGGTCGGCGAGTGCCTCCAGTTCGGCCCGGCTGGGGTTGCTGGAGAGGTTGACGCCGTGGATCTCGCGGGCCGCCAGCCCCTCGACGTCGGCGGCGTGGTTGGTGCTGATCAGTCTGCCGCCGGGCTTGAGCAGGGTCGCGAGGGCGTCTATGCCGTCGTCGCCCGGGTGGCTGACGAGGTCGAGGACGGCGTCGATGCCCTCGGGGTGGGCGGCGAGCACCTGCTCGGCGACCGGCGCGGCGGTGAAGTCGAGGGTCTCGTGGGCGCCGAGGTCGCGCAGACGGGCGGCGACGTCGGGGGCGGCGGTGGCCAGCACCCGGGCTCCCTGGTGGGCGGCGAACTGGATCGCGGACTGGCCGACGCCTCCGGAGGCGCCGTTGACGAGGACGACCTGCCCGGTGTCGAGACGGGCGGCTTCGATGGCCTGGTAGGCGGTGGCGCTCGCGGTGGGCAGGGCGGCGGCGACGGTGAACGGCAGGTCGTCCGGTATGCGGGCGATCTTGCCGTCCTCGGAGACCAGGGCGTACTCGGCGTAGGAGCCGCGTCCGCGGGCTACGTTCATGAACTGGCCGTAGACGGTGTCGCCCTGCCGGAACAGGTTCACCCCGGCTCCGACGCGCTCGACGACACCGGCGCCGTCGGAACCCATGACCAGCGGGAAGTCGTGCTCGACCGCGCCCTTGAGGGCTCCGTCGGCGACCTTCCAGTCGAAGGGGTTGAGCGCGGCGGCGCGCAGGCGGACCAGCACCTCGCGCGGTCCCGGTTCCGGAACGGGCAGATCGCTGAGGAGCGGCTCGGCTCCGAAGGCGGTGATGACGACGGCCTTCATGACTGCTCCCAGACGACCGTGAGTTCGTTGCGGCGGCCGAAGCGCTCGAGGTGGCTGCCCACGACGCTCTCGATGGCAGTGAGGGAGGACGCGTCGGGTGCGGTCACGCGGATGAGCAGGTGGTCGTCGGCGGGCTCGAGCAGGACGTCGGTCTGCTGGAAGGTGAGGCGGTGCCCGCCGTCGCGGGTCTCCTCGGTGGGGATCTTGCCGCCGAAGTGGGAGGCGAGTTGCTTGGCGTAGCGCGGGGCGGCGTCGGTGGCAACGCGGCCGAGGGATGTGGGCATGACGGAACTCCGGGGTGAGAGAGGGGTGGGGTCGGGGTCAGCCGGCCAGGGGGGCGAAGGCGGCCGTCTCGGGCAGCCGGATCGTGTGGTGGGTGTGCTCGGCCTTGGCGTGCAGATAGCGGATGTTGCTGTCGGTGGCGAAGACGCCGGTGGGCTCCACGAAGCGCACCGGGACCCCGAGGTCACGCAACTGGCGTGCCTTGTCGGGGTTGTTGGTGAGCAGGTCCAACTCGGCGAGGCCGAGCGCGGCGAGCATCTGCGCGGCGGCGGTGTAGTCGCGGCCGTCCTCGGGCAGACCGAGGGCGGTGTTGGCCTCGTACGTGTCCAGGCCCGCGTCCTGCAGGGCGTAGGCGTCCAGCTTGTTGTAGAGGCCGATGCCGCGGCCCTCCTGGCGCAGGTAGAGCAGCACCCCGCCGGTGGCCGCGATGCGCTCGACCGCCTCGCGCAGTTGCGGACCGCAGTCGCAGCGCGCCGAGCCGAACACGTCGCCCGTCAGGCACTCGGAGTGCATCCGCACCAACGGCGCCGGGGCAGCCGCGGGGTCGCCCAGGATCAGCGCGACGTGCTCCTTGCCGTCGGCCAGTCCGTGGAAGGTGACCGCCTCGGCGGTGACCTCGTAGCCGTCGGCGAAGCGCAGCGGGATGGTCACCCGGGAGCGCACCGAGGCGTCGGCGAGCAGGGTGTGCGCGGCGGAAGGCGTGGTGTCCATGGCTGCTCCTGGGGAATGATGCGAAGCGAGTGCAAGTTCAAATTTGAAGCGACATCCTGGACCATACCCTGCATGCTTCAAATTTGAAACAGGCGGCCCGGTGTGGCCTCTGTCACATCGATTCGAATTTGAACTGACGAGGTAGCGTGGATGCATGACGGACCCCGGGTTGTTGAACGAGCATGAGGCGCGAGCCTGGTACGCCTTCGTGGGCGCCGCGGTGTCGCTGGACCGGCGGCTGGATCAGCAGCTCAAGGAGGATTCGGGGATCACCCACCTGCAGTACGTGGTCCTCGTCCGCCTCGACTCCGCCCCCGACCGCGAGATGCGCATGGGCGCGCTCGCCGAGACGCTCCACACCACCAAGAGCGGACTGACGTACCAGATCGCCCAGCTGGAGAAGGCCGGTCTGGTGCGGCGGCGCGGGTGCTCCGGTGATCCGCGTGCGGTCTACGCGGTCCTCACCGACGACGGCCGGCGCATGCTGGAGCAGGCGGCCCCGGGGCACATCGCAGCCGTGCGGGAGTTCTTCCTCGAAGCCTTCACTCCGGAACAGCTCGGCGTTCTGGCCGACGGCCTGAACGAGGTCGCCCGCCGCGCACGGGGCGAGGGAGCCCCCTCTGTGACGCGGTAGTCCGGGTGTCCGGCCGAGGCGGCCGGGAGTTGGTAGTTCAAATCTGAACACTGTGCTACCTTGCGCATGTTCAAATTTGAACGCCTTCTCCCTGCCTCTCGCCGGAGTGCTCTGTGAACGTTTTTTTGTGGATTGTTCAGTCCCTGCTCACCGCCGCGTTCCTGGCCGTGGGCGCGATGAAGATCTTCACCGACAAGAAGAAGCTCGCCTCCACCTTCGGCTGGGTCGAGCAGTTCTCCGACCCGGCCGTGAAGGCGATCGGCGCCCTGGACGCGCTGGTCGGCCTCGGGCTGATCCTGCCGGGCGCCACCGACATCGCTCCGGTGCTGGTCCCGTGGGCGGCACTCGGCGGGATCGCGCTCGCCGGCGGCGGTTCCGTGGTCCATCTCCGCCGCTCCGAGACCTCGCTGGCCGCCGTGAACCTGATCTACATAGCCCTGCTCGTGCTGGTCGCCTGGGGTCGCTTCGGCCCGTACGCGTTCTGATCGGCGACGCCGACCCCGGGGGCAGGGCCTCCGCCTGTTGCCCCCGGGGTCACCCTTCGTAAGGGGCACTTGCCAGGCTGCGGCCATGGACAGGACGGCGCTGGCCCGCACGCTGCTGGAACCGATACCGGCGCATCGCACGGCCGACATCGAGGTCGTCCGCGGCGCCGACGGTGCCGCCGAGATCGCGACGCGGACGCCTCCGGAGCTGACCAACGTCATGGGCTCCCTGCACTCCAGCGGGCTCGTCGCCCTGCTCGACGCGACCGGCCTGGGCGCGATCATCGCGGCGAGCACGGTACGACGAACTGCTCACGGCCCACCTGGGACAGGTGGTCGACGAGGCTGCCGCCGGCGTCACCGGTGACGGACGCAAGACGCGGCGCGACGGTCACACCCAAAACAAGGCCCCCAACGGGGGCCGACATAAGCCACCCAACGAATTCCCCGATGGGGAATTCCCCTGCACATTCAGTCGAAAGGCTGAATGAATAAGGCCTTTCAGGCCGTCCATGTCCGCGTCGCAGGGCTTGGTCAGCCGCTTCGTTCTGCTGATCTCGTCGTACTTCGGCGGCACGGGCCAGGTCCGACCATCCCGGGATCTGGGCCAGTCGTTGGGCGATGTCGTCGAGTCTGGCGGCCACAGCAGCTGTTTCGGACAGGGCTGCGAGGGACCAGGCGGGTAGCTCTCCCGCCATGTGGCGATCCGGTGCCTGAGTGCCTCGTCCCTGCGTTTGGAGGCCACGACCTCGGCGAGGCGCTGTATACGTCGGGAGCACCGCTCCTCAACGGCCCGGTGTTCGGTTTCGGCTGCGGCGTGGTCGTACAGCGCGGGATGGAAGGGGAGAGTGAACGCGACGCCGTTCGGTTGCCCGGCCTGTAGGGATTCGAGTGCCTCGCTGGTGCCCACGGCAACGTAAGCAGTGGGCTGGGGTGTCAGCGCGGCGAGGATGTCACGGGCTTCACTCACATCACCACCAGAGTTCAGCAGGACCCCGCTGACGAGATGGGGAGCCCTGGCTGTGAACTCCTCGCGCTTGCGCTGGGGGTAGTCCGCAAGACGTTCCCAGCCCGGCCAGGCGTCGATCTGCCGGTCCCTCAGGATCCGGCAGGCTTCGGTCACGACGGCCGGCGGAGGCAGCAGCCGCCCATCGGCCAGGGCAAGCCGGGCTTGATCGTCACGGGCGTCCTCGATCCGCAGCGCAACGTGTTCCCGTTCGGCTTCGGCGATCGCTCCGGCAAGACGCTCGACCAGGAGGTGCGCGTCCTGGTCGAGGTCGACTCGTTCGCCGTCGAGGAGCTCAGTCAGCCGTGGCTCGGATTCCAGTGCCGTCTTGGGTCCCGTGGCCTGTTCCAGCCTGTCCTGGAGGCGTTCGGCAGACTGACGTGCCTCTCCCTCGTTCTCCTTCGCCTCGTCCAGGAGCCGCTGGACCTCGATGTGTTCTTGGGCGAGCGCTTCCGCCTCCTCTGTCAGCGCGTCGACCCTTTGCGTGCGGCTTCATACGTGCGCTAGGAACTGGGTCTTCTCATAGTCGATGCCCGCACGCCACGGCCGCTTCAGAGACGTCCTTCACACGGATCGCCCAACTCCAACGGGGCCGGTACTGTCTGTCGGTTCACTCCGGCCAACTGCCTTTTCTCTATGCGCTCGTTGAGCGATGGGAGGCATGGCCGAAAGGCCTCTTGGTAACTCCCGGTTGTCGAATCCAGCGAGAATCGAGAGGCCCTGGTGTTGAACTGTTGCGTGATGGTGGCAGACGGGTCCAGCCGGTCCCACTGGGGGTGCCTGTCTCGCCAAGAGGCGCCAGTGCGTCGGCGGGAGCGGGCATGCCGAGCGGCGCGCTGTATACCCGTCCGGTGTGCTTCCACGACGTCGTGGTCAGCACAACGTCTTGATCGACAGCTCAGGCTGGAGCACGAGGACTCCGGCGGATTGCAGGGCCTGAGCATAGTTGAGCAGTTCGATCGCACTGATCGCCACCCACGCAACCAGCGACACTGCGGCGCGGAACCGCCTCGGCCAGACCGAATGGATCAGTTTCCCTGAACCGTTCAAGGTCGTGGTTGACGAGACGGTACCGCGCCCACCTCGAGGCGTCTTGATTCATCCGACGTGAAATGCCTCGAGCGCAGGTGACTCCGTCCCGCTTCGATTCTGGCACCCACGGTCGATCACCCCGCGAGGAATGGGGTTCTGCAGCACCCGCAACTACATGGCGTGTACGGACACCTCTGGTCAGGCGCCCCGTGTGGACCGAGCCGCGAGCAGGTCGAGTGCTATGTCCACGATCATGTCCTCTTGGCCGCCGACCAGGCCGCGCTGGCCGACCTCCAGCAGCAACTCGCGGGCATCCACGCCATAGCGCTGGGCGGCTATCTCGGCGTGGCGCAGGAAAGAGGAGTAGACGCCACCGTAGCCGAGGGTGAGAGTCTCCCGGTCGACCTGGACGGGGCGGTCACGCAGGGGGCGTACCAGGTCGTCGGCGGCGTCCTGGAGCGCGAACAGGTCGCAGCCGTGCTTCCAGTCCTGGAGGTTGGCCACCGCGATGAAGGCTTCGATGGGGCAGTTGCCGGCGCCGGCACCCTGTCCGGCGAGGGAGGCGTCGACCCGGGTGACGCCCTCCTCGACGGCGATGACGCTGTTGGCCACCGACAGCGAGAGGTTCTCGTGCGCGTGGATGCCGATCTCGGTGGTCTCGTCGAGCACGTCCCGATAGGCGCGGACCCGCTCGCGCACCCCGTCCAGAGTGAGGCGGCCGCCTGAGTCGGTGACGTACACGCAGTGCGCGCCGTAGGACTCCATCAGCTTGGCCTGTGCGGCGAGTTCGGTCGCCGGGGCCATGTGGCTCATCATCAGAAAACCGGAGACGTCCATGCCGAGCTCGCGTGCCTTGGCGATGTGCTGGGCGGAGATGTCGGCCTCGGTGCAGTGGGTGGCGATGCGGACCGAGCGCACGCCGAGGGCGTGGGCGCGTTCCAGTTCGGCGATGGTGCCGATACCGGGCAGGAGGAGTGTGGTGAGGACCGCGTTGTCGATCGCGTCGGCCGCGGCCTCGATCCACTCCCAGTCGGTGTGGCTGCCCGGGCCGTAGTTCAGCGACCCGCCCGCCAGGCCGTCGCCGTGGGCGACCTCGATGGCGTCGACGCCGGCCGCGTCGAGGGCGGCGGCGATACGGCCGACGTCGGCGGGGTCGATGCGGTGCCGGATGGCGTGCATGCCGTCCCGCAGGGTGACGTCCTGGATGTAGATCTTGCGGTTCATCGCTTGGCCTCCGCGAAGGACTCGGCGACGCGCAGGGCGGCCGACGTCATGATGTCGAGATTCCCGGCGTAGGCCGGGAGGTAGTGGGCGGCGCCCTCGACCTCGAGGAAGACCGACACCCGGGTGGTGACCGGACCGGCTCCCTGCGGGACGAGCGTGTGCACCGGCTCGGCAGCGTCCACCGGAGTGAACTGCACCTCCTGCTTCAGGCGGTAGCCCGGCACGTACTGAGCGACCTGTTCGGCCATCTCCTTGACGGAGGTGCGGATGGCGTCCTGGTCGGCGTCGCCGATGAGGCAGAACACCGTGTCCCGCATGATCAGCGGTGGTTCGGCCGGGTTGAGGACAATGACCGCCTTGCCGCGCGCCGCGCCGCCGACGGACTCGATAGCGTGCGCCGTGGTCTCGGTGAACTCGTCGATGTTGGCGCGTGTGCCGGGGCCGGCCGACTTGGAGGCGATGGACGCCACGATCTCGGCGTAGTGCACGTCTGTGACGGCGGAGACGGCCGCGACCATGGGAATGGTGGCCTGTCCACCGCAGGTGACCATGTTGACGTTGTCCACGCCCGCGTCGAGCTGGGCGCCCAGATTGACCGGAGGCACCACGAACGGGCCGATCGCGGCGGGCGTGAGGTCGATGAGCTTCTTGCCGTACGGCCCGAGCTTGTGGGCGTTGGCAATGTGCGCCTTGGCCGACGTCGCGTCGAAGATCACCTCGATGTCGTCGAAGTGCTCCATGGCGATCAGGCCGTCGACGCCCTCGTGGGTCGTGGGCACCTTGAACCGGGCGGCACGGGCAAGGCCGTCGGAGGCCGGGTCGATACCGACCATGGCGGCGACCTCCAGCGTGTCCGACAGGCGCAGGATCTTGATCATCAGGTCGGTGCCTATGTTGCCCGAGCCGATGATGGCGACCTTGGTCTTACGGGGTGTCATGCGTCCCTCTTCTCGGAGAATGCGGCGGTGACCTCGCCGAGCGAGCTGATCTCGGCCCGGATGCGAGTGCCAGGAGGCGCCGGGACCATCGGGCCCAGAGCGCCGGAGAGGACGACCTGCCCGGCACGCAGCGGCTCGCCGAACTCCCGCGCGGTGCGGGCCAGCCAGGCCAGAGCGTTGAGCGGGTCGCCCAGGCAGGCGGCGCCT
Organism: Streptomyces sp. NPDC101152; assembly: GCF_044768275.1. Classification (NCBI taxonomy): domain Bacteria; kingdom Bacillati; phylum Actinomycetota; class Actinomycetes; order Kitasatosporales; family Streptomycetaceae; genus Streptomyces; species Streptomyces sp. NPDC101152. The sequence continues at coordinate 134,325 of NZ_JBIWPO010000005.1, read as the reverse complement.
GAGCCCTCGGAGACGAGGACGTCGTCGGCGTACATCCGCATGGTGGTCTCCCGCGGCTCGAACTCGTCGAGCGTGAGCCGGCGTTCGGCGAGGACGTACAGGCCGCTGGAGGCGTTGTCGGCGACCGTGTCGGCGAGGGTGATGTCCCAGTCGGCGATGCGGCTGTCGACGATCTCCAGCGCGGCGACGGCGTAGTCGACCGCGGCCCGCACCTGCGCCGGGTCCAGGTCGCCGCCGGCCAGGTCCTCCCTGAGGACGAAGGCGATCTCCGCCTCCGCTTTGGCCTGCAGCAGCCGCGCGGACGGCACCTCCGGCTCGGCGGAGACGTCCATGTCGGCGAACAGCACACCGAAGTCCGGTTGATCGACCCCCAGTTGGCGTTGCACGGCGGGCGAGGTCAGGCCGATCTTCCGGCCAACCATCACAGCTCCTCGGCGCAGCCTGCGCCGGGTCAGTTCCTGCTGTACCGCGTAGGCGGCACCGATGTCCTGGGCGCCGAGCAGATCGCGGACCGGGGCGACAGCGCGGCCTCGTTCCGTGGCGCCGGTCAGTCGCGCGGCGGCCTGCGCGATCACTTTCGAGTCCACTGCCATGCCGGTTTCACAGTCCTTTCGCGGTAGTTGTCGCGACCCCGGCGATCCGCGCCGGGATCGCCTCGTAGAAACGGGAGGTCATCGCGTACGGTCCCGACGTCGCGGCCGCGGAGGCACAGGCGGCGATCCAGGTGCGGACCTCGTGGGCGGAGCCACTTGGACCACCCCCTCGGCGGTCCAGCCGTGGCGACAGCAGCAAGCACAAGAGCACGTTCGCCCCTGGACCGCCTTCCGTCCTAGCGGGCGTTCCGCTGGCCAGTACGCGCGTCGCGACGGTGGCCTCGCGGCCCGCTCCACGGAGGTGCGGTGGGTGCTGAGCGGCACGGGATCGCGCGCCCCGCGGGGTGCTGCCCCTTCACCGCCGAGCCGTCGTGCGGAACGCGTTGCGCTACGCCGGCCCCCTCAAGGCGCCGGACGGCGACGCCGTCCAGGGCCCTACGGCGTGCGGGCTGACGGCAGTGGCCTTGCCGTGTTGCCGTTGTAGGCGAACCTGTGGGCCACGGCGATCAGGCCCGCGAGCCAGGAAGTGCCTGCGATGAAGACGAAGCACAGAACATAGTCGTGCAGAGTCGCCGCGCTTCCACCCAGAACAGCCCCGACCGCCGCGCCGGAGATCGCTCCTCCCGCCGTGCGCACCAGGGAGTTGATCCCGCTGGCGATTCCGCTCTGGGCCAGGGGAACATGCTCGACGGCCAGGACACCGAGGGCCGCTTGGGAGATCCCGAGACCGAGCCCCTGGAGGGCCCCCTGCCCGAGGAAGTCGTAGCCATGGGTGTTCGACAGCGCGAGCCAGAGGAACGAACATCCGGAGATCACCGCGCCCACGGCGATGGTGAACGCCTGGCCGATCCGGCGGGCGAGACGACTCGCCAGGCCCGCGGCCGACAGCGTCGTCACCATCATCGGCAGCGAGTACAGGCCGACATCCAGGATGGAGCCTCCCAGGCCGTATCCGGCGCTTCGAGGCGTCTGCACCAGGTTCGCGACCAAGGTGAAGGAGGCGTACATCGAAAAGCCCAGCAGAAGCGACAGCGTGTTGGCTGACAGGGAGCGGTGACCGACGAGCAGGGACAGCCTCACCAGCGGCTGGGTGACTCTCAGTTCGGTCAGCGTCCACGCTCCGCCCAGAAGGACAGCGGCGCCGAACAGGGTGAGTACCCGGCCGGATGTCCATCCCCAGGTGTTGCCCTTGCTGATGGCCAGGAGCAGGCAGACCAGGGTCAGGGCGAGGAGGGCGGCACCCGGATAGTCCGGCTTGCCGCCATGCCGGGCGCCGCCGGACGGCACCCATCGGGCGATGAGCGTCAGGGCGGTCACGCTGAGGATGATGGCCACCCAGAACACGGGGCGGAAACCGTCCGTCACTGCGGTGACCAGTCCTGTGATGATCATTCCCAGGGTGCCGCCGACTCCCATGGTGGCGCTGACGACACCGATACCGTTCATGACACGGTCGGGTGGTAGCACCTCCCGGATCAGGCCGATGGCCAGCGGGAACAGTGCCACGCTTACCCCTTGGAGCGCCCGTCCGGCGATGAGGACGCCCAGTGAGGGGGCGAACGCGCACACGACCGAGCCCGTCAGGAGCAGACTGAGAGTCAGCTGGATCAAGGGTCTCTTCCCGTACATGTCGCCCAGGCGCGACAGCAGTGGGGTTGCGACCGCTCCGGTCAGGAGCGGCGCGGTGAAGACCCAGGAGACGGCCGTCAACGAGGTGTCGAAGTGGCGGGCGAGGTCGGGCAGCAGCGGTGTCACGGTCGTCTGGTGGACGGCCACCAGTGACCCCGCCACCGCGAGAGCGGCAAGGATCAGGCGGGAGGAGCGCTGGTCGACGGTCGAGTCCGCCGCCTGTTGGGAGGAAGTACTGGTCAACTGTGTTCCCGGAGGATGGCCCGGCCAAGGGCATACGGAGCCCGCCCGGGCGGCCCGGGCGGGCAAGGTGAACGCCTACTGTCGGCGGGGCGGGGTGCCGAAGGTGCTGATGTCGATCACCGTGCCGGTGAAGGTCCGGGCCTCCTTGGAGGCCAGCAGCACGTACGGGCTGGTGCAGTCGGCGGGTTCCGGCGCGGTGCGCAGGGCCGAGTGCTCGCGGAGGATGGTGTCGATGGGGAGTTCATCCGTGATCGATGTGTCGGCGAGCCCCAGAGCTCCGGGCCCTCGCAGATCGGTGGCCAGCCCGCCGGGGGCGACGGCGTTGACACGGACCTCCGGGGCCAGCTCGTAGGCGAGCTGGCGGACCAGTCCGAGAGCGGCATGCTTGCTGGCCGTGTAGAGCGGTCCGCCGCCGGCGGGGAAGAACGCCGCGTTGGAGAGGGTCAGGATGAGGGTTCCGTTCGACTTGCGCAACGGCTCGACGGCCGCTTTGGCACCGAGCAGGTAGCCCTTGACGTTGACGGCGAACAGTTCGTCGAAGGCGTCGGCGAGGACGTGGGCGGGTGTGTCGATCAGAGACCTGCCGAAGTCCCAGATGCCTGCGTTGCCGATGAAGGCGTCCAGTCCGCCGAACTCGCGTTCGGCGATGGCGCAGGCTCGGCTGTTGTCCTCGAACGACCGCACGTCACCGGCGATGGTGCGTACCGCGTCGCCCAGCTCTTTGGAGAGCTCATCCAGCCGCACCTTCGAGCGGTCGAGGACAACGACCCGCGCCCCCTCCGCCACGAAGCGCTCGACGATCGCGCGGCCGAGCCCGGAGGCACCACCGGTGACCACCGCGGACGTGCCGTCAAGCCGCCCCATGGTGCGCTCCTTCCCTGTGCTCTTCTTCCCTGTGCTCTGCACGCTCGCGATCGATACGGACGTAGATGTCGGTGCCTTCGACCTTGATCTCGTGGGTGGCCAGCGGCCGGGTCGCCGGCTGTGCCAGGACGGCGCCGGTGCGCAGACAGAACTTGGCCTGGTGGAGGGGGCACTCCACGGTGCAGTCCTCGACCCAGGAGTCTGCCAGCGAGTAGTCCTCGTGGGTGCAGGTGTCGTCGAGGCAGAAGAACTCGTCCCCGGAACGGAACACCGAGACCGGGGGCACGGTGTCCAGGCGGAAGGCTTCTCCGTCGTCGATGTCGTCGATGCCGCAGGCGCGGATCCAGGAGGTACTCATAGGAAGACGCTGATGCTCGGGGCGGGCAGGGTCGTGGTGTCCAGGACGATCTTGCGGCGGGCGATCTGGAATCCCAGCGGGATGCCGGCCGGACGCAGGAGGTCGGTGCGCTCGCCGGAGAAGCTGTCCTGGTGGAGTTCCAGGCGGCTGCGCAGCACGTGGAAGTTGACGCGCACCTCGAACTCGCCGGAGTCCAGTTCCGTCGCGCGGACGTTGGTCAGCAGCCGCCGGGTCCGTGACGGCGGCTCCTCCGACCAGGCCTGGCCGGAGGTGAGACGGCGTACCCGGCCCGCGAGGAACGCCTTGTCGTCGTCGAAGAACGCCGCGCCGTCGGGCCCGGCGATCTCGATGTCACGTTCGCGGACGGTGCGCGTCACACGGGTCGGCAACCAGTAGTGGACGTCGTCGGTGAACAACTCCAGCCACTCGGTGAACCGGTGGTCGTCCAGGAAGGCGGCCTCGGCGTAGAGGAACTGTTCGATCCGGTGCTGGGTCTCCACGCTGACGAGCGCGGGGACCGGGATTGTCTCTGTCGTCATGACTGCTTCGCCTCCTCCTGCTCACGCCGCCGCTTGTCCAGTTCGGCGATCTCCTGCCAGCTCAGGCCGGACATCAGGTCGGCCCAGCGCTGGTACATGCCGCGGCCGGCCATCTCGGTGAACATGTCACCGGCCGTCCGGCCTGGCATGCCGTCCAGGTCGCGCTGCTCGTGACCGAGTCCCATCTGCGCGTTGAAGGTGGTCTGCCGCGCGATGTGGCCGCGCAGGACCTGCTGGACCTCGGTCCAGTTCTCGCCGTCGTCGGTCTCGAACACTCCGGCTGGCGAAAAGGTGCGGACGGTGTTGAGCCGTGACGCCCGCTTGGCCTCTTCGGGAGCGTTCTTGGGCAGGTAGGCCCAGGACCACACCTCGATACGGCCCGGTCCGCGCGGGTGCCACACCCGCATCGTGTTGTTGGTCGCCAGCCAGGAGAAGTTGGGGAACACGGTGTTGTGCCCGTACACCGCCAGGGCGCGCTGCTCGCCGAGGCGGCGGTAGATCTCCTCCCGGCGCTCGATGAGAAAGGCGTCGAAGGCCGGGCCGGCCGGGTCGGGCACGAGGTCGGGACGGAGACCGGACCCCGAACCGTGACCGTTCCCGCTGAACTGACGGCCCGGGGCTGCCAGGGCTCCCGCCGCCAGCGCCCGGATCTCGGGGTCCTCGAACAGCGCGACGAACCCCGAGGAATGGGAGATCGGAACGTGGTACATGTCGCTGGCGAACTGTTCGGCGGCGAACTTCCAGTTGGCGTCGATGACCCACTTGGTCGCGCCCGGGACGAGTTCGAGACCGTCGTCGTAGCGGTCGGCCATGGCGTCGAAGTACCACGCCATGTCGCCCAGGTACTCCTCGAAGGAGGGGGCTTCGTCATCCCAGGTGCCGAAGTAGAAGCCCTTGTAGTTGTGGATGCGCGGCACCTGCCGCGGTCCCCACTGGGACTTGTCGATCTCGTTGTGGTAGGCGCGGTCCTCCATCGGCACGCTGACCAGCTCACCGGCGATGTTGTACGCCCAGCCGTGATAGCTGCAGGTGAATGCCTTGGCCACACCCTCGTCGGCACGGCAGATGCGCATGCCCCGGTGCCGGCACTGGTTGAGGAACGCCTTGACCGAGCCGTCCCGCTGACGGACCACCAGGACCGGGTCCTCGGCCATGTAGGTCTGCAGGAAGCTGCCCTTCTTGGGCAACTGGCTGTCGTGGGCCAGGAAGAGCCAGCTCCGGGCGAAGACGTTCGCCAGCTCGGCCTGGTAGATCTCGGGATCGGTGTAGATGCTTGGGTCGATGAGCCCCTTGTCGGGCTGGACCAGGTCGGCGATGTCGAACATGTCCCGCTCCTTTCGTTCTCAAGCGCCGGGAGCCGGAGAGGCCGCCAGGAAGTGATGGCCCCAGATGCTCGCGGCGTCGTAGTGGCCGACCGTCCACGCGTCGTCGTCGATGACGCGGCCGTTGAAGCCGTACTCGATGTCGAAACCGGAGGGCGTCACGACGTAGAAGGAGGTCATCCGGTCATTGGTGTGCTCGCCGATCGACATCCGCATCGGGATGCCCTGCTTCTGCACGAGGTCCATGGTCCGTCCGACGTCCTCCAGGCTCGTCACCTCCAGCATCAGGTGACCGATGCCGGGCGGGACTCCGGGGATGGCACCGAACGCCATCGAGTGGTGCCGCGGATTGCAGTGCAGGAACTGGGCCGCCTCCGGCCCGAGGTCGATCGTGTCGCTGAGCCGGAACCCGAGAGCGTCCTGGTAGAACTTCGCGGTCTTCGCCGGGTCGGCGACGAACATGAAGGTATGACCGACGCCGAAGTCGCCCTGGCCCATGTCGCCGGCGACGAAGGTGAGGCCGCGCGGAGAGACGAATCGCTCGTTGGCCTGAGTCGCGCCGTAATAGGCCTCGACCGTGTTCCCGGCGACGTCGGCGAAGCTGATCAGCCTCCGGACGCCGCGGCGGGCGGCGAGCTTCTCGTCCTCCCGGAAGTCGACGCCGAGCGAACGCAGATTCCCGGCCAGAACCTCCAGATCCCTGGGGGACTTGACCTCCATACCGAGCGCGACCACCGATTTCGGGCCGGCCGGCTCCCCGGCCTCCACGGCGATACGCCATGCCCTCTCGTCATTCTTGAACAGCAAGGTGTCAGGGTCGTCGGAAGCCGCGAGCTGGAGGCCCAGCACGTCGGTTCCGAAGGTCCTCCAGGCCTCGAGCGGACCGCGGAAGACGATGTAGCCCAGAGCGCTGACGAAGCTCATGTGCATGACTCCACTTCAGATCTGACCCGCGAGGAAGGCGCGGGTGACGTTGTTGAACCTGTCCGCCTGCTCGATCTGCGCCCAGTGACCGCAGTGCGGCATCAGGTAGAGCCGCGAGTTCGGGACGCGCCGGGCGAACCACTCACTGCCCTCGGGCGAGACGATGACGTCCTCCCTGCCGTGCACGAACAGAACCTCGTTCGGGATGCGCTTGAGCGCGACCTCCGGAAGGACGAGGGGGTTGGCGGGCCTCGGGGCGAAGGTCTGCAGGTGGGAACGCCGCACCTCGGGCCGTGTCGCCATGGCGACACGCTCCTCCGCGATGGCGGCGAGCCGGTCCCCGAACAGGGTCGGGTCGTACAGCATGTAGGAGATCAGCTCGGCCATGGCCCGAGGGGTGGGGTCGTCGTAGAAGGTGATCAGACGCCACATCGCCGGACTGGGAGCCCCCATGTTCCCGGCGCCCGCCGTCCCCATGGTGATGGCCTTGCCGAAGCGCTCAGGGGCGCGGGTCAGCAGGTTCAGCGCGAGCGAACCGCCCATCGAGTTGCCCACCAGGTGGACCTTGTCGAGGCCGAGTTCGTCGATCAGGGCCAGGCAGGTCTCGGCGTTCTGCCGCAGCCTGGCGCCGGGCGGGGTGTCCTCCGGGTGGCTGGAGTCGCCCCAGCCGACCTGGTCGATCACCAGACAGTCGTAGTCCTCGGCGAAGGCCTCGATGGTGCCGCCGAAGTTGGACAGGCCGGTCGCGCCGGGGCCTGATCCGTGCAGGAAGAGGATGGCTTCGCGGTTCCCCTCGCCCGCGCGGTTGAGTCGCACGCTGTACTCGCCGGCCTTGACGTCCGAGGTCGTGATCGAGACGCTCACAGCGCCTCCTTTCGGTGGAATGGTGTGTGGAGTGTCGGCCAGGTCCGCGTCCTGGACGGCGATTCGTTCCGACGGCCGGAACGGCCTCGGCCCTCAGCGGCGTGCCGTCTCCTTGACCAGGGCGCGGAGTCCGACAGAAGCGTCGGCGAGGACCTCCGCCGACACCGGTGCCGTGCGTTCGACCAGCTTCTTGGCCATGGCGAGGTCGCGAACGGCGTCCAAGCCGGCGGCGGCGACGACCAAGCCGTCCCTGAGCCAGAAGGCGGTGAAGTGTCGGGGGTCGGCGCCAGGGCGCACGACGAGCCGGTCATCCGCCCAGGGGCGGCCGACCATCTGCAGGGTGAGGCCGAACTGCTCCGACCAGAAGTAGGGAACGGCGTCGTGAACCCGGGGGGCGCCCGCCATGGTGGCGCCGACGGCGGCCCCTTGCTGCTGGGCGTTGTCCCAGTGCTCGATGCGGCCCGGCTCCGCCAGACGGGGGTGCGGCTGCACGGTCACATCGCCCGCCGCCAGAATCCAGGGATGTGTGCTCCGGCCACAGGCATCGACGACGATCCCCTGCCCGTTCCGCACCTCGGCGCCGGCGGCCGCCGCCAACTCGTCGTTGGGAACGACCCCGACACCGATGACCACGGCCGCCGCGGGCAGCCGCTCTCCATCGGACAGCAGTACTTCCTGCACCTCTTCGGTGCCGAGGAACGCCTCGATCTTCGCTCCGGTCAGGACCCGCACCCCTTCTTGGCGGTGCAGTTCGGTGACCAACCGGGCCAGGGGACGCCCAAGCGGGAGCAGCGGCATCGGCGCCGCCTCCACGACGGTCACGGCGCAGCCGGCGGTCCGCGCTGCCGCGGCGACCTCCATCCCGATGAAACCGCCGCCCACGATCACCAGCGGACCGCCCGAAGCGATCACGGCGGCGAGCTTGCGGGCGTCGTCGAAGTCCCGCAGGGTCAGCACGTTGCGCAGATCGCTGCCCGGGACGGACAGGCGCCGGGCCGACACCCCGGTCGTCAGCAGGACCCGGTCGGCGTTCATCGCCTCACCGTCCGAAAGCCTGACCAGGCCGGCTTCAGGATCGAGCGTGTCCACTTCGCTGCCGAGACGAAGTTCGATCTCGGCGGCCCGGTACTCCTCGGCGGGGACGATCGGGCGGAACATCGCCTCCTCGTCGCCGCTGAGGCCTTTCGACAGGACGGGGCGCTCGTAGGGCAGCCTCGGGCTCGCGTCGACGATCGTCACCGCGCCGTCGAAACCGGTGCGCCGCAGAGCCAGGGCGGCCGCGACTCCGGCCGCGCTGCCACCGACGATCACATGGTGTCCGACTCGGGCCATGGTTGCTCCGTGAGTAGGGGGGCGGGTTGTGCCGGGACGATAGGTCCGGGCCGGAAGCCCTGTTGCAGAACCGTCCCGGCGGCCGGAACGCCAATTCCCTGCGCCTAGATCGGACGGCCGTGACCCGAGGCGCTGATCCGCTCGCAGCCAGACAGGAGTCCTGCCATCGGAAATGTCCGGACACCGGTACGACCCGTCGAAGCAAAACAATCTTCCGCGGGCACATTGCGCGGCGGTTCATGCGGACGTAACATCCGAGCAATCGTTCTAGAATGTTCACTCTAGAGCGCTTGCTCTAAGCGATGGCAGGGAGCCGCTGTGATCGATGAGTCAGCATCCGGCGTCACGACGCCCTCCGGCGCAGCCGCACCGTCCGTGCTGTGGAAGGCCTTCGATGTTCTGAACGCGTTCAGCCACAGGCACAGAGTTCTGACCCTCGCCCAGGTCGTCCGCATCAGCGGCCTGTCGAAGTCGACCGCGCACCGGGTGTTGTCGATGCTCGTCGACCTCGGTGCGGTCGAGCAGACCCGCGAGGGATACCGCATCGGCCTTCGGATGTTCTCCCTTGGCGCGCTGCCACCCGAGGCGGCGTTGCGCGAGGCCGCGTTGGTGCATCTGGAGGAGTTGCACCGGTTCACCGGCCAGACCCTGCATTTCGCGATCTTGCGCGATGCCGATGTCGTGTACCTGGAGAAGCTGCCCAGCCGGCGTTCCGTCTCCACGCCCGCCACGGTCGGCGACCGGCTGCCCGCGAACTGCACTGCGGTGGGCAAGGCGCTGCTGGCCTTCTCCGACGAGAAGAGCACGGCCTACGCACTCGACGGGCCGCTCCGGCGCAGGACGGCCCATTCCCTGACCACGCCCGACGAGATACGCCGCCAGCTGGCCTCCGTCAAAGCGGCCGGACATGCGACCGACCGCGAAGAGGCCGCTCCCGGACTGGCGTGCGTGGCGGTGCCCGTGCTGGTCGGCGACCGTGCCGTCGCGGCGCTGTCCGTGGCGTTCCAGTCCTCTGCCGGCAGCGGTGAGGTACTCCTCAACCCGCTCCGGCAAGCCGCCGCGGCGATCTCCAAGGCGCCCGCGATGCGGGATTTCGCCGCATCAGCCCTCACAGCGACCACCGGATAGGCTCCCCGCATGGTTACCGCACGCGATACCCGCAATCAGATCATCGATGCGGCCGAGTGCCTGTTCGGGTCCAAGGGGTACGGCAGCGTCTCGATCAACCAGATCTGCGAGGAATCCGGGTTTCCGGTCGGCTCGGTCTACCACCACTTCGGTAGCAAGGCCGGCGTCCTGAGGGCTGTTCTCGAGCGAGGGTCGACCGAGTTCTTCGCCAACCTGCCTAAAGTCGACGACTCAGCCGGCTCCCCCGAAGAGCGCCTGGCCGTCTACTACGAGCGGGCAGCTGATCTCATCACGAAGCAGCGGCAGCTGTTCCGGCTGTACACCTCTCTGCGCTTGCACGAAGCCGGCAACAGGGAGACCCAGGAGATCGTGGACGTCATGGAGCAGCGCGCCGCAGCGCACCTGACCGCATACCTCGAACCGATCGCCCGCGGTTACGGCGTTCCCGACCCCGCCGCCTGCGCGAGGGAACTCACGACGATCACCATGATCTACACCTCCGGCGCCGTGTCCAACGCCGGTGACGACGAGGACCGCATCCGGGCCGAAGTGGACACTCTCCACCGGCTCGTTCGGGGAGCGATCCTCCAGCGCACCATGCGCTCACCCGTCCCCAACTGATCACCGAGACCACATAGCGTCCGAAGATCGGATACGCGTCGATCGGCGCGAGCAGGCCCAAGACGCACGACAGCACGTCTGACGAGTCAAGTCACCCCCGCCGGCCGTTCCCGCCTCTCACGGTCGGCAAGGGGTTGCCGGTCTTCGCCTCGGCGCTAGCGTCCAGTGCACGTCGCCTGAATCCGGGCAGATCCACCACCCTTCCAAAACGCCGTTCGCGGTCAGATGGCTGAGCACACCGTGGAACCCTTGATCGCGCAGGCCACAGTCACGGATGATCCGGTCGCGCTCACTCAGCCCTTCCCCCGAGGACGGATCGCTGCGCGCGCCGCCTCTCAGGAGAACGAGAGTGGTTGACGCCGCAGACATCGAAGGCAGCCAGATCCCGAGCCCGTCCACGACCAGGGCGGCCGAGTGGTGGCCTAGCCAGTCGACTCGGTCATCTCGCAAGCCTTGTGCAGCACACTCAACCTCTCGCTGGTGTCGTCGCAGGTAGAGCTACCTATAGTTACAGAGAGTCAACGACGGCAAGCATGATTTGCCAACTATCCTTCTCATGATTTGCCAACAAGGATTCTCCACCCGCTCCCGACCTGCGCGTCTCAGTCCATGATTCGCCAACCAAAGTTCTCGGTCACACCAGGGCGGTCTCCGCCTTCGGCAGCATGATCCAGCGGGAGACGACGAAGGTCAGCGGGATCGCCACCAGGGACGCGAGCAGGGGGGCGTACCGGCTGCCGAAGTGCAGGAGGTCCACGAGGACGTAGACACCTGCGGTGGTGACGATGAAATTCGCCGCGTTCGTCAGCGGGAACAGCAGGAATTTCCGCAGCGTGGGCCGCGTGCGATAGGTGAACCTGGCGTTCAGGAAAAAGGATCCGGTCATGCTGATGACGGTCGCGAGAACATGAGCCACGAGATAAGGGAAACGCGGCAGGAACAGCAGGTAAAAACCGTAGTACGTGCCGGTGTTCACGACGCCTATGACGGCGAAGGTCAGCATCTGCCGAGAGATCACGGGATGAGGTCTTTCGCTCGTTTCACGTTGGTCGCCTTCACCAGGAAGTGCGGTCGCCCCTTGACCTCGTAGTAGATCCGGCCGGTGTACTCCCCGATCACGCCCAGCATGATCATCTGCACCCCGGCCAGTCCGGTGAGGGCCGTGATGATGGTGACATAGCCGGGTGTCTGCACGCCGTTGATGAGCGCGGCGCCCACGATCCACGCGGTGTACGCGGCCGCGCACAGCAGCAGGGTGAAGCCGAGGTGCAGGGCCGCGCGCAGCGGACGGTTGTTGAAGGAGATCAGCCCGTCGAGGCCGTAGTTGAGCAGGCTGCGCATGCTCCAGGAGCTGCGGCCCGCCTCCCGGACGGCGTTCTCGTACTCGAAGGTGGTGCTGGGGAAACCGACCCAGGCGAACAGGCCCTTGGAGAAGCGGTTGTACTCGGTGAGGTCGACCACGGCGTCCACCACGCGGCGCGACAGCAGCCGGAAGTCGCCGACGCCGTCCTTGAGCTCGACGTCCACGAGCCGGTTGACGAGCCGGTAGTAGAGGCGGGCGGTGAGGGTGCGGGTGAACCGGTCGCCGGTGCGGGTGCGGCGGGCGATGACCTGGTCGTAGCCCTCGCCGCGCAGCTCGACCATGCGCTTGATGAGCTCCGGCGGGTGCTGGAGGTCGGAGTCCATGACGACCACGCAGTCGCCGGAGGCGTGGCGCAGCCCGGCGAGCAGGGCCGACTCCTTGCCGAAGTTGCGGCTGAAGGACACGTACCGCACGCGCGCGTCGAGGTCGGCGAGCTGCTGCAGGACGTGGAGCGTGCGGTCCCGGCTGCCGTCGTCGACGTACACGAACTCCATGTCGTGGCCGAGCGGGAGCAGGTCCTCCGCGACCTTCTGGACGGCTTCGTGGAAGCGTTCTATGACGTCTTCCTCGTTGTAGCAGGGTGCGACGATCGAGATGAGCATGGGATTCCCCTGGGGACGTGTCAGAGTGCGCCGGCCACGCGCTCGCGCGGCCGGGTGGTGGTGGGCGGCTGGGGAGCGGGGGTCCGCCGGCGGCGGACGGCGGACAGGACGGCGAGCAAAGCCAGGGTCAGCAGCGAGGCGGCCCCGACGGCGGTGCCGAGCCGCAGCCCGGGCGGGTGGAAGGTGCAGGTCAGACTGGTCGATGTGCCGTCGAGCGGGACCGCGATCAGGCCGTGGAAGTCCTTGGCCGGTACGGCGTCGGCGGAGCCGGCGGCACACCGCCAGCCGGCGATGCGAGGTGCGGCGACGACGGCGGTTCCCGTGCTGCCCGCGGGCAGCTGGGCGTGGAGGGTGCCGCCGGAGACGGTGACCCGGGTGGCACCGGTGACCCGGAGCCGGTCGACGGCCGTCTGCAGCCGGCCGGTGTCGAGGCAGCCGACGGCGCCCTGCGGGACCAGGCCGGGCCTGGCGGGGCTGAGCGTGATACGCAGCCGCCCGGACGCCGGGACGGGCCCGAGCGGCTCCATGGCGGCGCGGTTGCGGGTGGACAGGGACCGGAAGCGCGCGGTGTCCCCGTCCCCGGCCAGCCGTGCGGTACCGGAGAAGTCGGGTGCCCAGAGGTAGGCCCGGCTGCCGGCGGGGCAGCGGGCCGTGATGACCGGCTTGCCCGCGGCGCCCACCTGGCCGCCCCGGACCGGCGCCCCCGAGGCCTCGCGGACGGCGATCCGCGGCACGGTGTAGACGCGGGTGCCCAGCAGCAGCTCCTGGTTGCGGTACGGCGACGGGCCGAAGGAGCCGGCGGCCGCGCCGGACGGCCGTACCGTCACCAGGGGCGGCACGGCCTCCCGGGAGACGGTCGGCGCGGTGCCGTCGTGCGGGTACCACTTCTGGTGCGGGTCCGGCGGGGAGTGCACCCGGGCGCCGACCGAGAAGATCGCGTCGGTGACGGCGTTGTCGAGGCTCTGCACGCTGCGGCCGCGGGAGGTCCAGCCGCCGCCGAGGGCGGTGAGGGTGCGGCTGAGGACGTCCGCGGTGAGGCTGCTGTAGTACTGGGCGCCCTGGCCGCCGACCATCAGCGGGTCGTTGCCGACGGTCTGCTCGCGACCGGGGTCGGTGCGGTACCGGGGCCAGCCGTCAGCCTGCGACATCAGCTCCGACTGGCGTTCCTGCCGCTGTCCCCAGGGCGCGTAGGAGTCCATGTGCCGCGTCCGCATCCGGGAGGCCTGGACCGAGGTGGCCATGGCCTCGCCGAACTGGCCGCCGAACAGGAGGGCGACGGCGAGCGCGGTGAACGCGGTACGTCGGCGATGCCCGGCGTCCGCGAGGCGCAGGAGGGCCAGCCCGCCCAGGGCGCCGGCCACGGCCAGCGCCAGCACCAGCCAGGTGAGACCGCCGACCAGGGCGCTGCGGCTCGCGACGGCGACGATCAGCGCCAGCAGTCCGCTCGCCGCACCCAGGGCGCGCCGGTCCGGCGGGCCGTACGACAGCGCCTGCCAGGCACCCAGCACCACCAGGGCGCACAGGACGAAGGCCTGGCGGTACGGGCTGCCCTGCGGCGTGGCGAAGGCGTGCCACACCAGGTGGGTCGGCTCCCACTGCAGCGACAGCGTCACCGCCACGGCCAGCACCGTCCAGCCGATGCGTACCCGCGGCGGGACGCTCCGGTGGAAGGGCAGGGCGAGGGCGAGGAGGAGGGCCGCGGTGCCCGCGTAGACGGCCGGGCTGCCGAAGGTGTATGTCGTCGGCAGGAAGCGGGCCAGCAGGTCCTCGGTCGACACGGGCGTGAAGTGCACGACCCTGCCCGGGTAGGCGTGCTTGGTGCCGAAGTAGACGACCGCGACCAGCGGCGCCGCCAGGCCCACGCCCAGCGCGACGGTGACGGCGGCGCGGCCGGCAGCCCGCAGCCGCTGCCGGCGCGTGAGGTCGCTGAGCCACAGCCGGAGCAGCAGCACCAGACCGGCGGCGAGGGTCGCCATGTACGCGGTGTAGAAGTTGGCGATCCAGGCCTCCGTCACCACGAGCACGCCCACCAGTGGGCGCCGGCCTCGCAGCACCCACTCGACGACCAGGCAGAACAACGGCAGCGCGATCAGTCCGTCGAGCCACATCGGGTTGTACGAGGCGACGGCGAGGCTCCAGCCGCACAGCGCGTACGAGGTGCCCAGCAGGCCCGCCGCCCACCAGCGTCCGGGGCGCACGCTCAGCAGCAGCCAGGCCATGGCGGCACCGGCGGTCGCCGTCTTCAGCACCGTGATCACGTACACCGCGAGGTCGATCTCGTGCCGGGGGAAGACCCCGACGAGCAGGGCGAACGGGCTGCTGAGGTAGGTGCCGAGGTCGGGCAGGAAGCTGGAGCCGAAGCCGGACTGCCAGTTGACGAGGAGGCCACCGTCGGCCTGGCCGTGCAGCAGGTCCCACAGGTGGGCGTGGAAGGGCACGTACTGGTTGCCCAGGTCGTTGACGTCACGCGTGCGCGGGCCGAAGGGGTGGAGGCCGGCCACCGCGTCGGACACGCAGAACACCGCCGCGGTGAGGGCGGCCGCGAGCAGCGCGGCGGCCCCCCTGGACCGGTGAGGGCCGCTCGAAACGGCTTCGAACAGGGTCGAGCGACTCATTCCTACATACTCCCCGCGGGTAATCGATTCGACGGCTTAGACGGTCCGCGAATCCGTTCGGTTGTGCCGTCCGCGGAGAGTAATTATGCCGTTGCCGAATACCTGTGAGGTTTACGCGAGAAATGGTGAACGGCGGGGAAACAGGAATTTCCCCGCACGTAATTTGGCGATGAATTCAATGGTGACATAGGATCGGGGCCGTGGAAGGACGCGGCGGGTTGTGGCCCGTGGACGACACACTGGGGTACCTGGCCGGGCGGTGGGGAGTGACGCGTGCCGTGCGGGATCTCGCGAGCGGGGAGGCGGGACGCTTCGAGGGCAGCACCGCGTTCGAGCCGCTGGAGGGCGGCGGGCTGCTGCACGTCGAGTCCGGGACGTTCGTCTGGCAGGGGGTCGCCCGGCCCGCCGAGCGCACCCTGCGCTTTCTGCCGGGGAGCTCGCCGGGGACGGCCGACGTGCGCTTCGCCGACGGGCGCCCCTTCCACCACCTGGATCTGACCTCCGGCCGTCATGTCGCCGACCACCCGTGTGCGGCGGACCTCTACCGGGGCGAGTTCAGCGTCCTGGACGCGGACCACTGGCGCACGGTGTGGCGAGTGGGCGGCCCGGCGAAGGACCTCGTGCTGACGACCGACTACGCGCGCGTGGGCTGAGCGGGCACCGCGTCGAAGCGGAGGTTCCACCGTCCGGCGCGGCCCGTCACGCTGGTGGTCGACAGGGGGCGGACGTCGATGTTCCAGTACGTCGGCGGCGGGGCCTTCAGGACGTACACCAGGGCGGCCCGGATGACCGACGGCTCGGCCACGGCGACGATCCGGCCGCCGTCCTCGACGGGCCGGGTGTCGAGCCAGTTGCCGACGCGGGCGATGAACTCCAGCAGCGACTCGCCGCCGTGCGGTGTGGCGCGCGGGTCGGCGAGCCACAGGTCCACGGCCTCGGGCTCGCGGGCCATCGCCTCCCCGAGGGTCAGCCCGCGCCAGCGGCCCATGCCGCAGTCCCGCAGGGCGAGTTGGACCAGCGGGGTGTAGCCGAGGGCGTCCCCGGTCGCGCGGCTGCGCGGGGTGGGCGAGCAGTAGCGCAGCTCGGCCGCCGCCAGCGGGATCAGGTCGTGGGCGACGCGCTGCACCTCGTCCCAGCCGGCCTGGTCGAGCGGACGGTCGTCCTCGAAGCGCTCGGCGAGCAGCGGGGAGCTGCGCGCGGCGGCGACGAACGTGACCCGAAGTTGCATGCGGCGATGGTGAGTCGCCGAAGTAGGCAGGTCAAGGGCTGGTGCGCGCGAGTGACCCAGGGTGGCCGAGAACTTACTTCGCGGTCAGGACCTGTCGGACACATCACTCGAAGAGGAGCGCCATCCAGCGGTCCGGGTCGGCGAGCGGCGCGAAGCCGAGCTTGGCGTAGACGCCGTGCGCGTCGGCGGTGGCGAGCAGGACACGGCGCACACCGAAGGCCTCCAGGTGGTCGCGGACCACGCCCACCATCGCCGTCCCGATGTTCTTGCCACGCACGGACCGGTCCACGTAGACGTCGCACAGCCAGGCGAAGGTCGCCCGGTCGGTGATGACCCGGGCGTACGCCACCTGATCGCCCGAAACCTTGTCGTACACCCCGAAGTTGAGCGAACCGGCGATGGCCTGTTCCTGCTTCTCGAGCGGGCGGCCCTGCGCCCAGTACGCGTCGGTGGACAGCCACTGGTGGACCCGGTCCACGTCGAGACGGTCGGGGTCGGTGGAGATCTCGTAGCCCTCGGGGAGGCTCGCGGTGTCGGTCATGGCCGGATGCTCGCAGGACGGACCGGCCGGAGTCGAACAGTTATCCCAGCACCTCGTCACAGGCCGCCCGCAGGCGCCGCACCCCTTCCGTGATCTCGCCGATCCCCGCGACGGCCGCGAAGCTCAACCGGACGTGCGGGGCCGGGGGTTCGGCGCTGAAGTACGGGCGGCCGGGGGTGATGGCGACGCCCGCGCGCAGGGCGGCGGAGGTCAGGGCCGCGTCGTCGGCACCGTCAGGGAGGCGGAGCCAGAGGTGGTAGCCGCCGGACGGGACGTGCGGGAGGGCGAGTTCGGGCAGATGGAGGCGGAGGGCCGCCGTCATGGTGTCGCGGCGGGTTCTGAGCTGGGCCGAGATCGCGCGGAGATGGCGGGGCCAGGCCGGGGAGCCGACGAGTTCCAGGGCCGCCTCCTGGAGCGGGCGGGGGACGAAGAAGGTATCGACGACCTGGATGGCGCGCAGGCGTTCGAGGACCGGGCCGCGGGCGGCGAGCGCGCTGACCCGGAAGCTCGGCGATGTCGCCTTGGTCAGCGACCCGACGTGGACCACGACCCCGTCGGGATCGTCGGCGACCAGCGGGCTCGGCAGCGGTGCCGCGTCCTCGTGGACGAGCCGTCGTACGAAGTCGTCCTCCACGACGAAGGCGCCGGCCTCGCGGGCGATGCGAAGCACCTCGGCACGGCGGTCGGGGGCGAGCACCGCGCCGGTCGGGTTCTGGAACAGGGGCTGGCAGACGACGACGCGGGCGCCGGTCGCGCGGAACGCGTCGGCGAGGAGGGACGGCCGGACGCCGTCGGGGTCCACGGGGACCGGCAAGGGACGCAGCCCTGCCGATCTGGCGATCGCCAACATGCCCGGGTACGTGGGGGATTCGACGAGCACCGGGGCTCCCGGCGGGGCGAGGGCGCGCAGGGACGTGGTGAGCGCGGACTGCCCGCCCGCCGTGACCAGCACCTCCGCCGCCCGGACCCCGCCGCCGATACCGCGTGCGAACCATTCGCGCAGCTCCGGCAGCCCCTCCATCGGCGGCCGGCCCCAGGCGCCGGGCCGGCGTCCGGCGCGCGCCAGCGCGGCCGCCATCGCCCGCTCCGGCTGCAGCGAGGGGTGCAGATAGCCGCCGTTGAACTCGATGACACCGGGCGGCGGCGCGGCGAGCGACACGACGACGCCGGAGGCGTCCACCGTGCGCGGCACGAGGTCGGCGGCGCCGTCCGCGCTCAGGGCGACCTCCTGCCAGGAGGTGTCACCGGCGGGCGCTGCGGTGGCGCGCGGCTCGGCACGGTACGCGCCGGCCCCGGGCCGGGTGACGACCAGCCCGTCGGCGGCCAACTGGGCCAGGGCGCGGGAGACGGTCACCGGGCTCACCCGGAACCGCTCGACCAGGACACGGCTCGACGGGAGCTTCCCACCCGGAGAGTAGCGGTCAAGCTCCCGTTTCAACTGTTCCGCCAGTTCCGCGACACTGCTACGCTCTTGCATGAGAACAGAGAGTAGCGCTACCGCACCGACCCCGATAGCGGTGGGCGTCCCGCCGAGGGTGAGCACCGGCGGAACGCTCCAGGCCGCCCTCGGCGTCGTCGCCTTCTCGCTCACCTTCCCGGCCACCGCCTGGGGGCTGGAGGGGTTCGGGCCCTGGTCGCTGGTCGCGGTGCGCGGTGTGCTGGCCGCGGTCATCGCGGGCGGGTGTCTGCTCGCGTCGCGGGTGCCGGTGCCCGAGCGGCGGCACCGGACGGGGCTCGCCGTGGTGGCCGCCGGAGTCGTGGTCGGGTTTCCCCTGCTCACCACGCTCGCCTTGCGGACGTCCACCACCGCGCACGCCGCCGTCGTGGTCGGCCTGCTCCCCCTCACGACCGCGCTGTTGTCCGCCCTGCGCACGGGCACCCGGCCCTCCCGCACGTTCTGGACGGCGGCCCTCGCGGGTGCGGCCGCGGTCGTCGCCTTCACCGTGCAGCAGAGCGGCGGGGCGCTGACGACCGCCGATCTCTACCTGTTCGGCGCGCTGCTGGTGTGCGCGGCCGGCTACACCGAGGGCGGCCGGCTGGCCCGGGTGATGCCGGGCTGGCAGGTGATCGGCTGGGCCCTGGTGCTGTGTCTGCCGGTGTCCGTGCCGGCCGCGGCGCTGGCGCTGTCGTACGAACCCGTGCAGCTCACCGCGCACAGCGTGGCCGGGCTGCTGTGGGTGGCGGCGGGCTCGCAGTTCCTCGGCCTGGTCGTCTGGTACCGGGGCATGGCGGCGATCGGCGTCCCCAAGGCCAGCCAGTTGCAGCTTGCGCAGCCCCTGCTCACACTGGTGTGGTCGGTGCTGCTGCTGGGCGAGCACCTGACGGTGGCCGCCCCGCTGACGGCCGCGGCGGTACTCGTCTGCATCGCCGTCACGCAGCGGGCGCGGGGTTGACCCCCCGCCGTAGACTCAAGGCCACGGACCGCTGCTCCCGCATGTGGTGAGGAGGCATCGCAGATGCGTGCAACCGTGGGCGACCAGCTTGTCCAGCACGGCAGGGTGGTAGGCCAACACGACAAGGTCGGCGAGATCGTCGAGATCCTCGGCCAGGAGGGCAACCCCCCGTACCGCGTCCGCTTCGAGGACGGGCACACGGGCATCTGCTCTCCCGGACCCGACACGGAGATCCGCCACAGGGAAACGGAAGCCCGGTAGTCGTCTGCGGCTCAGGCGTGGATCAGCGCGGAGGTCTTGCCGGCTGCTGGTAGTGGTCGGCGACAACACGTGCCATCGCGCCGATCGGGTCCGTCGCCACATCCTTCGCGGCGAAGAAGGCGTGGCCCCGGACCTGCGGGTACCTCGCTGCCAGGGTGAGGTGGTCGGAGAGTTCGGCGGGGTTCTGCCAGGCAGCCGACTGGGCGGGGTCACCGGCCTTGTAGAGGGCCTCGCCGATGTAGAGCTTCGTCGGTGTGCCCTTGGCGACCTCCGCCCACCAGGGCACGAGCTTGGCGTAGTCGGCGGCGGCGAAGCCGATGTTCCAGTAGATCTGCGGGCAGATGTAGTCGATCCAGTGCTCGCGCACCCACTTGCGGGTGTCCGCGTGCAGGTCGTCGTACGTCTGGACGCCCGCCCTGGTGTCCGAGCCGAGCGGGTCGGTGGCGGAGTTGCGCCACACGCCGAACGGGCTGATGCCGAACTGAGTACCTGGCCGGGTCCGCCTGATCCTGGCCGCCGTCTCGCGCACCAGCTTGTCGATGTTGTCCCGGCGCCAGGCGGCCCGGTCCGAGAAGGCGCCGCCGTAGCGGTCGTAGGCCTCGTCGTCGTCGAAGGTCTGGCCGGCCACCGGGTACGGGTAGAAGTAGTCGTCGAAGTGCACGGCGTCGACCGGGTACTTGCGTACCGCGTCGAGGATCGCGTCCTCGACCAAGGCCCGCACCCGTGGCAGGCCCGGGTTGTAGTACATCTTCCCGCCGTAGGTCACCACCCAGTCCGGGTGCCTGCGCGCGGGGTGCGAGGCGACGAGCTTCGTCGGGTCCGTGTGGTTGGCGATCCGGTACGGGTTGAACCAGGCGTGCAGTTCCAGGCCGCGGGCGTGCGCCTCCCTCACCGCCGTGCCCAGCGGGTCCCAGCCCGGCGCCTGGCCCTGCGTGCCGGTGAGGACGTTCGACCAGGGTTCGTAGGGGGAGGGCCACAGTGCGTCGGCCGTCGGGCGGACCTGGAGGATCACGGCATTGAGGCGGTCCTTGACGGCCTGGTCGAGGATCAAGGTCAGCTCGGCCTTCTGCCGGTCCACGCTCAGGCCCGGCTTGGACGGCCAGTCCCGGTTCGTCACGGTCGCCACCCACACGCCCCGCAGCTGCCTCGGCACCTTCCGCCGACCCGAGTCGCCCGCGCCGTCCGGGCCGCCCGCCATCGCCGCACCGGCCGCCATCGCGCCGCCCCCCGCCACGAGGGCCGACAGGGCCGTCACCGCGAACGCACGCCGCGACAGCCGAGTCCTGCGGTGCTGCATTCCCCTACCTCCGTGTGCTGCGTGTACGTGCCCGGGCGATTCTCGACCCGGGCCGGGTCCCGCGCCAGACTGCCACGCGGTACCCGAACGATCGATCAACGATCGCCGGAGGTAACGTGCAGGTTTGGAGCAGGCGCCGAACCAGCGGGTAACCTGCCCGATTCACAGATCAGCGAAGGGGACGATGTGACCGACATCGAGCGCGTCGGAGTGGTCGGCTGCGGCCAGATGGGAGCGGGCATCGCCGAGGTGTGCGCCCGGGCCGGACTGGACGTGAAGGTCGCCGAGACCACCGGCGAGGCCCTGGAGATCGGCCGGACCCGGCTGTTCAACTCCCTGTCCAAGGCGGCCGAGCGCGGCAAGATCAGCGCGGAGGAGCTGGCGGCCACGCAGGCGCGGCTGAGCTTCACCACCGACTTGGGCGAGTTCGCCGACCGGGACCTGGTGATCGAGGCCGTCGTCGAGAACGAGCAGGTCAAGACGGAGATCTTCCAGGTGCTCGACCAGGTCGTCACCCGGCCCGACGCGATCCTGGCCTCCAACACCTCCTCCATTCCGCTGGTGCGGCTCGCGGTCGCCACCTCGCGGCCCGACCAGGTCATCGGCGTCCACTTCTTCAACCCGGCCCCGGTGCAGAAGCTGGTCGAGCTGATCCCGGCGCTCACCACCTCGGAGGGCACGCTCGGCCGGGCCCAGCTGTTCGCGGAGAAGGTCCTCGGCAAGCACGCGATCCGCGCCCAGGACCGCTCCGGCTTCGTGGTCAACGCGCTGCTGATTCCGTACCTGCTCTCCGCGATCCGGATGTTCGAGTCGGGCATCGCCAGCCGCGAGGACATCGACAACGGCATGGAACTCGGCTGCGCCCACCCGATGGGCCCGCTGAAGCTGTCCGACCTCATCGGCCTGGACACGGTGGCCTCGGTGGCCTTCTCCATGTACGAGGAGTACAAGGAACCCCTGTACGCCGCTCCCCCGCTGCTACAGCGCATGGTCGACGCGGGCCGACTGGGTCGCAAGTCCGGCTCGGGCTTCTACACCTACGGCGGCTGACCCGCCGCGACTCGGTGCACCGTGCCCGTTCCAGGGTGCTGGTCACACAGTGCAACCGGCACGGGCCCGGCACTCTTCGTGGTGCCGGGCCCGTGCCATTCACACGGCGTGTGCGCGCCGGGCCCGCATATGCCGTTCGCACACTCTCCCCACACGTCCACCAGGCGAGTTGACTCCTCATGCGCATGCAAGGGATGTGACGACTACGGAAAGGAGCGGACCCGTGACCGCCGACCCGGAGCATCCCGTGGTCCATGGAGAACTCGCAGAGTTACGCCGTCGCCTCGACGTCGCCTACGCGCGCGTCGAAGGAGGGCTGGCCCTGCTCACCCATCGCACGGAGGAGACGGACAAGGAGGTCGACGACCTGAGCGCACGTGTCGTCGCCCTCGAGCACGCCCGCTGGCCACTGCCCGCGATTGCGACACTGACCGCGGTGGGCGCGCTCGTGGCGACCATCTGGCAGGCCCTGGGCCGCTGAGACGGGGCACTAGCCGTCCTGTCCGAGCCTCAGGTGGTGCAGGAGGAGTAACGCGGCCGCCATGTTGGCGGCCGGGACCTCGCCGCGGGCGACCATGTCGGGGACGAGCTTGAGGGGGACCCATTCCCGGCGGTCAGACTCGAAGTCGTCCACGGGGTGTCCGACGTACTCGCCCTCGTCCGCCCAGAAGACGTGGTGCCGGGCGTCGGTGAGGCCGTTGGACGGCTCCACGCTCATCAGGTGGTGCAGGGGCCCCGGCCGCCAGCCGGTCTCCTCCTCGAGTTCCCTGGCGGCCGCGCGGACGACGTCCTCGCCGTCCTCGACCACCCCCGCGGCGAGTTCCCAGCCCCAGCTGTCGGTGATGAAGCGGTGGCGCCACAGGAGCAGGACCTCATTGGCCTGGTTAACCACCGTGGCCACGGCCACCGGGCGCAGCCGTATGAGGAAGTGGTCGAGATGCCGGCCGTCCGGCAGCTCGACGTCCGCGAGGTTGACCCTGAACCAGCGGTTTGAGTACACAGTTTGTTCGTTCTGTTTCGTCCACTGCACGGTTCTGCCACCTTCCGTCGAGTAAGTGGCAATATCGCAGCAGGGACCAGCGGATGGCGGTGCTCGGGAACAGGCCTACAGCGGTACGCGCAGTGCCCCGTCGATGAGTTCGGCCGCCTCGGCGGTGCCCGCACAGCCGCTGCGCACCAGGTGCTCGCGCACCGCGCGGAGTCTGTCGCGCAGGCGCTGGGACTCCATTCCCCGGGCCTGTTCGGCCATCTGCACGGCGGTGGCCACCGCCTTGTCGGCGTTCCCCCGACGCAGTTCGATCGTGCTGAGCATGGCCAGCCGGTGCACCCGCCCGCGGTCGTGCGCGGGGTTGTCCACGGCGGCCGCCGCGTGCTCCCCCGCGGCCACGAGCTCGCCCAGGCTCAGCAGTGCCTCCGCCACCTGGACGTTGACCAGCCCCGGCTGGACATAGCCGGTCTCGTCGGGTTCGTATCCGCGCCGGATGCGTTCGGCGGCCTGCTCCGCCCGCCGGATGCAGGACAGCGCGGTCGTACCGTCGCCGAGGTGGGCGTACGCCTTGGCCTGCATCGCGTAGAGGTCGCAGGCCAGGGCCGGCGTGATGTGCTTGCCGGCGGCGCGCAGCGCGGCCTCCGCGAAGGCGACCGCCTGCCGGTACTCCCGCATGAACAGGGCCTGGTTGACCAGCAGGGCGATCACGTACGCGCCAAGTCCCCGGTCCCCGCTGGCCTTGGCGAGCCGGAGCGCCTGGTGGAAGTAGCGCTGGGCGAGGCCGTGCGCGTCGGAGTCGTAGGCGCAGATGCCGGCGATCGCCACCAGTCCGCCCGTGGCCCGGTGCAGTTGACGCCCCGTGGCGTCGGTGTAGCTGCCGCGCAGCAGCGGGGCCGCCTCCGCGTTGAGGAAGCCGACTATCCGGGTGCGGGTCGCTATGCCGCCCGCCTTGCGGTACATCTGCTCGTAGTGCGTGCGGGCGGCCCGCAGCATCTCCAGGTCGGCGGGCGTGACCCGGTGCCGGCCGCCGCGCGAGACGTCGACGTCCTCGGGCGGGTTCTCCCACTCCCACACGGGCATGACCGCGGGCGTGCCGGTGACCGCGGGCGCGCCCAGGATGTGCGGGCGCTGCTGCTCGTCGGAGCGCCACAGGGCGGTGGCCCGCTCGACGAAGCCGGAGAGGGAGGTCGCGTGCGGGGTGGAGGGCTCGCCCGGGACGCCGAGGCCGATGTCGTCCAGCGTCACCGGCCGGTGCAGTCGGCCCGCGAGCACCTCGCAGATCAGGTCCGGCACCTGCCCCCGGGGGCGCTGGCCCTTCAACCACCGTGCCACGGCGGTGTGTTCGTACCGCAACGCGAGACCGCGGGCCCGCCCCGCCTGGTTGACGTGTGCCGCCAGCCCGGCGTGCGAGATCCCGGCCTCGTCCAGGATCGCGTCGAGCAGTGTGTTGGGCTGCATGGATGCCCCCCGGGAGCCTCGGTGTCGGACAGAGTAGTGCCGGTGGGTTCGCACGGGGTGTGAACGGAGTGCCCGAATCCGTAGCGTGCGCGCACTGTCGCGGAGAGTTTCCGGCCGGTTGACTGAAATGCCTCGCAAGAGGCCGGCCGGGCCGCCGGCTCCCCCTCGTACAGTGCGGCGGCCCGCTTCCGCGCCGTCCGCCCAGCTGCCTGCCCGACACTCCGTGGCGGGGCGGACGGTCGCCGGCGGAGGCTTGGCGGGGCGACCAAGCGGGGGGTTCTCAAAGGTGGTTTGTCGACTGCGGGTGAGTCGTGGCTGATCGCGCCCGCGCGGCCGAGCCGCTGATGTCATCGCCCCGCGCACCTAGGGGGCGCCTCGGCTGGCGGTCGTTTGTCAGTACGAGTATTGCTACGTCGTCCGTCGGGGTTCCTGATGTGTGGCGGAGCAACGCGGTGAAGACAGTGCCCAGGACCCCTTGAGGGGTGGCCGTCGGGGTGCTCCTCATGCACTGGGTCAGGACCTCGCTCAGCGGGAAGAACCGGCCACGGGCGTCCCGGGCATCCTCCGCGCCGTCCGTGTGAAGGAACAGGGTCTCGCCTGGGAGCAGGGTTCCGTAGGGGGCCGCGTCCAGTTCGGGTGGGAGGGGGAAGAGGCCGAGGGGAGGGTGGGGGTCTGTTCGGGTCAGGGGTTCCACGCGGGTTCCGCTGAGCAGGTACGGCCAGGGGTGACCGCAGTTGAGGGCGCGCAGTTCGCCGTCCGGGCGGATCTCCAGCAGGAGTACGGTGACGAACTCCTCGGCGAGGTCGGCGCGGGCCCGGTCCCTCAGGTGCCGGGACAGTGCTCGCTCCAGCCTGCGCAGCACGCTGCCCAGCTCCGGCTCGTCGTGGACGGCCTCGCGGAAGCTGCCGAGGACGGCGGCGGCCGTACCGATCGCGTCGAGCCCGTGCCCGCGTACGTCGCCCATGACGACCCGCACTCCGTGCTCGGTGGCGATGACCTCGTACAGGTCACCGCCGATGGCCGCGCGCCGGTCGGCGGAGAGTTGTGCGGCGGCCAGGTGCAGGCCCTCCACGCGCGGCGGCAACGGCCGTAGCAGCACGCTCTGGGCGACGCCCGCGACCTTGCGCACCTCTTTCAGCTCGCGCAGCAGGGAGTGCCGGACGTGCAGGACGAGGCCGGTGCCGACGGCGAAGAACACGGCGCTGCTGGCGACGCGCGCCCCCAGCGTGTTGTGCTGGGCGACCGGGCAGGTCAGCTTGTAGGTGACGGCCACGCCACCCCACACCAGGGGCAGCCCCAGTGCGAGCAAGCGCTTGCGAAAGAAGGAAACCCCAGCCCTGACGCGAATCATGCCGATGGCCCCCCAAACAGGCCCCGAAAGCACAGCCGGACCGGCCTCGAAAGGCCGGTCCGATTCTGTCCACCCCATGGTCCGCGAGGACCAGTTCGCCCGGGATTGTCACCCAAATGAGTGACCACCCGTCAGCTACCCGCATTTATGCAGGTGGGGGCATGTCCGCACGGGGTAAGTGGTCCAGGGGCGCGGGGCTGTATTGCACGGCGGCTGCCGCCGCGGGGCGCGACAAGCCACGACAAACCCGCAGCCGCCAGCAGACGGCAATTCCCCGCCCCTTGGGCGAACTAGGCCGCCCTTCGGGCGACGACGCCACTTTCGCAACAGGCCCTAGGCCCGCAGAACGGCCCCGGTGCGCTCGCCCGCGAGGGCGACCGCCGCGTCACGGGCCGCCGTGGCCTCGTCGACGGTCAGGGTCCGGTCCGGCGCGCGGAACCGCAGTGCGTACGCCAGCGACTTCTTTCCGTCGCCCAGCTGCTCCGCGTTCTCGTACACGTCGAACAGCCGGATGCCCTCGAGGAGTTCACCGGCCCCGTCCCGCAGCGCGGCCTCCACGTCGGCGTGCGGTACGAACTGGTCGACGACCAGGGCGACGTCCTGGGTCGCCACCGGGAACGTGGAGATGCGAGGCGCCTCGGGCCGGTCGTTGCCGACCGCCTCCACGGCGTCCAGGTTCAGCTCCATCGCGGAGACCCGCGCGGGCAGGCCCAGGGCCTTCAGCACCCGGGGGTGCAGCTCGCCGGCATGCCCGACCACCGTCTCCGTGCCGTCCGCGACGACGACGAACTCGGCGCAGCGACCGGGGTGCCAGGGCCCGTACTGTCCCTTGCGGACGACCAGTTCGGCACCGGCCTCCCGGGCCACGGACCGCGCCGCCTCGACGGCGTCGGCCCAGCCGGCCGGACGGCCCTCGCCCCACCAGCCGGCCTGCTCACGCGCACCGGCGAGCACGGCGGCCACATGGCGGGGCTGCTCCGGCAGAGCGGCGTTCAGCCCGGCGATCTCCTCGTCGGTGGGACGCCGGTCCACCGGCAGCGCGGCGGCGGCCTTCCACTCCTCGCGCGGGTGGAACACCAGCCCGGTCTCGAACAGGGCGAGGTCGTGGGACCCCCGGCCGGCGTTGCGCCGCAGCGCTCCGAGCAGGCCGGGCAGCAGCGACGTGCGCAGCGCGGGCTCCTCGTCGCTGAGCGGGTTCGTCAGCCGGACGACGCGGCGATTCGGGTCGTCCGCCGCCAGCAGGAGCTGGTCGAAGACCTGCTCGCTGATGAACGGGTAGTTGGGTGCCTCGACATAGCCCGCCCCGGCCAGCGCCCGGCCGACGCGGCGGTGCAGCCGCTGCCGGTGGGTCAGCCCGCGGCCCGAGGGGAGCTTGGGCAGCGTGGAGGGCAGGTTCTCGTAGCCCTCGAGGCGGATGACCTCCTCGGCGAGGTCGTTGACCTCGGTGAGGTCCGGCCGCCAGGACGGCACGGTGACGATCAGCTCGTCCTGCCCGTAGACGTCGCAGCCGATCTCCTGCAGCCGCCGTACGACGCTCTCGCGGCCGTAGTCGACGCCCGCCACCCGGTCGGGGTGGTTGGCCGGGAGGGTGATGGTGTGCGGCGCGGACGGCGCGACGACCTCGGTGACCCCGGCCTCGGCGGTGCCGCCCGCGAGGAGGACCAGCAGGTCGACCGTGCGCTGCGCGGCAGCGGCGGCGGCCTGCGGGTCGACACCGCGCTCGAAGCGGCGGGAGGCCTCCGAGGACAGCTTGTGGCGGCGGGCCGTGCGCGCGATCGACACCGCGTTGAAGTGGGCGGCCTCGATCACCACGTCGGTGGTGGCGTTCTCCACGTCCTCGTGGTCGGCGATCTCGGTGTTGGCTCCGCCCATCACGCCCGCGAGGCCGATGGGGCCGCGGTCGTCGGTGATGACCAGGTCCTCGGCGTCCAGCTTGCGCTCCACGCCGTCCAGCGTCACGAGCTTCTCGCCCGCCTCCGCCCGGCGCACGCCGATGGTGCCCTGGACCAGCGAACGGTCGTAGGCGTGCAGCGGCTGACCGAGCTCCATCATCACGTAGTTGGTGACGTCGACGGCGAGCGAGATCGGGCGCATGCCGACCTTCTGCAGCCGGCGCTGCAGCCAGATCGGGGAGCGGGCCTCGGGGCTGAGGCCGGTCACCGTGCGGGCGGTGAAGCGGTCGCAGCCGGCCGGGTCGGTGACCTGCACCGGGTAGCCGAAGGCGTTCGGGCCCGGTACGTCGATCAGGGCCGGGTCGCGCAGCGGCAGGCCGTAGGCGATCGCGGTCTCGCGGGCGACGCCCCGGATGGACAGGCAGTCGCCGCGGTTGGCGGTGACGGCGATGTCCAGCACCTCGTCGACCAGCTCCAGCAGCTCGATGGCGTCCTTGCCGACCTCGGTCTCCGGGGGCAGCACGATGATGCCGTGGGTGCCGTCGTCGCCCATGCCCAGCTCGTCGCTGGAGCAGATCATGCCGTGGGAGGTCTTGCCGTACGTCTTGCGCGCGGAGATCGAGAAGCCGCCGGGGAGGGTGGCGCCGGGCAGCACGACGACGACCTTGTCGCCGACGGCGAAGTTCCGGGCGCCGCAGACGATCTCCTGGGGCTCGCCCGTGCCGTTGGCCTGGCCGACGTTCACCGTGCAGAAGCGGATCGGCTTCTTGAAGCCCTCCAGCTCCTCGATGGTCAGCACCTGGCCGACGACCAGGGGACCCTTGAGGTCCTGGCCGAGCTGTTCGACCGTCTCGACCTCCAGACCGGCCGAAATGAGCTTGGCCTGGACGTCACGACCGGTCTCGGTGGCCGGCAGGTCGACGTACTCCCGCAGCCAAGAAAGCGGGACCCGCATCAGATCTCCATCCCGAACGGCCGGGTGAACCGGACGTCACCCTCGACCATGTCTCGCATGTCCTCGACGTTGTGGCGGAACATCAGCATCCGCTCGATGCCGAACCCGAAGGCGAAGCCGCTGTACTTCTCCGGGTCGACGCCGCAGGCGGTGAGCACCCGCGGGTTGACCATGCCGCAGCCGCCGAGCTCGATCCAGCCTTCGGAGGAGCAGGTGCGGCAGGGCCGGTCGGGGTTGCCTACGGACTCGCCCTTGCAGACGTAGCAGAGCATGTCCATCTCGGCGCTGGGCTCGGTGAAGGGGAAGAAGTTGGGCCGCAGCCGGGTCTTCATGCCTTCGCCGAACAGGGACTGGACCATGTGGTCCAGGGTCCCCTTGAGGTCCGACATGGTCAGGCCCTCGTCGACCGCGAGCAGCTCGACCTGGCGGAAGACGGGGGTGTGCGTCGCGTCCAGCTCGTCGGTGCGGTAGACGACGCCGGGGCAGATCACGTACACCGGCAGCTCGCGCTCCAGCAACGAGCGGATCTGCACGGGCGAGGTGTGGGTGCGCAGCACGACGCCGGACTCGGTGCCGCCCTCTGGGCCCTGCACGAAGAAGGTGTCGGCCTCACCACGGGCCGGGTGGTCCGGGCCGATGTTCAGGGCGTCGAAGTTGAACCACTCGGCCTCGGCCTGCGGGCCCTCGGCGACCTCGTAGCCCATGGCCACGAAGACGTCCTCGATGCGCTCGGAGAGCGTGGTGAGGGGGTGGCGGGCGCCGGCCGGTACGCGGTCGTACGGCAGCGTGACGTCCACCGACTCCTCGACCAGCACGCGCGCGTCGCGCTCGGCCTCGAGCTCGCTCTGGCGGGCCGCGAGGGCCTTGTTCACCGCGCCCCGGGCCTGGCCGACCAGCTTGCCGGCGGCGGCCTTGGCGTGCGGGGGCAGGGCGCCGATCTCGCGGTTGGCGAGGGCCAGCGGGGAGGTACCCCCGGTGTGGGCGACCTTGGCCTCCTGGAGCGCGTCGAGGGAGCTCGCTGCGGCGAAGGCGGCGAGCGCCTCTTCCCGCATGCGCTCGATCTCTTCCGGTTTCAACGCCTCGACCTCGACAGGGTCGTACGACTTATTCGGTGCCGACATCTCTTCCCGTGCTTCCGGTTGGCTGGCGGATGGTCCCCGTGACCGGCGCTCTAAGCCGTGTGCAGGACACAAAGGTGCCAAAGGCCGAGTCTAACGGGGTGGAGGGTCGGGGGGGGGGCCGGGGGGCGCGGGCGGGGGGGGGGGGCCGCGGGGGGGGCGAGACGCGGGGGGGGGGCCGCCCGCCGCCGGGGGGTGCGATCCCACTTGGGCGCCCCCGCGCGTTTTTTGGGGGGGGGGGGGGCCCCCCCGGCCCGGCCCCCGGGCCGGGGCCCCGACCCTCAGGTGTGCCAATGTGCCCGTGGGCCGCTCCACGGCTCTCAGGTGAGATACGCCGGGGCCGCCACGGGCAACGTAAATCGGAACTCGGCGCCGCCCTGGGGTGCGCGGCCGACCGTGATGGTGCCGCCGTGGGCCTCGACGATGCCCTTGACGATGTAGAGCCCGAGGCCTGTGCCGCCGCGCTTGCTGCCCCGCCAGAAGCGGGTGAAGACGCGGTTCATGGACTCCTCCGGGATGCCGGGCCCCTCGTCGCTCACCGTGACCGAGGTGGCTGCTGCTTCATGGCCTTCGCCCTCGCGGGGGGACGCCGTGGCCGTGATGTCGATGGTGACGGTTCCCTCGCCGTGGCGCACGGCGTTTTCCAGCAGGTTGCTGAGTACCTGGTCGATCTTGTCGGGGTCGGCCCACAGGCCGGGCAGCGGCTGCTCGATCCGGAGCAGGAACCGGTCTGCGGGCTGTCCGGCGGCGACGTAGGCCTGGATGTGCCGTCCCACGGCCGCGCCGATGTCGACGGGCTGCCGGCGCACCTCCAGCCGCCCGCTGTCGATCCGCGAGATGTCGAGCAGCTCGGCGATGAGCCGGGTGACCCGGTCGGCGTCGGCGTCGACGGTCTCGAGCATCAGCCGCTTCTGGTCGTCCGTGAAGCGTTCCCACTTGGCCAGCAGGGTGGCGGTGAAGCCCTTCACCGAGGTGAGCGGGGAGCGCAGTTCATGGGCGACGGTGGCTATCAGCTCGGCGTGGCTGCGCTCGGTGCGGCGGCGGGCCTCGGTGTCGCGCAGCGAGACGACCACGCGGCGGACGGGCCCGGTGGGCTCACCGCGGACGTACCGCGCGGAGACGAGGACCTCACGGCCGCCGGGCAGGAGGAGGTTCCGCTCGGGCTGCCGCTGCCGGATGGCGAGCCCGCCGTACGGGTCGGTCAGCTGCCACCAGCGGCGCCCTTCCAGGTCCTCTAAGGGGAGGGCCTTCTCCAGCAGCTGTCCGAGGGCGTCCTGGGCGGGGACGGCGGTGATGCGCTCGGCGGCGGCGTTGAAACAGATCACGCGGCCGTCCTCGTCGGCGACGACCAGGCCGTCGGGCAACTGGTCGGGGTCGAGGCCGAGTCCGGTGAGGTCGCCGTGCCGGGGCGCGGGCGCGCGGGGCACGTCGCCCGCGCGCGGTGCCCTGTCCGCACCGCTCGTGCCGACACCCATCCCCGTACCCCACCTCTCAGACGGCGCAGGTGGCCCCGAGCTGGTCACCCTACTGGTTGCCGGTGACGGAACGGCACCCTCCGGAGGCGCGCTGTGCACGGGCCGACGCATACAGACATACGGCGGCCGCGGTGGCGAGGTTCAGGCTCTCGGCCCTCCCGTGGATCGGGACGCGCACCACGGCGTCCGTGAGCGCGCGGGTCTCCTCCGGGAGCCCCCACGCCTCGTTCCCGAACACCCACGCCGTCGGCCCGCCCATGGTGCCCTTGTCCAGCTCGTCGTCGAGGTCGTCGCTCCCGGCCCCGTCGGCGGCGAGGATGCGCACGCCCGCCCCCTTGAGCCCGGCGACGGCTTCCTCGACCGGGACGCCGACGGCGACGGGCAGATGGAACAGGGAGCCCACCGAGGCCCGTACGGCCTTCGGGTTGTACAGGTCGACGGACGCGTCGGTCAGGACGACGGCCTCGGCGCCCGCGGCGTCGGCGCACCGCAGCACGGTCCCCGCGTTCCCGGGGTCCCGGACGTTGGCGAGGACGGCGACGAGCTTCGGCCGGGCGGCCAGGATCTTTTCGAAGGAGGTGTCCAGGAACCGGCAGATCCCGACCAGCCCCTGCGGGGTGACGGTCGTGGAGATGTCGGCGATGACCTGTTCGGAGGCGAGGTGCACCCGGGCGCCGACGTCCCGGGCCTCGCCCACGATGTCGGCGTACCTCTCGGCGGCCTCGACGGTGGCGAACAGCTCCACCAGCCCGTGCCCGGCGGCCTCCCGCACGGCCTGCGGCCCCTCGGCCAGGAACAGCCGCTCCTTGCTCCGGAAGTTCCGCCGGGCGAGCCGGCGCGCGGCCGAGACGCGGGGGGAACGGGGGGAGATCAGCTCGGGGGTGGCAGTCATCGCCTTCACTCTCAGGATTCTCAACGCAACGGACCCGCAGGCAGAAACCCACGGGTCCGTACAGTCACGTCGGCTCGAGTCGGCGCGGCGAGTCGCGTCAGGCCGCCTTGGGGGCGTTGACGTCGGCCGGCAGCGCCTTCTGCGCGACCTCGACCAGCGCGGCGAACGCGGTGGCGTCGTTGACGGCCAGCTCGGCGAGGATCTTGCGGTCGACCTCGACGTTCGCGGCCTTCAGGCCCTGGATGAAGCGGTTGTACGTGATGCCGTTGGCGCGGGCAGCGGCGTTGATGCGCTGGATCCACAGCTGGCGGAAGTCACCCTTGCGCTTCTTGCGGTCGTTGTAGTTGTAGACCAGCGAGTGGGTGACCTGCTCCTTGGCCTTGCGGTACAGGCGCGAACGCTGACCGCGGTAGCCGGAGGCCTGCTCGAGGATCGCCCGGCGCTTCTTGTGGGCGTTGACTGCCCGCTTGACGCGTGCCACTTGTTAACTCCTTGTAGCGGGGCCGTGGTTGGACTCACACGGCCCGGAATCGATGGGGTCCCGGTCCTGACGTACGGCGCGGCCGATCAGCGGATCGGGCGCCGGGTACGTCACTTGCCGAGAAGCTTCTTGATCTTCTTGGTGTCGCCCGGGGCCATCTCGGCGTTGCCGGTGAGGCGGCGCGTCAGACGCGACGACTTGTGCTCGAGCAGGTGGCGCTTGCCGGCGCGCTCACGGAGCACCTTGCCGGAGCCGGTGACCTTGAAGCGCTTGCTGGCACCGCTGTGCGACTTGTTCTTCGGCATGGCGCCGTTCTCTCCTCGTCGGTGGCGCTCCGGTGCCCGGTCACGAAAACCGGGCACGTCGGAACGTCGCTCTTGTATCGGTTACTGCGTCCTGGGACTCACGCCCCCGGGATCACGCCTCGGCGGAAGCCTCGGCAGGAGCCTCGACGTCGGCCTGGGCGTGGTCGGCGTCCGCGGCGTTCTGCGACTTGCCGGGGTTGGCCTTCGCTTCTGCCTTGCGGGCTTCCTGCGCCTGGCGGGCCTCGGCCATCGCCTCGGTCTTCTTCTTGTGCGGACCGAGGACCATGATCATGTTCCGGCCGTCCTGCTTCGGGTTCGACTCGACGAATCCGAGGTCCTGGACGTCCTCCGCGAGCCGCTGCAGCAGTCGGTAGCCGAGTTCCGGCCGGGACTGCTCGCGACCACGGAACATGATCGTGATCTTGACCTTGTCGCCCTGCTTGAGGAACCGGACGACGTGACCCTTCTTGGTGTCATAGTCGTGCGGGTCGATCTTCGGCCGGAGCTTCATCTCCTTGATGACCGTGTGCGCCTGGTTCTTGCGCGCCTCACGGGCCTTCATGGCCGACTCGTACTTGAACTTCCCGTAGTCCATGAGCTTGCACACGGGCGGACGGGCGTTCGCCGCCACCTCGACGAGGTCGAGGTCGTACTCCTGGGCAAGCTCCAGTGCCTTGGCCAGCGGGACGATGCCCACCTGCTCGCCACTGGGACCGACAAGTCGCACCTCGGGAACGCGAATCCGGTCGTTGATGCGGGGCTCGGCGCTGATGGATCCTCCTCGGTTAGCACCACACGGCGGTCTGGCGGACAGCCGCGTACGTCTCTTTCCTAGACCTAACCGCGCCGAAGCATGAAAAATGCCCCGGACGATCACAGGCGGGGCTCCAAATACACTACCGGAGCACCGCCGCGATGCCGCGGGGCGCGCTTTCGGGCGACTCCATCGTCCGTACGGAACGATGGCGGCCGCCTGACCGGGTGACCCGCCGTCCCGGGGGACGGTCAGGTGGGAGATCGGAGCCTCCACTTGTGGGCCGGGCACATGTGTCCGGCCGGTCGTCACACAAGGTTAGCAGCTGCGCGGGGGTGGTGCGAACCGGCGTGCACCGGGCCCTATCGTGTGGGGCATGAGTGACACCCCTCCTGAGTCTTCCGAGTCCCCCGCCGACTTCGACGCCATGACCCGCGACATCGCCGAGGTCCCGGCCGTCGAGGTGATCGTGACGGTCGCCGTCAACCTGATGAGCGCCGCCGCGGTGAAGCTGGGCCTGACCGAGGAGGGCGACAAGTACAAGGACCTGGACGAGGCCCGCAAGCTGGTCACCGCCCTCGCCGGTCTGCTGGACGCGAGCGCGACCGAGATCAGCTCCTTCCACGCGGCCCCTCTGCGCGACGGCCTGAAGTCGCTCCAACTGGCCTTCCGCGAGGCCTCACTCGTCCCGGACGAGCCGGGCCAGGGGCCGGGTGAGAAGTACACCGGGCCGATCTACGGCTGAGGGATCACCGCACGTACAGGGGCTCGCCCGGAGGCGTGGCCGCGGCCGGCAGCACTGCCAGGTCGAGGCCGCGCACCAGGCGGGCCCTCAGTGTCTCGTCGGCGGCGAGGCGCTCGGCCACGGCACGGGCAGCCTCGGCGGGGGCGGCGGACTCGTCGAGCACCAGGGCGAGGGTGCCGTCGGCCTGGCCGGGCCCGAGGTGCGCGCGCAGCACCGCGGACTCGGCGGCCACCGCGGCCCGTACCGCCTCTCGAACGGCGGGGTCGGCGAGCGGGTCGGTGGACGTACGCCCCTCGGCGAGCGCCAGCAGCGCGGGCCCGGCGAGCTCGAACGGCACCGGCCCGGCCAGGTCCAGCACCACGGTGTCCGCCCTCTCGTGGGCGGCGGCCTGCAACGCCTGGTGCAGGGGTACGGCCACGGGCCGCGCCGCCGGGTCCCAGCGGGCCAGCGAGTCGGTGGAGGTGAAGGCGGGCAGGGCGGTCCGGGATCCGGCCTTGAGGGTCGGTACGGCCATGTCGCTGGTCTTCTCGCGGCGCAACCCGTTCTCGTCCTCCTCGACCTCGCCGAGCACCGCGACGACGGGGACCAGCAGCCGGGCGCCCCGCAGCGCCTCCAGGACCGGGCCCACGGCGGTGCGGTCCTCGGCCCAGGCGGCGAGGGCGGCGCTCAGCCGGGGGTCGGCCGAGCCGTCGTCGTCGGAGAAGCCGGGGTCGGGGATGTTCTTGTTCGCCACGGTCACCGACCCTATAGGGCGCCTCGGAGGCGGGCGCCGTATGGTCGGCCTCGTCGACGGGTTCCGCGTCGGCGGACCGGGAGGAGCCGGTGGAACCGGTGACGCAGCCCACGGTGGCCCCTGACGCACGGCTGGCCCGGGCGATGCGGTCGGTGCCCGTCGAGGGCGACGCTGAGGTCTCGGTCGCGGTGCTGGACCTGGACTCCGGCGAGAGCGCGGCCCACGGCGGCGGCGCCTTCGACACGGCGAGCATCGTCAAGGTCGACATCCTGGCGACGCTGCTGCTGCAGGCGCAGGACGCGGACCGGCGGCTCACGGCGGCCGAGAAGTCGCACGCGACCACGATGATCGAGAACAGCGACAACACCGCGGCCTCCGCGCTGTGGGACGTCATCGGGCGGGCCGACGGGCTGGACGCGGCGAACAGGACGTTCGGGCTCACCGGCACGCAGGGCGGTGACGGCACGCTGTGGGGGCTGACCCGGACCACGGCCGCCGATCAACTCGCCCTGCTCCAGCAGGTGTTCGGGGACGGCTCGAAGCTGAGCGAGTCCTCGCGATCGTATCTGCGGGGTCTGATGGGGCGGATCGAGGCCGACCAGCGCTGGGGAGTCTCCGCGGCCGGCGACGGTTCAGCTTGCGCGCTGAAGAACGGGTGGCTGCCGCGCAGTACGACCGGGCTGTGGGTCGTCAACAGCATCGGGCGGGTGACGGTCGACGGCCGCGCCTGTCTGGTGACGGTGCTGTCGAGGGGCAACACGACACAGGCGAAGGGGATCGCGCTGGTGGAGTCGGCGGCGAAGGCCGCGGTGTCGGTGTTCACCGACACCGGGTCCTCGGCCGCGGCCTCCTAGGTGCTGTGCGGGGCTTTCAAAACACCCCCTGGCGTCCCTGGAGGTCGTGGCGGCGGGGGCGGCCGCGCCACAGCACCACCGCGGCGACGAGCAGGACGCCGCCGAGACCGCCCGCGAGCGGGGCGGCCCAGTCGCTGGTGTCGCTGTCGGACGTGGCGGCGTCCGGTCCCGAGCCGAAGTACTTCTTGCCGTACACGGCGGCCCGCAGGCCCGACGGCTTCAGGCGGCCCGCGGCCGCGAGGGCGGCGGCCGGGTCGACCATGCCGAAGCCGCGGGAGTCGTCGCGGCCCCCGGCCGGGGCGTCCCGGGCCGTGTTTTCGAGGAGCTGCTTGATCTGGGCGGGGGTCAGACCGGGACGGGCGGCCTTGATCAGTGCCACGGCCCCGGAGACGTAGGCGGAGGCCGCGCTGGTCCCCCACCCCTCGTAGTACCGGTGGTCCGGGTCGGCGATGACGATGTCGACGCCCGGGGCACTGACCGTGGCGTACCAGCGGCGGGTGGAGAAGTCGGCGCGGGTGCCGAAGCGGTCCACGGCGGTGGCGGCGATCACGCCCGGGTAGGCGGCCGGGTAGGAGGTGTGGTCGCCCTTCTTGCCGCCGTTGCCCGCGGAGGCGACGACGGTGACGTTCTTCTTCAGGGCGTACTGGACGGCCTCGTCCTCGGCGGGTTCGGGGTGGGCGGAGGCCGAGTCGTCGCCGAGGGAGAGGTTGATGACGTCGGCGCCGTGGTCGGCGGCCCAGCGGATGCCTTCGGCGAGGGCGTTGCCGCGGGTGGAGCGGGCCTGGCCGCGCGCCGCGTCACCGTCCTCGAGGATGACGCGGACCGGCAGGATCTTGGCCTCGGGGGCGACGCCCATGACGCCGTCGGAGTCACCGGGGCCGTGGCCGTGTCCGGCGATGATGCCCGCCATGGCGGTCCCGTGCCGGGCCCAGTCCCGGTCGCCCTGGCTCGCCCCGAACCCGATCATGTCCTTGGCCGGCAGCACGTTGCCGACGAGGTCGGGGTGGTCGGCCTCGACGCCGGTGTCGAGGACGGCCACGGTGACGCCCTTGCCCTTGGTGGTGCGCCAGGCCTGCTGGGTGTGCATGGCGTCCAGGCCCCACTGCTGGGCGCGTATGCCGTCGGCGTGGGCGACGGTGGACGGGACGAGGGCGAGGGAGCCGGCCAGGAACAGGCTCAGTGCCGCGACCCTGCGACGGGGGTGTCTCATGAGGGCCGCTCCGTGGGCGGGGTGGTGACGTCCTTGCGCAGGGCGCGTCCGATGCGGTCGGCGAGACCCTTGGCCTCGTTGCCGAGGCCGGCCTGGGCCGGGGCGGAGGTGGCGCCGGACTGCATGGCCTGGGCGGCGGGCTGGGGGGTGTCGACGGCACGGCCGTCGGCCCAGCCGGAGACGGCGTAGACGACGACCGGCGCGTCGGTGAGGACGGAGAGCGTCCAGGAGGCGCGCTGCGCCGGGCCGAAGCGGGCGGCGGGGGTGCCCTTGGCGGCGTAGGGGCGGGGCATGAGGTCGGTGCGGTTGCCGAGGCCCTGGCTCTGGAACTGTTTCGCCAGGGACGTCATGCCGGGGGCGTCGGCCTCGGTGAACAGCAGACCGACGGTGGTGACGAAGCTCTGCGTGGCGTCGGTGTAGGTGGCCCGCAGCAGCCGCTGGCACCCGGCGGGCGCCAGCGCCTTGGCGAGCAGCGGGTCGAAGGCACCCTTGCAGCCGCTGTCCGGCGCCACGGCGATCCGTGTCCAGGTCCGGTCGGCGCCGCCGGGCCCGGCGCCCCGCCCTTGCACGGTGGGCGGGAACAGCTGGTCGACGGGCACGCTGTGCCACAGGCCCGCGGCCGCGGCGAACGTGCTCTGCCCGCCGTCCCCGCCGGAGTCCCCCACCAGCCAACTCCCGGTGGCGGCACCCCCGATGAGCCCGAACCCGAGCACCAGACACAGGGCGACCTGAGCGGTCCGCCCGCGCATCCGCCCGGCGAGCGGCCTGGGCCGGACCCGCTCGTCGTACCCCTCGGGTTCACCGAAGGACACGACGGGCCGACTCCCACCCGCGGACATGGGGGCACTCCAGGAAAGGGCGGGATCAGGACCGACGCCGCCTCGGCCTCCGTCGGCCGTGGCGGGGTCGGCCGTCACCGCGGGGCGGTCAACGGGGGGCGCTGGCTCGGCAGTTACGGCGGCTGAGCCTCCCGCGGAGTGAGCCGACGCCGGACGAGTGGGCGGCACGAGGGGCTTGGGGGGCGTGGTTGCCCTCTCGGCGCCGCTGTCCGGGGACTCGGCGGAACCGGGGGTGGGGCGACCGGCGTTCGGCTGTGACGGGTCGCGGGGTGCCGTCGGAGGGTGCGTGGGGCGTGGAGGGACGGGCACGGCCGGTGGCGTGGTGTCGGCGGCGGACCGGGGCGGCCGCTGGGCGTTCGACGGAGGGGCGTCCGGGAAGCGGGCCGAGGCCTGCGGCGGGGGCTCGGTCCTGGAACCTCCGTCCCGCGCCACGGGCTCCCGCAGGCGAGGGAAGCGGAACTGGGACGCGTTCTCGGCGCCCGGAGTCGTGCCTGCGCCGGCGCCCTTCTCGTCCCGCGACCCCGCCGGGCGGGTACGGCGGCCGAAGGCCTCGAAGGGTTCGGACTCCCGCCACGGCGACCACGCACCACCGGAACCGCCCGTGGCCGTGTGACCCCACGAGTCCCCGCCCCGACCGCTGCCCGGCGTCCACACATCCGTCCCGCTCGCCGCGGATCCGTCACGGCGGGACTCCGTGCCCTCGGTACGACGCGCCCCGGAATCCCGATCGTCCGGACCCTCTGGCGCCTTTGCCCGGGCATCGGGTCCTGATGTGCTCGCCTCGGGGGCTGGAGCGCCGTCCCGACCGGCCGTCGGGGGCTCTGCCGGACGTGGGGGCGTGGTCGGCCGGTGTGGGAAAGAGGCGTGCTGGGCTTCCGTGCTCATGCACCCCCCGTTTCCTCGTGCCCGGGCCGTCTACTGTTACGCAAGCCGTCGTCTGTTACGCGAGCCGTCGTCCTCGCGCTCAACCGCTCGGCGCCGGACCCGGCACGAGCGGTGGGCCGTCCCGGGCACGCATACATACCCGTACGGCCGGACCGGCATCCCGCGGCGGGCGCCCGACCTCCGTACGTGCGCGTCACTCTACGGGTTGCCCCACCCGGAACGGGAACCAGTCCGCGCCCCCGGGGCATCTGCCCGGAACGTCCCCCTACCCTGCGGTAATCCTGTCTGGCAGGCTTCGTTCATGACTGCGCGCGCCGCCGACCGGGCCCGGTACGACCGGGCCACCGCCCACCTCGACGCCCCCCTCGCCCTCGTGGACCTGGATGCCTTCGACGCGAACGCGGATGACCTCGTCCGACGGGCGCAGGGCAAGCCGGTCCGGGTGGCGAGCAAGTCCGTCCGCTGCCGGGCCCTGCTGGAAAGGGTGCTGGCTAAGGACGGGTTCGCGGGGATCATGTCCTTCACCCTGGCCGAGTCGCTGTGGCTGGCACGCAGCGGGTTCGAGGACGTGCTGCTCGCCTATCCCTCCGCCGACCGTGCCGCCTTCGCCGAGCTCGCCGCCGACCCCAAGCTCGCCGCCGCCGTCACCGTGATGGTCGACGACCCCGCGCAGCTGAGGCTCATCGACGAGGCCCGCGACGGCGGTCGTGAAATCATCCGTGTCTGCCTGGAGTTGGACACCGCGCTGAAGCTGTTCGGGGGGCGGGTACGGGTCGGGGCCCGCCGTTCGCCGTTGCACTCGCCCGCCCAGGTCGCGGACATGGCCCGCGCCGTGGCCCGCCGGCCCGGCTTCAGGGTCGTCGGGATCATGGCCTACGAGGGTCACATCGCCGGTGTCGGGGACGCCGTCGCGGGCCACCCGGTGCGCTCGCGCGCGGTACGGCTCATGCAGGCCACCGCCCGCCGGGAACTCGCCGAGCGACGCGGCGAGGTCGTGCGGGCGGTGCGGGCGGTCGTCCCCGATCTGGAGTTCGTGAACGGCGGCGGCACCGGCAGTGTGCAGCACACGGCCGCCGAGGACGCCGTGACCGAGATCGCCGCCGGGTCCGGGCTGTACGTGCCGCGGCTGTTCGACAACTACACCTCGTTCAGCGGGCGTCCGGCGGCACTGTTCGCGCAGCCCGTCGTACGGCGGCCGGGCGTCGGGGTGGTGACGGTGCTCGGGGGTGGGTACCCCGCTTCCGGTGCGCCGGGGCGGGACCGGCTCCCGGTGCCGTATCTGCCGGAGGGGCTGCGCTACGACCCCCAGGAAGGCGCCGGCGAGGTGCAGACCCCGCTGCTCGGCGCGCCCGCGGACGACCTGCTGATCGGCGACAAAGTGTGGTTCCGGCACGCCAAGGCCGGCGAGCTGTGCGAGCGCTTCGACGTGCTGCATCTCGTGGAGGGGGACGCGGTCACGGCGACCGTGCCCACCTACCGCGGGGAGGGTCACACCTTCCTCTGACCCGGGAGAGGGGCGTCGGTGAGGGCGGCCGCCAGGGTGGCGGCCGCTGCCAGGGGCCACGCGAGAAGCTGTCGCCCCACGCGTGGACCGTACCGATTCGCCCCTAGAGGGGCGTGACGTACGCGCCCGAGATCCCGCCGTCCACCAGGAAGTCGGTGGCGTTGACGAAGGAGGAGTCGTCGCTGGCCAGGAAGGCCACGGCGGCGGCGATCTCCTCGGCCTCGGCGAACCGGCCGACCGGGATGTGGACGAGGCGGCGCGCGGCGCGCTCGGGGTCCTTGGCGAACAGTTCCTGCAGAAGCGGGGTGTTGACCGGGCCCGGGCACAGGGCGTTGACCCGGATGCCCTCGCGGGCGAACTGC
This sequence comes from Streptomyces sp. NPDC101152, assembly GCF_044768275.1. Lineage (NCBI taxonomy): Bacteria > Bacillati > Actinomycetota > Actinomycetes > Kitasatosporales > Streptomycetaceae > Streptomyces > Streptomyces sp. NPDC101152. The sequence continues at coordinate 93,757 of NZ_JBIWPO010000005.1, read as the reverse complement.
ACGCCGAGTTCGCGGGACATGGCGAGGACACCGCCCTTGGAGGCCGTGTACGAGATCTGGGAGGTCGCCGCGCCCATGCGGGCCACGAAGGACGCCGTGTTGATGATGGAGCCCTTGCCCTGGCGCCGCATGTAGGGGATGGCGGCCTTGCAGCACAGGTAGACGGAGGTCAGGTTGACCTCCTGGACGCGCTTCCAGGCCTCGAGGCCGGTCTCCAGGATGGAGTCGTCGTCGGGCGGGGAGATGCCGGCGTTGTTGAAGGCGATGTCGACGCTGCCGTAGGTGTCGTACGCCGTCCTGAACAGCGCCTCCACCTGCTCGGGGTCGGTGACGTCGACCTTCACGAAGATCCCGCCGACCTCGTCGGCGGCGGCCTTGCCGCGGCCCTCGTCGACGTCGCCGCAGACGACGTGCGCACCCTCGGCGGCGAGCCGGCGCGCGGTGGCGAGGCCGATGCCGCTGCCGGCTCCGGTGATGACGGCGGTGCGGCCGACGAGCCGACGGCAGATGATGTCGGTGTCCTGAGAGGTCACTGTGCGGGGCCTTCCGTGCTGATGAAGACGTTCTTGGTTTCGGTGAAGGCGGTCAGGGCGTCGGGGCCCAGTTCGCGGCCCACTCCGGACTGCTTGAAGCCGCCGAAGGGCGTCGAGTAGCGCACGCTGGAGTGGGAGTTGACGGAGAGGTTGCCGGCCCGGACGCCCTGCGAGACGCGCAGGGCGCGGCCGACGTCGCGGGTCCAGATGGAGCCGGAGAGGCCGTAAGGCGTCTCGTTGGCGAGGCGGATCGCGTCCTGCTCGTCGGTGAAGGGCAGCAGGACGGCGACGGGGCCGAAGATCTCCTCGCGGGCGGCGGCCGAGTCGGGCCGTTCGCCGGTGAGGACGGTCGGCGGGAACCAGAAGCCGGGGCCCTCGGGCGCGCTGCCGCGCAGGGCGGGGGCGCTCTCGGGGACGTACCCCCGGACCCGGTCCAGTTGCCGGCGCGAGATCAGCGGGCCCATCTGGGTCTTCTCGTCGGCCGGGTCGCCCACCACGACGGCCGCGAGGGCGTCGGCGAGGAGGGCGGACACCTCCTCGTACACCGGCTCCTGGACCAGGATGCGGGTGCGGGCGCAGCAGTCCTGGCCGGAGTTGTCGAGGAAGGAGAAGGGGTCGACGGCGGCTGCGAGGTCGGCGTCGGCGAAGACGATGTTCGGGCTCTTGCCGCCGAGTTCGAGGGTGACACGCTTGAGCAGGGCGGAGCCCTTCGCCAGCACCTGTTTGCCGACGGCCGTCGACCCGGTGAAGACGATCTTCGCGACGCCCGGGTGCTCGACGAGTGCGTCGCCCGCGACCGGTCCGTGCCCGGGGAGCACCTGGAAGAGGCCTTCGGGCAGGCCCGCCTGCAGGGCGAGTTCGGCGAGGCGCAGGGCGGTCAGCGGGGTCGTCTCGGCGGGCTTGAGCAGGACGGCGTTGCCGGCCGCCAGCGCCGGGGCGGTGCCCCAGGCGGCGATCGGCATCGGGAAGTTCCAGGGCGCGATGACGCCCACGACACCCAGCGGCTCCAGGATGGTGACGTCGAGCCCGCCCGCCACCGGGATCTGCCGGCCCGTCAGGCGTTCCACTCCGCCGGCCGCGTACTCCAGCAGATCGCGCACGTTGCCCGCCTCCCAGCGGGCGTTGCCGATGGTGTGACCGGCCTCGCGGACCTCCAGCCGGGCCAGTTCCTCGAGGTGTTCGTCGACGGTGACCGCGAACCGGCGCAACAGCCGGGCCCGGTCGGCGGGCGGGAGCGCGGCCCACCGCGCCTGTGCCGCCGTCGCCCGTACGACGGCCGCGTCCACGTCGGCCGCGGTGGCCCCCGGGACGGTGGCGATGACCTCCTCGGTCGCGGGGTTCAGTACTTCGAGTTCGTACTCGGCAGACAAGAAGGGCCTCACAGGCGTTCGAAGGAGCGGCGCAGCTCCCAGTCGGTGACCACGGCGTCGAAGGCCTCCAGCTCGACGCGGGCCATGTTGCGGTAGTGGGCGACGACCTCGTCGCCGAAGGCGGCCCGGGCGATCGGGCTGTTCTCCCAGAGCTCGGCGGCCTCCCGCAGGGTGGTCGGAACGTGCTCGAACTCCGCGGTGTAGGCGTTGCCCGGGCAGGGCTCGGGCAGCTCCAGTTTCTGCTCGATGCCGTACAGCCCGGCCGCGACCAGTCCGGCGACGGCGAGGTGCGGGTTGACGTCACCGCCCGGCAGCCGGTTCTCGAAGCGCAGGGAACGGCCGTGGCCGACGACCCGGAGGGCGCAGGTGCGGTTGTCGTGGCCCCAGGCGACGGCGGTCGGGGCGAAGGAGCCCGGCTGGAACCGCTTGTAGGAGTTGATGTTGGGGGCGTACAGAAGGGAGAACTCGCGCAGGGCGGCGAGCTGTCCGGCGAGGAAGTGCCGCATCACGTCGGACATCCCGTCGGGACCGGCCATCGCGTTGTTGCCGGCCGCGTCCGCCAGGGACAGGTGGATGTGGCAGGAGTTGCCCTCGCGCTCGTTGTACTTGGCCATGAAGGTGATCGACACGCCCTCCTGGGCGGCGATCTCCTTGGTGCCGGTCTTGTAGATGGCGTGCTGGTCGCAGGTGCGCAGGGCGTCGTCGTAGCGGAAGGCGATCTCGTGCTGGCCCGGGTTGCATTCGCCCTTGGCGGACTCGACGGTCAGTCCCGCGCCCGCCATCTCGTTGCGGATGCGCCGCAGCAGCGGCTCGATCCGCCCGGTCCCCAGCACCGAGTAGTCGATGTTGTACTGGTTCGCCGGGGTCAGCCCCCGGTAGTTCGCGTCCCAGGCCTGCTCGTAGGTGTCCTTGAAGACGATGAACTCCAGCTCGGTGCCGACCTGGGCGGTGTAGCCGAGCTCGGCCAGCCGCTCCAGTTGGCGGCGCAGGATCTGGCGCGGGGCGGCGACCACGGGCGAGCCGTCGTTCCAGGCGAGGTCGGCGATGAGCATGGCCGTACCGGAGTTCCAGGGCACACGGCGCAGGGTGGACAGGTCGGGGTGCATGGCGAAGTCCCCGTAGCCGCGGTCCCAGGAGGACATCGCGTACCCGTCCACGGTGTTCATCTCGGTGTCGACGGCGAGGAGGTAGTTGCAGCCCTCGGTGCCGTGGTGGAGGACCTCGTCGAGGAAGAAGCGGGCGGCGAACCGCTTGCCCTGGAGGCGCCCTTGCATGTCGGGGAAGGCCAGGACGACAGTGTCGATCTCGCCGCTCGCGACGAGGGCGTGCAGCTCCTCGACGCTGAGCGGGGGTGTGCGGTCTGCCACGGGAGAGCTCCTTCGGCTGCTGCGCGTTTTTCCGACCGGGCCGGGAGCCATAAGGTATTGCGGAGAACCATTGCTTGGGAAGGGGGTGCGGCGTGTCGCCGGATCAGGACGGCAGCCTGGAGGACCGCTTGACGCCGGTGCTGCGGCCGGTGCGGGCGGGCAACGGCTTCGAGGAGGCACTGGAGCAGATCCTGCAGGTGGTACGGCTTGGCCTGGTGCCGGGCGGCGAACGGCTGCCCGCCGAGCGGGAGTTGGCGGAACGCCTGGGGATCAGCCGGGTCACGCTGCGCGAGGTGCTGAAGGTGCTGCAGGACCAGGGTCTGGTGGAGTCGCGGCGCGGGCGCTACGGCGGCACCTTCGTACTGCCCCGCCCGGACGCGGGCGGCGAGGACGAGCTGCGGCGGCGCAGCACCGAGGTCGACATCGAGGACGTCCTGCGCTTCCGGGAGGTCCTGGAGGTGGGCGCGGCGGGCCTGTGCGCGGCGCACGGCCTGTCCGACGAGCAGGCGGACCGGCTGCGCGAGGCGCTGGCCCGCACGCACGACGCGCCGCTCGCCGACTACCGCCGCCTGGACACGCTGCTGCACCTCACCCTGGCCGAACTGTGCGGCTCCCCCACCCTCACCGCCCAGTACGCGGCGGTGCGGGCCACGGTGAACGACCTGCTCGACTGCATCCCGCTCCTGGTCCGCAACCTCGAGCACTCGCAGCGCCAGCACATCGCCCTGGTGGAGGCGGTCCTGGACGGCGACGCGGACGGAGCACGGGAGATGATGCGCGAGCACTGCGCGGGCACGGCGGCGCTGCTCAGAGGCTTCCTGACCTGACCTTGCCCTGCACGCCCCCCTTCGGCAAAGGTATGCACGGGATCCATTTACTCCGGGTGGGAGGTCGCATGACAGCCAGACCGCTGATCGGCATCAGCACGTACCTGGAGGCCGGGGCGCGCTGGGGGGTCTGGGAGCTGGAGGCCGCGCTGCTGCCGGCGGGCTATCCGCGCCTGGTCCAGCGGGCCGGCGGCCTCGCCGCCATGCTGCCGCCGGACGATCCCGCACAGGCGGCGGCGACCGTCGCACGTCTCGACGGCCTGGTGATCGCCGGCGGCCCCGACGTCGAGCCGGCCCGCTACGGCGCCGAGCCGCACCCCCGCACCGGCCCGCCCGCCCGTGCCCGGGACGCCTGGGAGCTGGCGCTGATCGACGCCGCCCTGGCCGCCCGTGTCCCCCTGCTCGGCATCTGCCGGGGCATGCAACTCCTGAACGTCACCCTGGGCGGCACGCTGGTCCAGCACATCGAGGGCCACGCACAGGTACCCGGAGCCTTCGGCCACCATCCGGTGAAGCCGGTCCCGGGCACCCGGTACGCCGAGGTGGCCCCCGAGGAAACCTCCGTACCGACCTACCATCACCAGTCCGTCGACCGCCTGGGCACCGGCCTGCTCCCCTCGGCCTACGCGGAGGACGGCACGGTGGAGGCCGTGGAACTCCCGACCGAGGCGCCCTGGGCCCTGGGCGTGCAGTGGCACCCGGAGATGGGCGAGGACCTACGGGTCATGCAGGCCTTGGTCCAAGCAGCTGCCGGTGTATCCAGCCCGTCTGGGGGTCCCCCCTCTGGGGGAGTCTGAGGACGAGGCCCTTCGGGCCGATCGGGGTCCGGGGCGAAGCCCCGGGCGGGCCGAAGGGGCAGCAGCCCCTGGTGACGGGACGGGTAGGGGCGGCGGGGGCGAAAAACCTACCCCCGGGTCAGCGACAACAGATCCCGCGCCGGCCCGGCAGGCCGATGCCCGGTAGGCCACACCGCCCGCAACTCCCGCCCCAACCCGACCCCCTCCACCGGCACCCGCACCAACCGCCGCATCCCCAACTCCTCCCCCACGGCAAGCTCACTCAGCACCGCCGGCCCCGCCCCACTCACCGCGGCCGCCTTCACCGCCGTCGTCGAGGACAGCTCGATCAGCGGCCGAGCCAGCCCGCCCAGCGCGGCGTCCAGCACCTGCCGGGTCCCCGACCCCTTCTCCCGCAGGATCAACGGGGTCCGGGCCAGTTCGTCGGCCGCCACCGCGCGCCCCCGCCGCGCCCACGGGTGCCCGGGCGCCGTGACCACGATCAGCCGGTCATGGGCGACGACCGCCGAGTCCAGCCCGGCCGGCACACTCACCCCCTCCACGAACCCCAGATCCGCCTCCCCCGCCAGCAACCGCTCCGCCACCGCCGCGGAGTTCCCCGCCAGCAGCGACACCGCGGTGTCCGGCCGCCCCGCCCGCAGGGCGAGCAGCCACCCCGGCAACAGGTACTCCGCGATCGTCATGCTCGCCGCCACCCGCAGCCGTGAGTCCCGGCGGTCCCGCAGGGCCTGGGCACCCGCGTCGAAGGCCTCCGCCGCGTCCACGATCCGCCGCGCCCAGTCGGTCACCAGCGCACCGGCGTCGGTCAGCCGCGACCCGCGTGGCGACCGGTCCACCAGGGCCACCCCGAGCTGCCGCTCCATGGACCGGATCCGGCTGCTGGCCGCCGGCTGGGTGATCCCCACCTCTCGCGCGGCCGCCCCCAGACTCCCGAGCCGCGCCACGGCCAGCAACAGCTCCAGCGCCCCGAGATCGGGCACCCGATGGGCCAGCGACCCGCTGCTCGCCCCCGCCGACGCCCGCTGCTCCACCTCACCCATAATCCCAGCTTATGCCCTGACAGGGACATACCGCCCGCTCAGCGACCAGCCGCCCGCAAGGCCTCCCCCAGCACCCACGGCGCCTCGGCCAACGACGGCCCATACCAGGTCAGATGGCGTCCGCTGACCAGCGCGCAGGGCAGTCCGGGGAAGGCCTCGGGGCCGTCGTCGGCGGTGAAGCGGTAGGGCTCGTCGGGGAGGACGACGAGGTCGGGGGCGGCCGCCCGCAGCTCGTCGAGCGGGACGCGCGGATACCGCTCCCCGTGGTCCGTGTACAGATGGTCGACGCCGAGGCGGGCCAGGACGTCCCCCGCGAAGGTGTCCCGGCCCAGCACCATCCAGGGGCGGCGCCAGACCGGTACGACCGCCGTCCTCCGCTCCCGCGGTGCCGGCAGCGACGACCAGGCGTCCTCGGCCCGGGCCAGCCAGCTCGACCGGGAGGACGCACCGCACGCCTCCACCACTCGGGCCAGTTCCCGGAAGGCCTGCGGCACGTCCCGCACCTCGGTCACCAGGACTTCGACGCCCGCCTCGCGCAGGGCGGTCAGGTCGGGCTCGCGGTTCTCCTCCTCGTTGGCGATCACCAGGTCGGGCGCGAGGGCGAGAACGCGGTCCAACTTCGGGTTCTTTGTGCCACCGACGCGGGCGACGTCCAGGCCGGCGGGGTGCGAGCACCAGTCGGTGACGCCGACCAGGGCGCCCGGAGCGGACACCGCCACCGCTTCGGTCAGCGAGGGGACGAGCGAGACGATCCGTGGGAGCACTAGCGCGACCGGTCCCGGACCGCCTCGATGTGCTCGGCCACCGCGACGACGATCACACGGGTGTCGGACACGGTCGCCCGCCAGCGGTGGCGCACCCCGCCCGTGAGGTACAGGGTGTCGCCCCGGCCCAGCCGGTAGGCGCGGCCCTCCGCCTCGATCTCCACGGCGCCGTCGGCGACGTACATCAACTGGTCGTTGCGGTACTGGAATTCACGGCCCGGGTCATGGTCGCCGGTGAACTCGGAGGCGTGCATCTGGTGGTGCCCTCGCACCAGGGACCGCATCCGGGGTGCCGGCAGGGGTTCGGTGCCCTCGGCCCGTACGACGTCGACGCTGCACGCCGGGTCGGCTGCCGCGAGGAGTTCGACGGCCGTCGTCCGCAGCGCGTCGGCGACCTTCTCCAGGGACGTCCGGCTGGGGCGCGCCCTGTCGTTCTCGACCTGGCTCAGGAAGGGGACGGACAGGCCGCTGCGCTCGGCCACGACGGCGAGGGTGAGCTGCAGCGCACGGCGGCGACGGCGCACGGCCGCGCCGACTCGTAGGGGCTGTTCTTTGTGGTCGCCCATCGCTCCGGCTCCCTCCTTCGCTCGTCGGTGTTGCCTGAGGAGTTCTCTGCACCCTACGCAGGTTCGGCAAACCGTTTCATGCGCCCGTCACACACCCGTAAACAGCGTGTGGGGTCAATCCGCCAACTCTCGCCAGTAGACCAGTTCCTCTCGCTCACCGGGGGCGGATTCCTCCTTCGGGACGAAGACGCTGGCCGACGGGGCCGAACGGCTGTCCGGCGGACGCGACGGAGGGGCGAGGTCCGGCCGGCCGCGGCCTGTCGCCATCCGTCGCGTCCGGTGACGGGGGCGACCGCACGGCGTCAGGCCGGCCCTCGCTCAGCACGAGAGTCCCTCCTCTCGTTCCAATGCGTGCGCAGCCGCCCGTGTTCCCGGTCGCAGTGACGTTTTCGGGCGGCGATCAGGCATGTGATCAGGCGTTGTCCGGGTGGGGGTGAAGTTCCGCGTCGGGGCGCGGAGTTGGGACCGGTCCGGCGGCGGGCGGCCGTTTCGACAGCGCCGCCGGGCGCCCCGTGAAGTCCGGGGCGCCCGGCGGTGGGGCCCGACCGCGGCGGTGCTCGGAGCCCGCGCCACGCCCGGGCTTGGGTGAGGGCGTAGCGCTATGTGGTTGGCTGGATCCTTTTCGTGTGCGGAGGCCTTTATTGCGGGGTCATCCGGGCGACCATGTCCGGGTGGGCCTTCAGCCAGGCGGCCACCGCCTGCTCCTCGTGGCCCTTGCCGTACTGGTTGATCTCGGCCTCCAGGCTGCCGAGCTCGCCCTCGCTCATGTGGAACCCCTTGATCCACCTGGTGAGCTGCGGATACCGCTCGGGGAACCTGTCGTTAGTGATCGTCCGGATCGTGTTGCCCTCACCGAAGAGCTTCTTGTCGTCCTTCAGCTTGGTCAGGTCGTACCGGCTGTAGGCCCAGTGCGGCGACCACAGGACGACGGCGACCGGCTGCTTCTTCGCGTAGGCCCGCTTCAGCTCGGCGAGCATGGCCGGGGTGGAGCCGTCGACGACCTGGTACTCCTTGTCCAGGCCGTAGCCCGGCAGCACCTTGGTCTTGAGGAGGTTCATCTCGCCGGTGCCCGGCTCAATCCCGATGATCTTTCCGCCGAAGGTGCCCGCCTTCCCCTTCAGGTCCTCGTAGGACCTGACACCCTTGACGTAGGAGGGCACGGCGACCTCCAGCGAGGTCGGCCGGTACCAGGTGCCGAGGTCCTTGAGTCTGTCCTTGCTCTTGTCCCAGTAGTTCTTCTGCGCGTACGGCAACCAGGCGTCGAAGTTGACGTCGAGATCGCCGGAGGCGAGGCCGGTGTAGACGGGGCCCACGTCCATCTGCTTGAGGTCGAGCCGGTAGCCGCGCCGTTCGAGGACGTTCTTCCACAGGTACGTGACGGCGATGTCCTCGTCCCACGGGAACCAGGCCACGTTGACGGGCCTCTTGGTCTCGGCGGCGGCCTGGGTGCTCGGCACGGGGGCCAGCTTGTCGACGAGGCCCGGGTTCTGCTTCAGCCAGGCGCGCACGGCGTCCTGCTGTCTGCCCTTGCCCGCCTTGTTGATCTCGGCCTCGAGGCCGGTGAGCTGCTGCTCGCTCAGCCGGAAGTCCTTCAGCCACTTGGCGACCTCGGGATGGTCGCCCGCGAAGCCCTTGCGGGCGACCGTGTGCACGCCGTCGCCCGTGCCCCAGGCGCCCTTGGGGTCCTTGAGCTTCTTCAGCCGGTAGTCGCTGTACGCCCAGTGCGGCGACCAGAGAGTGACCACGATCGGCTGCTTGTGGCTGTACGCCCGCTTCAGTTCGGCCAGCATCGCGGGCGTGGAGCTGTCGACGACGCGGTACTCCTTGTCCAGGCCGTACGCCCCCAGCACCTTGTTCTTGAGCAGCGCCGTCTCCCCGGCGCTGGACTCGATGCCGGTGATCCTCCCGCCGAAGGTGGACGCCCTGCCCTTGAGGTCGGCGAGGGAGTCGATGCCCTTCATGTACGACGGCACGCTCAGCTCCAGCGAGGTCCGTGCGTACCAGGCGCCGAGGTCGTCGAGGCTGCCGCCGTACTTCTTCCAGTACTGCTCGTGGGTGGTGGGGAGCCAGGCGTCGGTCTGGAAGTCGACGTCGCCCGCGGCCAGGGAGGTGTAGAGCGGGCCGGCCTCGAACTGCTTGGCGTCCACCTGGAAGCCGCGTTGCTCGAGGATCTCCTTCCACAGGTAGGTGGAGGCGACGCCCTCGTCCCACGGGATGTAGCCGATGCTGATCTTCTTGCCCTGGCCGACGTCCTTGCCGTCGGCGACCGCGGTGGAGCCGCCGCCGTTTCCTCCGAAGACGCCCATGCCGCCCGCGACCAGCGCGAGGACGACGACACCGACCACGGCGATCTGCGGGCTGGGCCGGTACGACCAGATCCTCGGGCCCCGTGCGGCGCGGGCCTTGGCGGCGGCGCGGCGGCCGAGCGGGGAGACCTGGGTGCCCAGTGCGCCGGTCATGCGGTCGAGGTAGATCGCGAGGATGACGATGGCGACGCCCGCCTCCGAGCCGAGGCCGACGTCGAGCTGACCGATGGCCTCGTTGACGTCGCCGCCGAGGCCGCCGGTGCCGACCATGCCGGCGATCGCGGCCATGGACAGGCCGAGCATGATCACCTGGTTGACGCCGGCCATGACGGTCGGCAGCGCGAGCGGCAGCTGGACGCGCAACAGGGTGTCGCGGGGGGTGGTGCCGAACGCCTCGGCCGCCTCCACCAGTTCCCTGTCGACCTGGCGGATGCCCAGTTCGGTCATCCGGACGCCGGGGGCGAGCGCGAAGATCAGGGTGGCGACGATGCCGGCGGAGGCGCCGGTGCCGAAGAAGAGGATCGCCGGGATGAGGTAGATCATCGCGGGCAGCGTCTGCATGAAGTCCAGGACCGGCCGGACCAGGCCGCTGACCCGGTCGGAGCGGGCGGCCCAGATGCCGACGGGCACGGAGACGACCAGCGCGATGATCGTGGCGACGAGGACCAGCGACAGGGTCACCATCGCGTCGCCCCACAGTCCCAGGGAGTCGATGAACGCGAATCCCAGGAAGGTGAGGACACCGGCGAGCGTGCCGCGCAGCCAGAACGCGAGCACGGCGAGGATGCCGGCGAGGAGCAGCGGTTCGGGGGCCTGCAGGACGGCGTCGATGGCGTCGTAGGTGCCCGTGAAGACGGCCTTGAGGAAGTCGAAGAGCCACGACGCGTGGCCCAGCAGCCAGTCGACCGTGGAGTTGACCCAGTCGCCGAGCGGGATCCTAGGCACGGGCGACCTCCTTGTCGCCGAGACCGTCCCTCTCCCCGAGGAAGCCGACCAGGCGCCGTTGCGGGACCACTCCGACGACCTTGCGGTGGTCGTCGAGGACAGCGACGGGGTGCGTCAAGCGGGCGCTGATCGCGCACAGTTCGGTGAACGGCGTGTCGGGGCTGGCGGTGGTGCAGCCGCTCTCGCAGCCGCAGTCGGCCTCGTCGCCGCGCACGTCGGTGTCCATGACGGCCGAGGCGGTCAGCACGCGGGAGCGGTCGACGTCCTTGGTGAAGGAGGCGACGTAGTCGTCGGCGGGCCGGACGAGGATGTCCTCGGCGGTGCCGGTCTGCACGATGCGGCCGTCGCGCATCACTGCGATGCGGTCACCGAGGCGCATCGCCTCGTTGAGGTCGTGGGTGATGAAGACGATGGTCTTCTTCAGGGTGTGCTGCAGCTGGAGCAGTTGGTCCTGCATGTCCCGGCGGATCAGCGGGTCGAGGGCGCTGAAGGACTCGTCCATCAGCAGCAGGTCGGCGTCGGTCGCGAGGGCACGGGCGAGGCCGACGCGCTGCTGCATGCCGCCGGAGAGCTCGTCCGGCCAGGACTTCTCCCAGCCGGCCAGTCCGCACAGGGCCAGCGCCTCGCCGGCGCGCCGCTCGCGCTCGGCGCGGGGCACGCCCTGCACGGCCAGGCCGTAGGCGGCGTTCTCCAGCACGCTGCGGTGCGGGAAGAGCGCGAAGTGCTGGAAGACCATGCTGATCTTCCGTGCGCGGACCTCGCGCAGTTCCCGGGCGCCGAGCGCGGTCAGGTCCTGCCCGTCGAAGCGGACGTGTCCGGCGGTCGGCTCCAGCAGGCCGTTGAGCATCCGCAGCAGGGTGGACTTGCCCGAGCCGGACAGGCCCATGACCACGAAGATCTGGCCCGGCTCCACGGTGAAGGAGGCGTCGATGACGGCGGCGGTGGTGCCCTCGGCCCGGAGTTCCTCGCGGTCGGCGCCTTTGCGCAGCCGTTCCACCGTGTGGTCTGGTCGTCTGCCGAACACCTTGTAGAGCTGCTCGGCCTCAAGCCTGGAAGACACGCACGCGTACCTCTCGTCGGGGCAGGGGAGGCGGCGCCTGCCCTCGCGCGACCAGGTCAAACGCGATGGTGGCCCGGTTCACAGCGGGTGCGTAGGATCACCGCCGATGCTTCACATCGGTCTTGGGGGGACGACTGTGGAACGACCGGACGACACCGTCCCGTCCGCGGTGCGCTTCGCGACGGAGCTCGTGGCCTGGGTCGCGACGCCCTGGGCGCTGTGGTCGCACTCCTGGCTGCTCTCGCTGCTCTCGCTGGTGGTGCTGATCGGCCTGCCGGCGGTCTTCGCGACGCCGGGCGACAAGGACAAGGTGATCGTGGCGGTGCCCGGCTGGGTGACGATCGTGTTCGTGCTGCTGGAGCTGGGCTCGGCCGTGGCGTCGGCGTGGTGGCTGTGGCCGGTGTGGGCGGCCGTCCCGGTGACGCTCCTGGCGGCGACCGCGCTGGTCACCGAGCGTCCTCGCTGGCGTTGGCTGCTCGCCGGCGGGTGACTGTCGGTCCCGTGCGGCATGATGCGAGCGTGACCGGACGACTGATGCTTCTCGACACCGCCTCGCTCTACTTCCGCGCCTACTTCGGCGTCCCGGAGTCCGTGAAGGCCCCGGACGGGACGCCGGTGAACGCCGTGCGCGGGCTGCTGGAGTTCATCGACCGCCTGGTCAAGGACCACCGTCCCGACCACCTGGTGGCCTGCATGGACGCCGACTGGCGCCCGGCGTGGCGGGTCGAGCTCATCCCGTCCTACAAGGCGCACCGCGTCGCCGAGGAGCACGCGGCGGGCCCGGACGAGGAGGAGGTGCCGGACACGTTGTCGCCGCAGGTGCCGGTCATCGAGGCGGTCCTGGACGCGCTCGGTATCGCCCGCGTGGGCGTGGAGCCGTACGAGGCGGACGACGTGATCGGCACGTTCACGGCGCGGGCGAAGGGCCCCGTCGACATCGTCACCGGCGACCGGGACCTGTACCAGCTCGTGGACGACGCGCGAGGGGTGCGGGTGCTGTACCCGCTCAAGGGCGTGGGCACGCTGCAGCTGACCGACGAGGCGTGGCTGCGCGAGAAGTATGGGGTGGACGGGCCGGGGTACGCGGATCTGGCGCTGCTGCGCGGCGACCCGAGCGACGGGCTGCCGGGCGTGCCGGGCATCGGTGAGAAGACGGCCGCGAAATTGCTCGCCGAGTTCGGGGACCTGGCCGGCATCATGGCGGCGGTCGACGACCCGAGGGCGAAGCTCACGCCGTCGCAGCGCAAGCGGCTCGATGAGGCCCGGCCGTACGTCGCCGTCGCCCCGACGGTCGTCAAGGTCGCCGACGACGTGCCGCTGCCGGACGTCGACACGGCGCTGCCGCGCGCCCCGCGCGACCCGGCGGCACTGGAGGAACTGGCGGTGCGGTGGGGGCTTGGCGGGTCACTTCGGCGCCTGCTGGCCACTCTCGACGCGTGAACAGGCTGCTCGCTCAGGTATTTGAGACTCTCATTAACGTGCGACGAGGGACAGGGGTGCTAACTTAGGTAAGCCTAAGCAGATACGCATGGGAGGCCGTCATGGCAGAACGTCCGGCTCGGAGGCCGCGGAAGCCCCATACCGCGCAGGTCGTCCGCACAGAACGGCTGACCCCGCACATGCAGCGCGTGGTCCTCGGTGGCGAGGGGCTGGCCGGTTTCGCAGCCGACACCTGCACCGACCACTATGTGAAGCTGCTGTTCCCGCCGGCCGAGGGCGTGACCTATCCCGAGCCGTTCGACCTGGAGCGCCTGCGCGAGGAACTGCCGCGCGAGCAGTGGCCGGTGACGCGGACGTACACCGTGCGGGCCTTCGACCCGGAGGCCAACGAGCTGACGCTGGACTTCGTCATCCACGGCGACGAGGGCCTGGCCGGTCCCTGGGCGATGCGCGTCCAGCCGGGCGAGACCGTCCGCTTCATGGGCCCCGGCGGCGCGTACGCCCCGGACGTGAGCGCCGACTGGCATCTGCTCGTCGGCGACGAGAGCGCGCTGCCGGCGATCGCCCGTGCCCTGGAGTCGCTGCCGGACGGCGTCACCGCCCATGCCTTCGTGGAGGTCGCCGGCCCCGAGGAGGAGCAGAAGATCGACTCCGACGTGGAGGTGGTCTGGCTGCACCGCGGCGACCGGCCGGTCGGCGAGCTGCTCTGTGAGGCCGTGAGCGCGCTGGAGTTCCCGGCGGGCCGGCCGCACGCGTTCGTGCACGGCGAGGCGCACTTCGTGAAGGAGCTGCGGCAGTTGCTGCGGGTCGAACTGCAGATCCCGCGCGAGGACCTGTCGATCTCCGGTTACTGGCGCCTGGGTCACAACGAGGACGGCTGGCAGGCCTCCAAGCGCGAGTGGAACGCCCGCATCGAGGCGGAGCAGGAGGGCGCGGCGCCGGCCGCGTGAAACGTCTTGGGGGGCGGCACCTGTGCCGCGTGCCGCCCCTTCGGGTCACACCGAGCGCTGGTACGACCGGAACGTCCGGATCGACAGCCACACGGCCACCACCGCCAGCGCCAGCAGTCCCCCGCCGCGGCTGAGCACCGCACCCCAGTCGGGCTGCGCCGAGAGGGCGGAACGGCCTGCCACCATCGCCCAGTTGAGCGGGTTGAAGTCGGCGACGTACCGCATCCAGGCGGGCATCTGGGAGGGCGCCATGAAGGCGCTCGACAGGAACGTCAGCGGCAGCAGCAGGAAGGTGTTGATGCCGATGATCGATTCCCGCTCCCGCACCAGCATGCCGAGCGCGTTGGACAGCGCCCCGAAGACGGTGCCGAGCAGCACGGAGGCGAGGACCAGAACCGCCACGCCGCCCACCCCGCCCGGGTAGTCGGCGCCGCCGGCCAGCGCGAGCAGCACGATGACGACCGACTGGAACGCGGTGACCAGCCCGTTGTTGACGACGTTGCCGTTCATCAGCGCGGCCCGGCTGACCGGTGTGGTCAGGAAGCGGTTGAGGGTGCCGCGCTGGATCTCCTCCAAGGTGCCCATGCCGGCCCACATGTTGGAGCTGAGGGCGCTCATCACGACCACGCCCGGGACGAGGTAGTCGAGGTAGGTGGTGGTGCCGAAGCCGCCCAGCTCGACGACCTTCTTGAAGAGGCCGCCGAAGAGGAACAGCCAGATCACCGGCTGGATCAGCGTGATGATCGCGTAGGCGGGCTGCCGGGTGAACACCATGAGCTGGCGCTGCGTCATGTACCAGGTCTGGGAGACGGCCGTGCTCATCGCGCACCTCCGGTGAGGACGAGGTTGTCGGTGGCTTCGGCGCCGGCCTCGGAGAAACGGCGGCCGGCGTAACGGAGGTACACGTCGTCGAGGGAGGGCCGGGCCACGGTGGCGGCGGCGACGGTGACACCGGCCCGCTCCAGCGCGGCGAGCAGCGCGGGTACGGCGGCCGCTCCGTCGTCGGCGCGGACGCTGATGCGGCGGCCCTCGACGAGGACCTCGTGCACGCCGGGCAGCCCGTGCAGGGCGCCGTCGAGGAGCGTGCGACCGGCTTCCCCGACCGCCTCGCGCAGCTGCAAGTGGACGGCGTCCCCCCGCAGTTCACCCTTGAGGGAGTCGGGGGTGCCCTCGACGACGACGCGCCCGCGGTCGACGATCGCGACGCGCTCGGCGAGCCGGTCGGCCTCGTCCAGGTAGTGCGTGGTGAGCAGGATCGTCAGCCCCTCCTCTCCCGCCAGCCGGTCGATCTCGTCCCACATCGCGGTGCGGGCCTCGGGGTCGAGGCCGGTGGTGGGCTCGTCGAGGAAGAGGACCTCGGGCCGGTGCACCAGGCCGAGGGCGACGTCGAGGCGGCGCCGCATACCGCCGGAGTAGCCCTTGACCGGGCGCCGCGCGGCGTCGGCGAGGCTGAAGCGGTCCAGCAGCTCGTCCACCCGCGTGTCGAGGGCGGCGCCCCGCAACCCGTAGAGCCTGCCCTGGAGTTGGAGGTTCTCCCGGCCGGTGGCCACCGGGTCGGCGCCGGAGCCCTGCGCGACCACGCCGATGGCGCGGCGCACCCGGTCGGGGTGGCGCAGCACGTCATGGCCGGCGACGGTCGCCGCGCCCGAGTCGGGCTGGGCGAGGGTGGTGAGGATCTTGACGGTGGTGGACTTGCCGGCGCCGTTCGGGCCGAGGAGGCCGAAGACGGTGCCCTGTTCGACGGTGATGTCCATGCCGCTGAGGGCGGTGACCTCGCCGGGATAGGTCTTGACCAGCTGACGCGCCTCGACCGCGGGCGCACGGGTACTGCTCGGGGTACCACTACGGGTACTGCTCATGACGACTGCTCTCCTCAGTGAGCGGATGACAGATGACAACTGATCCGCGTGAGCAGCGCCGGGCTATCCTGGGTGTGCCGCACCTCGATCGCCTGGCCTGCCGCACGGCGGAGTCGGTTCGGGGTTCGTGACCCCGGCGGAGCTGCTGCAACAGCGCTGCCGGGGTCCTCTCCTGTGCTGGGGTGTTACGTGAACTCCGGTGGCAGCTCCCCCGTTTCGTGGAAGCGGCGCCACACGTCGACGCCCGGCAGTGAGCCCGACTCGATCTCCTGAAGGAAACCGCGGATCCATTCCGCCTGCGCCTCGACCATGTGCACCTGGTACTCGGCCTCCACGAGGAAGAGCCTCGGGAGCGTCTCGTACAGCTTCTCCAGCGCCGCCCGCCCGCTCACCACCTCCACCTCGAGGCTCTGCAGCCGCTCCCTGAGGAGCCGCACCACGTCGTCGGGGGGCAGCACCGCGAGGAAGGACAGCGCGGTCTCGAAGATCGGGAACTCCTTCACCGGGACGGCCAGCAGGTCGGACAGCCAGTCCGCCGCCTCCTCCCGGCCCGCGTCGGTCAGCCCGTAGACGGTGCGCTCGGGCCGGTTGCCCGCCCGCTCGACCTCGGCGACCTCGACGAAGCCGTGCTTCTGGAGGTTCTGCACGACCGTGTAGAGGGAGCCGTACTTGATCTTCGTGGTGGCGTCCTTGCCCTGACTGCGCAGGGTCTGGGCGATCTCGTACGGGTGCATCGGCTTCTGCCAGAGGGTGACCAGCACGGCCAGCGCCAGCGGGTTGCCGAGCTTGCGGCGCTTCATCGCCATGACCATCACCTCGTCTCCGAATATCCGTGCACGAATATATCGCGACCCTTCGCGCTCGTCAACACACACGATGTATCGCGTATCGATGTGCATAGCAAGGGCGTGAGGACTTGGGCCCGCCCTGGACACGACGGCGTCATGCGGCGGAAACAGCCCGTCCCTAATTTCTGTCGCCTGACAGGAATCAGTTCGCAGGACCGCGCCCAAGGCAGGTGCCGCCGTGCCGTCAACCGACCAATCCCTCGCCGAGTTCGGCTACCGACAGGAACTGCACCGCAGCCTGGGCCGGTACGCCTCCTTCGCGGCCGGGTTCTCCTTCATCTCCGTCCTGACGACGGTCTTCCAGTTCTTCGCCTTCGGGTACGCCTTCGGCGGCCCCGTCTTCTTCTGGACCTGGCCGGCGGTGCTGGTCGGGCAGCTGCTGGTGGCCGCGTGCTTCGCGGAACTGGCGGCGCGTTATCCGATCTCGGGCGCGATCTACCAGTGGTCCTCGCGCCTGTCGAACCTCACCTTCGGCTGGTTCGCCGGCTGGATCATGGTGATCGGGCAGATCGTGGTGGTCGCCGCGGCGGCGCTGGCCCTGCAGATGGTGCTCCCGGCGATCTGGTCGGGCTTCCAACTGGTGGGCACCGATGCGGCGGTGACCTCGACGGACGGCGCGGCGAACGCGGCGGTGCTCGGGGTGATCCTGCTCGTGCTCACCACGCTCGTGAACATCGTGGACAACCGGGTGATGTCCGTGATCAACCGGGTCGGCGTGACCGCCGAGATCATCGGCGCGATCCTGATCGTCGTCCTCCTGCTCACCCACTCCAAGCGCTCACCGGGCATCACCTTCCACACCGAGGGCGCGGCCGGCTCCGGCCTGCTGGGTGCGCTGCTGATCGGCTCGTTCACCGCGGCGTACGTGATGATCGGCTTCGACAGCGCGGGCGAGATGAGCGAGGAGACGCACAACCCGAGGCGTACGGCACCCCGCACGATCCTCACCGCGCTCGGCGCCGCGGGGCTGCTCGGCGGCCTCGTCATCCTCGGCGGTCTGCTCGCCGCGCCCAGCCTGACCGACGGGCACCTGGGCGTCGACGGCCTGAGCTACGTCCTGACCAGCCGCCTCGGTGACGGGGTCGGCAAGGTGCTGCTGGCCGACGTGGTGGTGGCCATCGCGGTGGCGACCCTGGCGATCCAGACGGCGGCCTGCCGGATGCTGTTCTCCATGGCCCGCGACGGCCAGCTCCCGTTCTCCCGGCGCCTCGCACACGTCAACCCGCGCACGGGCATGCCGAGTGCCCCGGCCGTGGTCGTCGGTGTGCTGGCGGCGGCTCTGCTCCTGCTGAACTTCGTCTCCCCGGACGCCTTCCTCGCCATCGGCACCACCTGCATCGTGATGCTGTACCTGGCGTACGCGATGGTCACCGGCCCGCTGCTGGTGCGCCGCATTCGCGGCGAGTTCAGCTCGCACGGCACCGACGAGGCGGGCGGGAAGCTCTTCTCCCTCGGCCGCTGGGGCATCCCGGTCAACGCTCTCGCCCTGCTCTACGGCCTCCTGATGACCGTCAACCTCGCCTGGCCGCGGGCCGCGGTGTACGACCCGGCGGGCGGGCACTGGTACTTCCAGTGGTTCACGGTGCTCTTCCTCGCCGCCACCGTGCTGGCCGGCGCCGCCTACCGGGCCTACCGCAAGCAGGCGCTGACCCGGGTCCCGGTACCGGAGGCGGCGGTTCAGGAAGCGGCGGTCTAGGGCCGTCAGTCGTCGCAGACGCGGGCGTGCAGGTGCATGTCGTGCCAGCCGTCCTGGTGCAGGGCCGCGCTGCGCTTGGTGCCCTCCAGAGCGAAGCCGGTCTTGGTGGCGACGCGGCAGGACGCGTGGTTGGCGGTGGCGTGCAGGAGTTCGAGGCGGTGGAAGCCGATCTCGTCGAAGGCCCAGCGGGTCAGGGTGGTCGTCGCGCGGGCGGCGACGCCCTGGCCGCGGGCCGGCGCCGTGGTCCAGTACGCGACCTTGGCCACGCCCCCGGCGAGACTCATGTCGAGCAGGGCCACCCGCCCCAGCAGCCGGTCCGTCTCCGCGTCGGCGACGGCCCACTGGGCGGTCCGCTCGCCCTTCCACTCCTTGACCCACTCCGCCACCCAGCCCGCCGCCTCCTCCTCGGAATCGCTGGCCCGTATGTGCCACTGGTGCATCAGGGGGTCCTGGAACGCCTGGTGGACGGCGGGCGCGTCCTCGGCATGCCAGGGGCGCAGGACCAGTCCGTCGCCGGTGGGAAGGAGGGGCTGCGGGGCGCGCGAGAGGGCCCCCGGGGACAGGACGACGTCGGCTGTGAAGGGCATGCCCGGCATCCTGCCAAGCGCCCCACGGTTCGCCCCAACGGTTTTCCGGGCGCCGTACCCTTCATCGTGATGAGACGCAGGCCCCGCACTCCACCCTCTCCCCTGCCGCAGCGGCACGGGATCGATCCGGTGCGGGTACGGCTGCCCCTCGAGGGGCCGTGGGCCACGGTGCGGGAACACCTGGTGGAGCGGCTCAGCGGGGCGGGGGCCGGTGCCGTCGACGGGATGTTCGAGGCGGGGGCGTTCGTGGGAGCCGACGGGCGGGCCGTCGCCGCCGACGCTGCGTACGAGCCCGGCATGTTCGTGTGGTTCCACCGCGAGCTGCCCGCCGAGGTGCCGGTGCCGTTTCCGCTGGAGGTCGTGCACCGGGACGAGCACATCGTCGTCGTCGACAAGCCGCACTTCCTGGCCACCACACCGCGCGGCAGCCATGTCACCGAGACCGCGCTGGCCCGGCTGCGCCGGGAACTGGACCTGCCGGCGCTGGGCGCCGCGCACCGCCTCGACCGGCTCACCGCAGGGCTGGTGCTGTTCACGGTGCGGCCCGAGGAGCGCGGCGCCTATCAGTCGCTGTTCCACGACCGGCGGGTGAACAAGGGATACGAGGCGGTGGCCCCGTACGATCCGGGGCTCGCCCTGCCGCGGACCGTGCGCAGCCGGATCGTGAAGGAGCGCGGGGTGCTGGCCGCCTACGAGGTGGCGGGCGAGCCGAACGCGGTGAGCCGTGTGGAACTCCTCGAACACCGTGCCGACGGCCTGGCACGCTACCGCCTGCTGCCGAGCACCGGGCAGACCCACCAGCTCCGCGTGCACATGAACGCGCTGGGCATACCCATCCTCGGCGACCCGCTGTACCCCGTCGTCACCGCCCCCGAACCGACCGGCGCCTTCCGACGCCCCCTCCAACTGCTGGCGCGCATCCTGGAGTTCACCGACCCGATCACGGGGACGGAACACCGCTTCCACAGCACGCGGCTACTGCAGGCCTGGTCGGCACCCGGCGACTGGGCCGCTCAGTAGCCCCGCCACCAGCGCAGGAAGCGGTGCCAGGCGCCCGTCGGGCGGGGAGGTTCCCCGGCGGCCAGGAGGTCGGGTGCAGGGGGCGCGACGGGCTGGGCGGTCGCTGGGGTCGGGGCGGGGCGGGTGGTGCCGATCTGCCAGTCGGTGCGGCGTGGTGGTGTGGGGATCCGGTCGGGCGCGGACATGACCTCCTGCGGCGGCTTCGGTTCGAAGGTGACCGGCAGTTGCACCAGGTGTCGGTTGGAGATCGACTGCCGCCACTCCAGCTCGTCCTCGTCGCAGTCCAGTTGGACGTCGGGCAGGCGCATGAGCAGCGCGTCGACGCCGGTGTCGGCGATGGCACGGCCGATGTCCTGACCGGGGCACTCGTGCGGGCCGCCGCTGAAGGAGAGGTGGGACCGGTTGCCCTGCATGTTCGCGGCGAGGTCGGGACGCACCCGCGGGTCGACGTTGCCGGGCGCGATGCCGAGCAGCAGTCCGTCGCCCCTGCGGATGTACTGGCCGCCCAACTCCGTGTCCTGCTTGGCGAAGTAGCCGAAGATCGTGCTGAACGGCGGTTCGTCCCACAGGGACTGCTCGACCGCCTCGGGCACGGTCATCTGGCCGCCGTTGAGCTGGGCGCGGAAGCGCGGGTCGGTGAGGATCATGCGCAGCACGTTGGACAGCAGGTTGACGGTGGACTCGTAGGCGGCGAACAGGACGAGGCGCAGGTGCTCGCGGACCTCGTCGTCGGTCAGGCCCGCCGGGTGGGTGACGAGGTGGCTGGTGAAGTCGTCCTCGGGCCGGGCCCGGCGGTTGGCGGTGAGCCGGGTCAGCGCCTCCATGATGTACGTGTGGCTGGCGATGGCGGTCTCGCTGCCCTTGAGCGCGTCGCGCGCCGCCGCCACCAGCCGGTCGTTGTACTCCTCCGGCATGCCGAGGATCTCGCACAGCACGCCCATCGGCAGGTGCTCGTTGAACTGCCCGACCAGGTCGGCGTAGCCCTCCTCGCAGAACCGGTTGACCAGGCGCTGGGTGTGCCGCTTGATGTGGCGGCGCAGGCCCCGGTGGTCGATGGTCGACATGGCGCCGGTGACGGCCGCGCGCAGCCGCAGGTGTTCGTCGCCCTCGGCGTGGGCGCAGATCGGCTGCCAGGCGATGTGCGGCATCAGCGGGTGGTCGGGCTTGACCATGCCCTCGTTCAGCGGGTTCCAGATGCGACTGTCCCGGCAGAACTGCGAGGGCGAGCGCACCATGTGCAGGTTCTCGGTGTGGCCGAGCACCACCCACACCGGCACGTCGTCGTGGATCAGCGCGGGCGCCACCGGGCCGTGCTCTTCGCGGAGTTGCTCGTACAGGGAGGCGAGGTCCTCGGCCTCGGGGCCGTAGAGCCGGTGCAGGCCCCCGGGGCCCTTGCCGTGGGCGGGGCAGCCGGGCGGCGGGCCGAGCGAGGGGTCGGTACCGGTCAGGGAGTGGGATTCAGGCGTCACGGTGGTCGCTCCGAAGGGGATCGGTGGTCAGGTGAGGGCGCCGGTCATGGCGAGCGAGTGCAGGAAGCGCATCAGGGTCATCAGGACGTCCTTGCTGGAGGCCCGGCGGCGCGCGTCGCACTCGATGATCGGGATCTCCTCGGGCAGGTCGAGCGCGGTGCGCAGGTCCGCGACGGGGTAACGGGGCGCGTCCGGGAAGGAGTTGACGGCGACCACGAAGGGCACGCCGCGTTCCTCGAGCCGCCCTATGACGTCGAAGCTGACCTCGAGGCGGCGGGTGTCGATCAGCACGACCGCGCCGAGCGCGCCCTCGAACAGGCCGTTCCACAGGAACCAGAAGCGTTCCTGGCCGGGCGTGCCGAAGAGGTAGAGCACCAGTTGGTCGGTGATGCTGATGCGGCCGAAGTCCATGGCCACGGTGGTGGCCGTCTTGGTCGGGGAGCCGAAGTTGTCGTCGACCCCGACGCCGGCCTCCGTCATGGTCTCCTCGGTGGTCAGCGGCCTGATCTCGCTGACCGAGCCGACCATGGTCGTCTTGCCGACTCCGAAGCCGCCCACGATCACGATCTTCACCGCGGCCTGCGCCGTGTGCGGCAGATGATCCTCGGTCCGTGGGCCGGGGATGGTGTCAGAGCCTTTGAAGTCCATGCATCACCGCTTCGAGGATGGAACGGTCGGGGAGCGCCTGCCGCACGATGGGGGCGCGCGCCTGCACAAGCTCGGCCGTCAGCATCTCGGTGAGCAGCACGGTCACCACGCTGAACGGCAGGTTCAGATAGGCCGACAGCTCGGCCACCGAGAGGGGCGCCGCGCACAGCCGGAGCGTCGCCGACTGCTCCGGCGTGGCCGAGGGGGGCGGGTCGGCGCGCGCCACGATTAACGTGACGAGGTCGAGGTCGGCGCGCTCGCCGTCCGGTCCGGCGACGACGTACAGCCGTTCCGGGGCCTTCGCGACGCCCTCTTTGGCAGGGGGCGGGGGCGGTTCCTGCCTGGGTTGTCGCCGTCGGCGTTGCGGAGGAGTCATACGGTCTGCCCGTTGCGGCGGGGTGGGCTGGTCAGGTGGGCACCGATGCGGACGACGAGGTCGCGCATGCGGTTGCTCATCAGACCGGGTTCCGCGACCACGTCGGACAGCACCGCGAGGTAGGCGTTGGCGCCCGCGGCCATCAGGTAGAAGTAGCCGCCGTTGATCTCGATGAGGACCATCTTCATCCGGCCGTCGCTGTCCGGAATCTCGTGGGCCACGGCGGAGGCGAGGCTCTGCAGGCCCGCGCAGGCCGCGGCGACGCGGTCGGCCGCGTCCGGGTCGCCTCCGTAGCGAGCGATGCGCAGGCCGTCGGCGGAGAGCACCACGATCATCTCGATGCCCGGTACTCCGTCGGCGAGGTCCTTGAGCATCCAGTCGAAGTTGGCTCGCTGCTGGATCACTTGGGGTCCCTCTCGTCGTCGGCCTCAACGCGGGCCGGCTCGTTGGTCGGCTGGGGGATGTCGAACGGATCGGGTGTGCCCTTGAGTCCGTTCCAGAACGCCTCCACCCACAGCCCCGGTTCGGGCTCGTCCTTCTGCTCCGGCTCGGGCTCGGGTTCGGGCGTGGCCCAGGTGGGCCGGGAGGCCTGGGCCTCGCGCTCGGCGCGTTCGGCGGCGGCCTGTTCGGCGAGCCGCACGCTCAGCGGGGTCTTGACCCGGCTGCGCCGCTGCGGAAGCCCGGTGGCGGTCCATTCGGTGACCTCGGGGACCTCGTCCTCCATGGACACGCCGGCCGGGATACGGGGACTGGTGGGACGTCGACGCTTCGGGGGACGGTTGGGACCCTCGATCCCGATGTCGAGCTTGGGGGCGGAGGTGGCGCCGACGCCGTGGGCGAGGCCGGGTGCCGGGTCGCTGGTCACCATCACGCGCGGGATGACGAGCACGGCACGGACACCGCCGTACGCCGAGGAGCGCAGCGAGATCTGCATGTCGAAGGCGGTGCACAGGCGGCCCACGACGGCGAGACCGAGGCGCGGGGACTCACCGAGGTCCTGGAGGTCGACGCCGGCCTTGGCGCGCTCCAGCATGGTCTCGATCTTGGCGCGGGCCTCCTCGCTGAGGCTGACGCCGGCGTCCTCGATCTCGATGGCGATGCCGGTCTGCACCTCGGTCGCGGTGACGTGCACCTTGGTCTGCGGGGGCGAGTAGCGCGTGGCGTTGTCGAGGAGTTCGGCGCAGGCGTGGATGACCGGTTCGACGGAGATGCCGCGGATGTTGACCTTGGCGATGGACTCCAGCGAGATGCGCCGGTACTCCAGGATGCGGGACATGGCACCGCGCAGCACGCTGTACAGCGGGACGGGCTGGGGCCACTGACGGCCGGGGCGGCCGCCGCCGAGCACCGAGATGGAGTCGGCGAGGCGGCCGATCAGCGCGGTGCCGTGGTCGATGCGCAGCAGGTCGTCGAAGACCTCGGGGTTGCGGCCGTGGTCCTCCTCCATCTCCCGGAGTTCATTGGCCTGCTGGTGCACGATCGCCTGGACGCGGCGGGCGATGCTGACGAAGGAGCGCTGCGAGGAGTCCCGCAGGGCTTCCTCGGTGTCGATAATGTCGAGCAGCGTCTTGAGCAGTCGCAATTGCGACTCGGGGAGTTCGCCGTAGGCCGCATCGAGGTTGGGGAGTTGGCGAATCACCTCATGGGGGGAATTTCCCTTGCGCAGCCAGTAGATCGCGGTGGGTGCGATCTCGTGCGCGAAGCGCAGCATCTCCTGCTCGTGTCCGGCGATACGCCCTTCCAGATACGCGGTGTGACGAGCGCTCTGTTCCCTCAGGGTCCGCAGCGCCCGCCCGCGGCGTACCGCCTCCGCCGCCGTCGCGATCACCAGGAGCGTGGCGAGGGCTCCGCACCAGCCGACGGCGGCCCGGGCGGGAACGGTCACCGCGGCGACGGCGGCGCCGGTCGCCGCGGCCATCACTATCGCGGGCAGCAACAACACGCGCGCGTAAGGAAGTTCTCGGCGCCCGGGAGGGGACTGAACACTCACCATGTAGGCCCTCTGAAACGAATCGACTGGGAGTCGCACATATGGGGAACAAGCGCCCGAATACATCTCAACTCGGTGCGCTGCGGGCGAGCTTAGTCCGACCGGATCATCGCCGTGTCATATTCAGCAAGCACCTGAAACCGGGCGCGGCCGAGGAGTACTCTCGTCCACATTTACACGCTGCGCCCTCGTTCGAACACACTGCGTCACGACGCACGGGCGTACGAGACTCACTCACCGCGACGAGTGAAGATCCCCTTCCGGGGCGGTGGTTCAGATGCCGGCGATGCGCAGCGCCGCGTCGGCCGTGGCCTCGGCGAACACCGAGACCGGGCGCTCGGGGTCTGAGCGGTGCACGAGGATCACACCCTCGATCAGCCCGAACAGCAGGTCCGTCCGCAGGTCCAGCTCACTCTTGGCCAGGGCGCCGCCGGCACTGGTCGCGGCGAGCAACTGTCGGTAGGCGTCCTTGAGTTCGGCGCGCACGGCATGGAAGCCGGCGAACCGCTCGGCGCGCACCTCGGGCAGCAGATAGAGCCCGCCGAGATTGTGCGGCCCGCCGCACAGCAGCTCCACGTCGGTCCGGCACAGCTCCCACAGCCGCTCGCCGGCCGGCCGCGTGTCCTCGGCGAGCAGGCGCCGGGCGTACAGCAGCGACGGGGTGACCGTGGACTCCAGGAGATCGGCGAGGAGTTCCTCCTTGCCGGAGACGTAGTGGTACATCGAGGCCTGCCGCATGCCGGCCCGCTCGGCGACCGCCCGGGTGGTGGTGGCCGCGTAGCCCTGGGTGGTGAACAACTCCGCGGCGGCCGCGAGGAGTTCGTCGCGCGGCGAGAGCCCACTGTCCGGCCGCTGCGCGGCCCGCGGCCGGCCGACCCGGCGCCCACCCGTCGATCCCATGGGTTCGATCCTCGCACACCGCCTGCCGTGACGACGCTCCGGGCGATCTTGGTGAGGGCTCGGTAACCGACCGGCAACGCGCGGGCAATCCCGCCGACCCGACCCTCTCCTAATTTCTGTCGAGCGACAGAAATAACCCTGGAAGAGACGATCCCGGAGCCGGAGGTCCCGCGATGGCGACAGCGACCACATACGGAGCCCGCGACCACGCGCGCGCCCAGGAGGGCACCCGTGCCGAGGCGATGCCCGTCGTCCCGGCCGCCGACTGGCCCGACCCGCCCTGCGAGGCCGGCCACCTGGTGTGGGCCGAGACGGTGGCGGGCGGCAACTACACCCACCGGGTCCTGGCCCGCGGCACCGAGCTGCGCCTGACCGACCCGCACGGCGACGCCTGCGCCCATCTCCTGCTGTACGTGGCCGACCGGCCCTGGGAGCGGCTGAACGTGGCCGACACGGTCAAGGTGCAGTGGAACGCCTACCTCGGCGAGGGGCAGCTGCTGCTCTCCGACCAGGGCCGCGTCCTCGCCTCGGTCCTCGCCGACACCTCCGGCCGGCACGACGCCCTGTGCGGCACCTCCACCCTCGCCCGCAACACCGCACGCTACGGCGACGGCACCCCGCAGTCCGCCTCCCCGGCCGGCCGTGAGCTGTTCAAGCTGGCGGCCGCGAAGAACGGCCTCGAACCGCGCGACCTGCCCCCGTCGCTCTCCTTCTTCCAGGGCGTCCAGGTCCGCGAGGACGGCTCCCTCGACTTCACCGGTTCGGCCGGCCCCGGCACCAGCGTCACCCTGCGCGCGGAGCAGGACCTCACCGTGCTGATCGCCAACGTGCCCCATCCGGCCGATCCCCGCGCCGAGTACGTCAGCACGCCCCTGGAGGTCCTCGCCTGGCGGGCCGCACCGACCGCGCCGGGCGACCCGCTGTGGGAGGCCACGCCGGAAGGCCGCCGCGCCTTCCTCAACACCGCCGAATTCCTCGCCGCCAGGGGGCTCGCATGAAGACCGTCGTCCCGGCCCGGGCGGCCTGGTCGTCCGTCGTCCGCACCGGCCAGACCCTCACCATCACCGACCTGCACGGCAACCAGGCCGTCGACTTCCTCGTGTACGACGCCCACGACACCGCCGTCCGCTACAGCGCCCCGGACACCATCCACGCGCAGGGCGGCATCTTCCTGACCACCGGCAGTGTGCTGATGTCCAACGAGCACACCCCGCTGATGACCGTCGTCGACGACGAGGTGGGCCGACACGACACCGTCGGCGGCGCCTGCTCCAAGGAGTCCAACACCCTGCGCTACGGCCACCACACCTGGTCGCAGCACGCGTGCGTCGACAACTTCCTCGCCGAGGGCGCGAAGCACGGCCTGGGCAAGCGCGACCTGGTGTCCAACATCAACTGGTACATGAACGTCCCCGTCGAGAAGGACGGCACCCTCGGCATCGTCGACGGCATCTCGGCGCCCGGCCTGAAGCTGACCCTGCGCGCCGAGCGGGACGTGCTGGTGCTGGTCTCCAACTGCCCCCAGATCAACAACCCCTGCAACGGCTTCGAGCCGACGGCCGTGGAGATGACGATCGGCACCGCGGCCGCGGAGGACGAGGCATGAGCTTCGACACGCTGCTGGTCGCCAACCGCGGCGAGATCGCGGTACGGATCATCCGCACCGCCCGCGAACTGGGCCTGCGCACCATCGCCGTGTACTCCGACGCCGACCGCTCCGCACCCCACGTACGCCTCGCGGACGAGGCGGTACGGCTCGGGCCGGCGCCGGCGAAGGAGTCCTACCTCGACGCCGACCTGGTGCTGAGGGCGGCCAAGGACACGGGCGCCGGGGCCATCCACCCCGGCTACGGCTTCCTGTCCGAGGACGCCCTGTTCGCGCGGCGGTGCGAGGAGGCCGGCATCGTGTTCGTCGGCCCGGCGCCGGAGCAGCTGGAGCTGTTCGGCGCCAAGCACACCGCGCGGGCGGCGGCCGAGGCGGCGGGCGTGCCGCTGGCACCGGGGACGGGCCTGCTCGGATCGCTGGAGGAGGCCCTGGCCCAGGCGGCCGCGATCGGCTACCCGGTCATGCTCAAGGCGACCGGCGGCGGCGGCGGTATCGGTATGTCGGCATGCCGGTCGGCCGGTGAACTGGCGGACGCCTGGGATCGCGTACAGCGCGTGGCCGCCGCCTCCTTCTCCTCGGCGGGCGTCTTCCTGGAGCGCCTGGTGGAACACGCCCGCCATGTCGAGGTGCAGGTGTTCGGCGACGGCGCCGGCCGGGTCGTCACCTTCGGCGACCGCGACTGCTCCCTCCAGCGCCGCAACCAGAAGGTCGTCGAGGAGGCGCCCGCACCCGGCCTGCCGGCCCACGTCCGCGACCGGCTCGCCGCCTCGGCCCGCGACCTGTGCGCCTCGGTCGCCTACCGCTCCGCCGGAACCGTCGAGTTCGTCTACGACGCCGCCCGCGAGGAGGCCTACTTCCTGGAGGTCAACACCCGCCTCCAGGTGGAGCATCCGGTCACCGAGGAGATCTACGGCGTCGACCTGGTCGCCTGGATGCTGCGCCTGGCCCGCGGCGAGACCGACGTGGTGCGCGAGCCCGGCCCACCGCGCGGCCACGCCGTCGAGGCCCGCCTGTACGCCGAGGACCCCGCCCGCGAACACCGGCCCAGCGCCGGCCTGTTGACGCGGGTGGAGTTTCCGCCCGGGGTGCGCGTCGACGGCTGGGTGGAGACCGGCACCGAGGTGACGACGTCGTACGACCCGATGCTCGCCAAGGTCGTCGCCTACGGCCCCGACCGCGACCACGCCCTGCGCCGGCTGGACGAGGCGCTGGCCCGCACCCGCATCGACGGCATCGAGACCAACCTGGGGCTGGTCCGGGCCGCGCTGGAGAACCCGGACTTCGCCCGGGCGGCCCATTCCACGGCCACCCTCGCCGGGGTCCACGACCCGACCCCGCGCATCGAGGTCGTCGCCGCCGGCACCCTCACCACCGTCCAGGACTGGCCGGGCCGCACCGGCTACTGGCAGGTCGGCGTACCCCCCTGCGGCCCGATGGACGACCTGTCCTTCCGGCTCGGCAACCGGGCGCTCGGCAACGACGAGGGCGCCCCCGGCCTCGAATGCACCCTGCAGGGCCCGTCGTTGAGGTTCACGCACCCCGCCACCGTGTGCGTCACGGGCGCCCCCGCACCCGTGACCGTCGACGGCACGCCCGTCGAGCAGTGGGAACCGCTGACGGTACCCGCGGGCGCCGTGCTGGAGGTCGGCGCACCGGAACAACACGGCCTGCGCACCTACGTGCTGTTCGCCGGCGGGCTCGACGTCCCGGCCTTCCTGGGCAGCGCGAGCACCTTCACGCTGGGCCGCTTCGGCGGACACGGCGGACGGGCGCTGCGCACCGGCGACGTCCTGCACGGCGGCACCGTCACGGCGGGCACCCCGGTCACCGAACGCCCCGACTTCACGGCCGTCTGGCACATCGGCGCGGTCGAAGGCCCGCACGCGGCACCGGAGTTCTTCACCGAGGACGACATCCGCGAGTTCTACGCCGCCGACTGGAAGGTCCACTTCAACTCGGCCCGCACCGGCGTCCGCCTGGTCGGCCCGAAACCCCGCTGGGCCCGCACCGACGGCGGCGAGGCCGGCCTGCACCCCTCCAACATCCACGACACCCCCTACTCGGTCGGCGCCGTCGACTACACCGGCGACATGCCCGTGCTGCTCGGCCCGGACGGCCCGTCGCTCGGCGGGTTCGTGTGCCCGGCGACGGTGCTGAGCGCCGAGCGCTGGAAACTGGGCCAGTTGCGGCCCGGCGACACCGTACGCTTCGTGCCGGTGACCGTGGACGGCTCGGCCCGCCCCGAGATCGTCGACGGCGGCGTCCTCGCCCGCGACGGCGACGTGACCTACCGCCGCAGCGGCGACGACAACCTGCTCGTCGAGTTCGGCCCCATGCACCTGGACCTCGCCCTGCGCATGCGGGTGCACGCCCTGATGGAGGCGGTGGCCGCGGACGGCCCCGAGGGCATCACGGACCTCACCCCCGGCATCCGCTCCCTCCAGATCCAGACGGACCCGGCCCGCCTGCCCCAGCACGAACTCCTCACCACCGTACGGGAGATCACCGCCACGCTCCCGCCCACGGACGAACTGGTCGTGCCCTCCCGCACGGTCCACCTCCCTCTGTCCTGGGACGACCCGGCGACCCGCGAGGCGATCGCCCGCTACATGGCGGGCGTCCGCGACGACGCCCCGTGGTGCCCCTGGAACATCGAGTTCATCCGCCGGGTCAACGGCCTGGAATCGGTGAACGACGTGTACGACACCGTCTTCGACGCCGAATACCTCGTCCTCGGCCTCGGAGACGTGTACCTGGGCGCCCCCGTGGCCACCCCGCTCGACCCCCGCCACCGCCTGGTCACCACCAAGTACAACCCCGCCCGTACCTGGACCGCCGAGAACTCCGTCGGCATCGGCGGCGCCTACCTGTGCGTCTACGGCATGGAGGGCCCCGGCGGCTACCAGTTCGTGGGCCGTACGACCCAGGTGTGGTCGGGATGGCAGCAGCGCGGCGCCTTCGAGCCGGGCTCGCCCTGGCTGCTGCGCTTCTTCGACCGCGTCAAGTGGTATCCGGTGGACGCCGACGAACTCCTCGACCTGCGGGCCGACATCACGTCCGGCCGCTTCGTGCCGCGCATCGAGGAGGGCACCTTCTCCCTCGCCGCGTACCAGGCCTTCCTCGACGAGAACGCCGACTCCATACGGGAGTTCAGGGCCCGCCAGCACAGCGCCTTCGCCGCGGAACGGGACGCGTGGGAGGCGGCCGGCGAGTTCACGCGCGCCGAGGCGGCCTCCCTACCGGCCCCCGCCCCGGCCGAGGTGACGGTCCCGGCGGGCGGGCGTCTCGTGGAGGCCGAGTTCGCCGCGTCGGTCTGGC
Source organism: Streptomyces sp. NPDC101152 (assembly GCF_044768275.1). Classification (NCBI taxonomy): domain Bacteria; kingdom Bacillati; phylum Actinomycetota; class Actinomycetes; order Kitasatosporales; family Streptomycetaceae; genus Streptomyces; species Streptomyces sp. NPDC101152. Next base: position 63,475 of record NZ_JBIWPO010000005.1, on the reverse strand, counting down.
AGGTGAACGTGGCGCCGGGCGACCGGGTGACGGCCGGACAGCCGCTGCTGGCGCTCGAGGCGATGAAGATGGAGTCCAGGGTGCACGCGCCGATGACCGGCGTGGTCACGGAGATCCTGGCCAGGCCCGGCGACCAGGTGGAGGCGGGGACGGCCCTGGCCGTCCTGGCGCCGAGCACCGACTGAAAGAGGAACACGCCATGTCCGCTCTCTCCCGTGTCCGTGCCGCCTACGCCCGCATCGAGGCCGTGGACCGCCCCGAGATCTGGATCGACCTGCGCGACCAGCAGGAGGTCGAGACTCAGGCCCGCGCCGTCGACGAGCGCGTCGCCGCCGGCGCGCGGCTCCCCCTCGCCGGCCGCCTGTTCGCCGCGAAGGGCAACATCGACGTGGCCGGCCTGCCCACGACCGCCGGCTGCCCCGGGTACGCCTTCCACCCGGAGGCCGACGCCCCGGTGGTGGCACGGCTGCGCGCGGCCGGCGCGATCGTGCTGGGCACGACGAACCTGGACCAGTTCGCAACCGGCCTGGTGGGCACCCGCTCCCCCTACGGCGCCGTCCGGAACGCCCACGATCCCGCCCGCGTCAGCGGCGGCTCCAGTTCCGGCTCGGCGGTCGCGGTGGCCCTCGGCATCGTGGACCTGGCGCTCGGCACGGACACGGCGGGCTCGGGCCGGGTCCCGGCCGCCTTCAACGGCATCGTCGGCCTCAAGCCGACCCGCGGACTGGTCCCGACGGCGGGCGTGGTCCCGGCCTGCGCCTCGATCGACTGTGTGACGGTCTTCGCCCGCACCCTCCCGGAGGCCGAGCAGGCCCTGTCCTTCATGGCCTCCCCCGCGGCCCGCGACCTCCCCGCCGTCCCGCAGCGCGCCCCCGGCCCGTGGCGCGTCGCCGTCCCCACCCCCGGTCAGCTCGGCGAGCTGGACGAGGGCTGGGCGGAGGCCTACGAGGCGGCGGTGGAACAGCTCAGGTCCGCGGGCGCCGACGTACGCGTCCTGGACCTCACCCCGTTCACGGAGGCCGCCGCGATGCTGTACGAGGGCGCCTTCGTGGCCGAGCGCTATACGGCCGTAGGCAGCTTTGTCGACAAGGCGATGTCCGACGGTGTCGACGGCCTGGACCCCACGGTCACCGCCATCGTCACCGCCGCCCGAGACATCCCGGCCCACCGGCTCTACGCCGACCTGGACCGCCTGGCCACCCTCCGCACCCGCGCCCTGACCGAACTCTCCGACGCGGACGCCCTGCTCCTGCCCACCACCCCGGGCCACCCGACCCTCGCCGAGGTCGCCGCCGACCCCCTGGGCGCCAACGCCCGCCTGGGCCGCTTCACCAACTCGACGAACCTCTTCGACCTGGCGGCGGTGGCCGTCCCCGCCGGCGAGGTGAACGGCCTCCCCTTCGGCGCGATGCTGATCGGCCCGGCCTTCACAGACGAACGCCTGGCCAGGATCGCGGCCCTCCTTCAGCCGGAAACCCGGGTGGCGGTGGTGGGCGCCCACCTGACGGGCCAGCCCCTCAACCCCCAACTCCTGGCCCTGGGGGCCCGCTTGGACCGCACGACAACCACGGCACCGGTCTACCGTCTGCACGCCCTCGCGACGCAGCCCCCGAAGCCGGGTCTCGTGCACGTGGGCGAGGGCGGAGCCGAGATCGAGACGGAGGTATGGCGCCTGTCGGCAGAGGGCTTGGGCCGCCTGCTCACATCACTCCCCCGCCCCATGACCCTGGGCAAGGTGACGCTTGCGGACGGCAGTGAGGTCCCCGGCTTCCTCTGCGAACCAAGCGCCCTGACGAACGCCGAGGACATCACGCGTTATGGAAGCTGGCGCTCGTATCAAGGCTTTTGAGGGCGCGGGGAACTGCGCGACCAGCCACAACCCACCCCACACCCGCCATCCAACCCGTCACCCCACCGACGAGTAGGCCACAACCCCCCGCAGCAACAGATCAACCGCCTTGCGCGCGTTCTTCGCGACCGTGGATCCCTCGCCGCCGGAGACGGGCGCCGCCGCCGAAATCTGCCCCAGCACGTCAATCACCTGCTTGCACCACCGCACGAAGTCCCCGGCCGGCATCTCCGCCTCCCGCAGCACCTCGTCCAGCCCCTTCCCACTGGCCCACATGTACGCGGCCCAGGCGAACCCGAGATCCGGTTCCCGCTGCCCGACCCCCTCGGTCTGCGTGATCCGGAAGTCCTCCTCGAGCGCGTCCAGCCGCCCCCAGATCCGCACCATCTCCCCCAGCGCGGCCTTCGCCTTGCCGGAGGGCAGCTTCGGCGCCATCGCGTCGTCCCCGACCCGCGCCTCGTACACCAACGCGGAGACGCACGCGGCGAGTTCGGCGGGACCGAGGCCTTCCCAGACTCCGCCCCGCAGGCATTCGCTGGCCAGCAGATCCAGTTCGCCGTACAGCCGCGCGAGCCGCTTGCCGTGCTCGGTGACCTCGTCGCCCCGCAGGTAGTCCAGTTCCGTCAGCAGCGCCACGATGCGGTCGAAGGTCCGCGCGATCGTGTTCGTGCGGCCCTCGATCCGCCGCTCCAGCTGCGTGGTGTCCCGCAGCAGCCGGTGGTACCGCTCGGCCCACCGGGCGTGGTCCTCGCGGTCGTTGCACCCGTGGCAGGGATGCGCCCGGATGGCGGTCCGCAGCCGCGCGATCTCCCGGTCGTCGGCCGCCTGCGACCGCTTCTTGCGCGCCCGCTCCGGCGGGATGTGCCCGGCCTTGGTCCGCAGCGCGGAGGCGAGGTCGCGACGGGACTGCGGGGAGCGCGGGTTGAAGGACTTGGGGATCCGCATCCGCTCCAGCGCCTCGACCGGCACCGGGAAGTCCATCGACGCCAGCCGCTTGACCTGGCGTTCGGCGGTCAGCACCAGGGGCCGGGGCCCGTCGTGGTGCTCGAAGCCGCGGTGTCCGTTGGACCGCCCGGCCGGCAGCCCGGGGTCCAGCACCAGCGCCAGACCGGCGTACTTGCCCGTCGGCACATGGATGACGTCCCCCGGCTTCAGTTTCTCCAGCGCGACCGCGGCCTCGGCGCGCCGTTCCGAGGCGCCCTGCCGGGCCAGTTCGGTCTCCCGGTCCTTGAGTTCGCGCCGCAGCCGCGCGTACTCGTCGAAGTCGCCGAGGTGGCAGGTCATGGAGGCCCTGTAGCCCTCCAGGCCCTCCTCGTTGCGCTGCACCTGCCGGGAGATCCCGACGACCGACTTGTCGGCCTGGAACTGCGCGAACGACGTCTCCAGCAGCTCGCGCGAGCGGTGCCGCCCGAACTGCTCCACGAGGTTGACCGCCATGTTGTACGACGGCTTGAAGCTGGACCGCAGAGGATAGGTGCGGGTGCCCGCGAGGCCGGCCAGGTGCTCGGGGCTGATCCCGCGCTGCCACAGCACCACGGCGTGGCCCTCGACGTCGATGCCCCGCCGGCCGGCGCGGCCCGTCAGCTGGGTGTACTCGCCCGGCGTGATGTCGGCGTGCTGCTCGCCGTTCCACTTGACGAGCTTCTCCAACACGACGGACCGGGCGGGCATGTTGATGCCCAGCGCCAGCGTCTCCGTCGCGAACACGGCCTTGACCAGGCCGCGCACGAACAGTTCCTCGACGACCTCCTTGAAGGTCGGCAGCATGCCCGCGTGGTGGGCCGCTATGCCCCGCTCCAGGCCCTCCAGCCACTCGTAGTAGCCGAGGACGTGCAGGTCCTCCGTGGGGATCGAGGCGGTGCGCTCCTCGACCAGGGCGCGCACCTTGGCCCGCGCCTCCTCGTCGTTGAGTCTGAGGCCCGCGTACAGGCACTGCTGGACGGCCGCCTCGCAGGCGGCGCGGCTGAAGATGAAGGTGATGGCGGGCAGCAGGCCCTCGGCGTCGAGCCGCTCGATCACCTCGGGACGCCCGGGCGTCCACACCCGCGAGCGCTGCCGGCGCTCCCGCTCCCGGTCCGCCTCCCGCATCGCCCGGCCGCGCCTGCGGTCCTGGTACGAGGGCCTGCTCGCCTCCATGCGGGCCAACCGCGTCAGGTCCGGGTTGACGGCCTTCCTGCTGCCCTCGCCCTCCTCGAACAGGTCGTACATCCGCCGTCCGGCGAGCACGTGCTGGAACAGCGGCACGGGCCGGTGCTCGGAGACGATCACCTCGGTGTCGCCGCGCACGGTGTCCAGCCAGTCGCCGAACTCCTCGGCGTTGGAGACCGTCGCCGACAGTGAGACCAGGGTCACCGACTCGGGGAGGTGGATGATCACCTCTTCCCACACGGCTCCGCGGAAGCGGTCGGAGAGGTAGTGCACCTCGTCCATGACCACGTAGCCCAGGCCGAGGAGGGTCTGGGAGCCCGCGTACAGCATGTTCCTGAGGACCTCGGTGGTCATCACGACCACCGGCGCCTCGGAGTTGACGCTGTTGTCGCCGGTGAGCAGGCCGACCTTGTCCGCGCCGTAGCGGCGGCACAGGTCGGCGTACTTCTGGTTCGACAGCGCCTTGATGGGTGTCGTGTAGAAGCACTTCTTGCCCTGCTGCAGGGCGAGGTGGACGGCGAACTCGCCCACGATCGTCTTGCCGGAGCCGGTGGGCGCGGCGACCAGCACCCCCTTGCCCGCTTCGAGTGCCCGGCAGGCCTCGATCTGGAAGGGGTCCAGGCCGAAGTCGTACATCTCGCGGAAGGAGGCGAGCGCGGTGGCCTGCTCGGCAGCGCGCTGACGGGCAGCCGCGTACCGCTCGGCCGGTGAGAGGTCCTCTGTCATCGTGCTTTCGAGCGTACCGGGCCCCACTGACAACAGGACGATCATTATCCGGAACCCGGTCCGTCAAACGCCGGGAGGTGCCCGCGTCACCAGGGACGAGGCACCTCCGGGCGTCGTGTTCCGCGCGGGCGGTCTCAGGTCACGTCGTCGTAGCCGTTGACCCGCTCCGGGCCCGACTGCTCGGGCAGGGCCCGGGTGGCCGAGACCCTCTCGACCTCGCCGATGTCCTCGGGGGTGAGATCCAGGTCGGAGGCCTCGTCGTCGGCGGGGCCCATCTCCTCACGACGGCGCTTGCGCTTGTCGTTGAAGAGCGAGAACAAGACCGCGGCGAAGTACAGCACCCAGATCGGTCCGGCGAGCGCCAGCATCGACAGCGGGTCCGTGCTGGGCGTGGCGACCGCCGCGAAGATCGTGATGCCGAGGATCATGCCCCGCCACCAGCCGAGCATCCGCGTGCCGCTGAGCACCCCGGTGAGGTTGAGCATGATCAGCAGCAACGGCAGCTCGAAGGAGAGGCCGAAGACGATCACCATGCGCGTGACGAGCTGGAGCAGGTCGTCGAGCGGCAGCAGGTTGCTCACCCCGTGCGGGGTGAAGTCGATGAGCACCTTCGCGGTGGTCGGAAGGACCTTGTACGCGAAGAAGGCGCCGGCGAAGAACAGCGGGGCGCCGGTACCGACGAACGCGTAGGCGTACTTCTTCTCGTGCTTGTGCAACCCGGGGGCCACGAACGCCCACAGCTGGTACAGCCAGACCGGCGAGGCGAACACCACACCGGCCATGAGGGAGACCTGCAGGGCCAGCGTGAAGGGCGCGAGCAGACCGTTGATGGTGATCTGTGCGCAGGGGTGAGTGCTGGACTTGGACTTGGCCAGCTGCTCGAAGGTCTCCCCGCACCCGACCGAGTCGAGGACCGGTTTGGTGAGGAAGTTGATGATGTCGTTGTAGAAGAAGGCGGCCACGATCGTGATGACGATGACGGCCAGCATCGCCTTCGCGAGCCGGTTGCGGAGCTCACGAAGGTGATCCACCAGGGGCATCCGCCCCTCCGGATCCTTCTCCTGTTTGCGGGCAGACTTGGGCAACCCACGTCCTCATCTCGTGCGGCAGGCCGGAGGCTTCCGGCCCTGCATCAGGCCTTGGTGGAGTCCGTCGGCTCGGTGACCGGGCGCGAGCTGGTCACGTCGCCGGGGGCGGCCTGGATGGTGCGCTGGGCGGGGGGCTGCTCACCGTTGTTCGGCGGGCCGGCCGGGGTGGCCGTGCTGCTGCCCTCCTCCTTCATCGCCTTCGCCTCGCTCTTGAGGATGCGGGCGGACTTGCCGAGCGAGCGCGCCATGTCGGGAAGCTTCTTCGCGCCGAACAGCAGAATGATGACGACGAGGATGAGAATGATCTCGGGGGCGCCGAGCCTTCCGAACATAAGTCTTTACCTTCTCACCGAGGCGACTGGGGGTGGGTTGCTGTCCGACCGGTCGGACCGTTGTCCGATCGACCGTCCTGGCAGCGATCGTAACGCTCAGGGGTGAACGTGAGGCAATCCCCGTGCGTACTCCCGTCCGCGGTCCGGGCCTCGTTCTCCGGCCGCGACCAGCAGCGTACCTGCCGGGGCGGCCCCGGTGACAGGTCGAAGCGCCCCCGAGCGCCCCGGCCCCACGGCTCACACGGCCCGCACAGCGCCTCTCACAGCGAGTCGGCGGCCCGGGCCGTGCTCACCGCGGCCCGCTCGAGATCCTCGGCGGCCCGGTTGATACGGCGCGCCGCATCCGTGACCTGCCTGCCCAGACGCTGCGCCTCGAGGAACACCCGCACGGCGAACACCCCCAGGACGGCGAGACCCAGGAAACCCACAGCTACCGCGAACATCGGCCAGAACATGACGGCGAGCCTAGACCCGTCCTACGGCGTGTGCAGCCGCAAGGTCCGCACCCCGCCGCCGGTGAGGAGCTCGACGATCCGCTCCCCCGCCGGCTTGCGCACCGAGGCGCCGCAGTCCGGGCAGGTGAAGGAGTAGAAGGTGGAGCGGTTGGTGGCGCCGATGGCCAGTCTCAGGGCGCTCGCGGTGAGCTCGAAGCTGCCCCGGCAGTCCGGGCAGCCCGCCCTGAACACCACCGGGGACACGCTCCTCATCCCGGCGAACGCGGCCGCCACCGACATGTCCCGCACACCAGACACCGACGACTCGCTCAAAGCCCCTGCTCCCCTTCCATCGGTCGTTCGCCTCCGGCACGCCCCGACCGGTGTCGAGGCGGCGGCATCCCCGGCCCCCGCGGACCCCGGCACCTGCGCGCCGTGGCGGCTCACTCCTGGCCGTCGTGGACCGTGTGCACACCGTGGGCCGACACCTGCGCCTGCACCCCGTCGTAGGCAGCCAGTGCCTCGCGGGCCGCGCGGCGGGCGCTGTCGGCGAGGTCGGGCGGCGAGACGATCCGGCCGTCGCGGCCCAGGCGCAGCGCCAGGCGCCGCAGCGACGCGGGGTCGGGGGTGCGCAGGGTAATACGCAGCCCGCCGTCCGGAAGCTCATCCGCCATGTCGTGCGGGTAGTACTCGGCGACCCAGCGGCCGCCCGGGCCGACCTCGACCACGACCTCCGGGTCCTCGGCGGCCGGCTGCACCAGCGCCTCGGACAGGTCTCTGAGCTCCACCTCGGGCGGCGCCGACGGCTCGTCGAGGATCCTGATCTCCGCGACCCGGTCCAGCCGGAAGGTGCGCCGGGCCTCCGAGCGCCGGCACCAGGCCTCCACGTAGGTGTGCCCGACGCTGACCAGGCGGATGGGGTCGATCTCGCGCTCGGTCAGCTCGTCACGGGCCGGCGAGTAGTAGCGGATCCACAGCCGCCGGCGCTCGGAGATGGCCCGGTCGACGTCGGCGAAGACCCCGCCCTCCGACTCGAAGGTCACCGACAGCCGGGAACTGGCACCGGCCGCCTCGCCCGCCGCGGCCTCCACCTTGGCGGTGGCCCGCAGCAGCGCCTGCCGGTCGCCCTCACGAAGCCCCGGCAGCGTGGCCACCGCGCGAGCCGCCACCAGCAGCGCGGTCGCCTCGTCGGCGGCCAGCCTGAGCGGCTCGGCGGTCTCCTCGCCGAGGGCGGCCGGATTGTGCCACCAGATGCGCTCCCCGTCCGTGTCGATGTCGAGCAGATCGCCACCGCGGAAGCTGGTGCCGCACATGGGCAGCACGTCCAGGTCGGAGACCAGCTCGTCCTCGGTGATGCCGAAGGCACGCGCGACGTCCTCCACCCGGGCCCCGGGACGCTCCTTCAGATACGTCACCAGGGAGAGCATCCGCCGGGTCTGGTCGATGGCATTGACGGGCCTGACCGGTTTGCCTGCCACTGTCCTGCTCCGCTCCCCCTCAGCCCTTGGCCACGGCCCGCAGCCGGTCCACGACGTCGGCCCGCAGCTCGGCCGGCTCGAGGACCACCACGTCCGGACCGAACTCCACCAGCCAGGCGTCCAGCCCGTGCCCGTACGGAATCTCCAACTCGTCCCAGCCGTCCCCGAGTTCCCGCACCGAGGTGGCCTTCGCCCGAAGGGGGTAGCCCGCGTCCGCCCGCAGCCGGATCAGCGCGGAGCGGTCGGCGGTCTCACCCGCCCAGCTCGCGACGGTCTCGCGGACCGTGACGACGTCCGGCACCTCGGCGGTGAACCGCCCGCCGCGGCTGCGCACCTTGCCCGTGATCCTCGACAGCCGGAACACCCGCTCGGCACCCCGCTCCCGGTCGAAACCGGCCAGGTACCAGTGGCCGCGCCAGCACTCCAGCGCCCACGGCTCGACATGCCGGGGCTCGGGGTGGGCGGCGGTCGCCTTACGGTAGTCGAAGACGACCGGACGACGGTCGCGGCAGGCCAGCATCAGCGGCTCGAACGCCGCCTCGTGCACCGGGATGCGCGGCTCCAGCGCGCCATGGGCCTCGTACGGGTCGACGTCCTCGGGCAGACCGGCCGCGCGCAGCTTCTGCAGGGCGCCACTGGCCGCACCGGCCAGCCGGGCCTGCTGCCAGACCTTCGCGGCCAGGCCCAGCGCGGCGGCCTCCTCCGCGTCGAGCGTGATGGGCGGCAGACGGTTGCTGTCACGGCGGGCGAGATAGCCCGTCTCGCCGTCCAGGTTCTCCACCGTCTCGATGACCAGGCCGAGTTCCCGCAGGTCGTCCTTGTCCCGCTCGAACATCCGGCTGAAGGCGTCCTCCGAGTTGGCCTCCAGGTAGGCCTCGATGGACTCGCGCAGCTCGCGCTTGCTCAGCGGCCGCCGCGTCCCCAGCAGGCACAGCGCCAGGTTCATCAGCCGCTCGGCCTTGGCAATGGCCATCGACGCCCTTCGCCTCCCTATGGTCCTTTACGACGATGACCGTACCGCCCCGAAGTGGCGTGACAAAAGCCGAGGGCCCATGCCCGAGCAGGCATGGGCCCCAGGTGATCGGGTCCGGTCGGAACCCGGAATCAGACGGCGACCAGGTCGACCACGAAGATCAGGGTCTCACCGGGCTTGATCGCCGGGGTCGGGCTCTGGTTGCCGTAGGCGAGGTGCGCCGGGATGGTCAGCTGACGGCGGCCGCCGACCTTCATGCCCTGCACGCCCAGGTCCCAGCCCTTGATGACCCGGCCGCCACCGAGTGGGAAGCGGAACGGAGTACCGCGGTTCCAGCTCGCGTCGAACTCCTCACCGGTGCTGAAGGCGACACCCACGTAGTGGACGGTGACGGTCTGACCTGCCTGCGCCACCGCGCCGTCGCCCTCCCAGATGTCCTTGATCTCGAGGTCCGCCGGGGGCTCGCCGCCCGGGAAGTCGATCTCGGGCTTCTCGATGCTCACGTCTCTAGCTCCTGCTTGTCTGCGGAAAGGCAACACGCACAGTCTTACATCACCGGCGGCTCACATCTTGGCCAGGATGTCCACCGAGAAGACCAGCACCGAGTCCTTCTTCAGACCGCTGTTGGGCGGCGGGTTGTCGCCGTACCCCAGCTTCGGCGGGATCACCACGAGGACCCGGCTGCCGACCTTCTTGCCGGTCAGACCCTGTGCCCACCCCTTGACGACCTGCTGCAGCGAGAACGACTGCAGCTGCCCACGGCTGTACGTCGAGTCGAACTCCTTGCCGCTGTCCCACACCACGCCCTTGTACTGCACGAGCACCGTGTCCTTCGCGCCGACCACCTCACCGGAGCCCTCGATGACGTAGTCCGCCACCAGCTTGGTGGGCGCCGTCGTCTTCGGGATGTCGATCGAGGGGGCCTTGCCGTCGGTGTTGGTGCCGACCTTGGGCAGCTTCGCGTCGCTCTGCGCGACATCCGTGCCCTTCGCGGAGCTCGTAGCGTTGAACGCGCCCTGGATGTCCGCGACGAACACCAGCGTGTCGGTGCCCTTGATGCCCGCCTGCGAGTTGCCCGACGTGCCGTAACCCCAGGTCGGCGGCACCGAGAACAGGACACGGCTGCCGACCTTCTTGCCGGTCAGGGCATAGCGCCAGCCGTCGATGATGCTGCCCTGCGCGAGCTGGATCAACAGCGGCGTCTTACGGTCGTAGGAGTTGTCGAAGACCTTCCCCGTGTCCCAGACCTGACCCAGGTAGTGGGCCTGGATGTAGTCGTTCTCCGCGACCGTCTTCCCGGAACCCGCGATGACCGTCTTCACCGCCAGCTCCTTCGAGGGCGCGCCGCTGCCCTTGGCGACCGTCGGCTTCGTGCCGAACGCCGTACCCCCCGTGATCGCCGGCAGCGGCCCGTCCACGATCTTCGGCGGCGGCGCGGCCGAGGTCGCCTGCGCGGAGGGCGACGCGCTGCCGCTCGCCTTGCTCGAGTCGGACTTCTTGCCGTCGCCGCACCCGGCGAGCGTGACCAGTCCTGCGGGTACGGCGATGAGTAGGGAGCGTCGGCGCACGGTGAGGGCCTCGTATCGATCGATCTTGTGGATTGGCGTGCGCGCAACTCTACGGCGTGAGAAGGGCGCCGCACTGGAAACGTGCGGCGCCCGTGTCACGTTCCGGCCTTCACCGGAACGGGTTGCTCACATTCCGGCGATGAGCTTCTCCACCCGGTCGTCCACCGAACGGAACGGGTCCTTGCACAGCACCGTCCGCTGCGCCTGGTCGTTGAGCTTGAGATGCACCCAGTCGACCGTGAAGTCCCGGCGCTGCTCCTGAGCCCTGCGGATGAAGTCACCGCGTAGCCGGGCCCGAGTGGTCTGCGGCGGAACCGACTTGCCCTCGAAGATCTTCAAGTCGTTGCAGATACGCGCCGCTTGGCCCTTCCTCTCGAGCAGGTAGTACAGACCACGACGACGGTGGATGTCGTGGTAGGCGAGGTCTATCTGCGCGACCCGGGGGTGGGACATGGTCATGTTGTGCTTGGCCCGGTACCGCTCGATCAGCTGGTACTTCATGACCCAGTCGATCTCCGTGCCGATCCGGTCGAGGTCCTCCGCCTCGATCGCGTCCAGCGTGCGGCCCCACAGCTCCAGGACCTGCTCCACCGTGCCGGTACGGATGCCCCGGCGCTCACAGAAGTCCACGGCCTTCTCGTAGTACTCGCGCTGCACCTCCAGGGCGGAGGCCTCGCGGCCGCTGGCCAGGCGCACCTTGCGCCGGCCGGTGATGTCATGGCTGACCTCGCGGATCGCCCGGATCGGGTTCTCCAGGGTCAGGTCACGCATCACGGTGCCCGCCTCGATCATGCGCAGCACCAGGTCGGTCGCCCCGACCTTCAGCAGCATGGTCGTCTCGGACATGTTCGAGTCGCCCACGATGACGTGCAGACGGCGGTAACGCTCCGCGTCGGCGTGCGGTTCGTCACGCGTGTTGATGATCGGCCTCGAGCGAGTGGTCGCCGAGGAGACACCCTCCCAGATGTGCTCCGCGCGCTGACTGACGCAGTAGACGGCCCCGCGCGGGGTCTGCAGCACCTTGCCCGCGCCGCACAGCAGCTGACGCGTGACGAGGAACGGGATGAGGATGTCCGCCAGCCGCGAGAACTCCCCGTGCCGCGCCACGAGATAGTTCTCGTGGCAGCCGTAGGAGTTGCCGGCCGAGTCGGTGTTGTTCTTGAAGAGGTAGACGTCGCCCGCGATTCCTTCCTCGTGCAGGCGTCGTTCGGCGTCCACCAGGAGTCCTTCCAGAATGCGTTCGCCGGCCTTGTCGTGGGTGACCAGTTCGGTCACGTTGTCACATTCCGGTGTCGCGTATTCCGGATGTGAGCCCACGTCGAGATAGAGGCGGGCGCCGTTTCGCAGAAAGACATTGCTGCTGCGGCCCCATGACACGACACGGCGGAAGAGGTACCGCGCCACCTCGTCGGGAGACAGGCGGCGCTGTCCCCTGAACGTACATGTGACGCCGTACTCGTTCTCCAGCCCGAAAATGCGGCGGTCCATGACTGAACATTACGCCCGATCCCCTGAACTGAAACGGGGTTCGGCCGCACGGTTTGGATCATTTTCCGATGAAGCCGCAACGACCGCCCCCCCGGCGGGAGCTGCGAGGACCCGCCCCGTGGCCAGCAGAACCAGCAGCGACACCCCTCCCGCGACCCCCGGCACGGCGAAGCCCCAGAGCGCCCCGCCCGCCTCGACGACCGGACCCGCCAGGCCCGTTCCCACCGACGACCCCACCGTGAACGTCGTCACCACCCAGGAGAACGCCTCCGTCACCGTCCCGCTCAGCGCATGCCGGTCCACCAGCACGAACGCACAAGCGATGACCGGCGCAAGAAACACCCCGGCCACAACCATCAGCACCACCATGGCGACCACACCCGGCATCACCGTCAGCGGCAGATAACACACCGCCAGAAGCGCCACCAGCACCCGCAGTCGCCGCGCCGGCTCCCCCGTCCACCGCCTCGCCCCGTACGCCGTGCCCCCCACGAGCGCACCGAGCCCGACACCCGCCATCAGCCACCCGTACACGGCATCACCGCCATGCCCGTCCGCGTACGACACCGAGGCCACCGTGATCGACCCCAGAGCGATCCCCACGAACAGGAACGAGCCCAGCAGAGCGAGCAGCCCCGCCGAACGCAGCGCACCGAGCCAGTGCGCCTCCCGCGGCGCCGAACGCCACGCCCGCGAAGGCGGCGAGACCACCACCGACAGGGCCCCGAGCACACCGACCAGGCTCAGCACCACCAGCGCCACCCCGGCCGACCACAGGGACACGCAGAGCGTGACCAGCAACGGGCCCACGGTGAACATCACTTCCTGCGCGACGGCGTCCATGGCGTACGCCGTCGGCACCTGCTCCTGCCGCCCCAGCACCGACGGCCACAGAGCCCGCAGACCACCCTCCAGCGGCGGCGTGAACAGCCCGGCCGCCGCCACCCACACGTAGGCGAGCACAAGCTGACCCGTACCGGTGAACGCGAAGCCGGCCATCGCCAGCGCCGAGGCGAGCGCAGCCGGCAACTGCACGCGCGGCTGCCCGTGCAGATCCACCAGCCGCCCCAGCACCGGCTGACCCACCGCGTTCGCGACCCCGTACACCGCCGCGAGCCCCCCGGCCAGACCGTACGTGCCAGCGTCGGCACGCACGAACAACACGATCGCGATCGCGGCCGTGGCGTTCGGCAAACGCCCCACCAGCGTGCCCGCGAGCAGCCGCGCGGCATGCCGCGCCCTGAGGATCTCCCCGTATCCCGCGGCCATGCCCGCCTCCAAGTGTTACGTATAACCTCGTCGGTCATACGTACCATGTGCGCTGTCCACACGTCCACACGTCCCCACAGAAGGAGCCGGCTCACGGTGGCACGCAACACCACGCGCCCGACCAGCCGTGACGTCGCACAGGCAGCCGGAGTGTCCCAGGCAGCCGTATCTCTCGTCCTCGGCGACAAATGGCGCGGACGCGTCTCCGAAACCACCGCCCAACGCGTACGCGAAGCCGCCCGCGAACTCGGCTACCGACCCAACCTCGCCGCCCGCAACCTCCGCCTCGGCCGCACCCGCACCGTCCTCCTCGTCGTCCCCGCCCTCACCAACGAGTTCTTCGCCGGCGTCTACACCGGCGCCGCCCGCGTCGCCGCCCGCCACGGCTTCGGCGTCGTCCTCTACCCCTCCCCCGCCGGCATCGGCCCCGCCCGCGACCCCTTCGCCTCCGCCCAAGCCGCCCTCGACGGCGTCATCGCCTCCTCCATGGCCGCCGATGCCCTCGACGAGATCCGCGGCGACCAGCTCCCCCTCGTCATGCTCGACAGCGACCCCAAAGGCAGCCCCGGCGCCGCCACCGTCAACCTCGACATCGCCGACGGAGTGCGCCAGATCGCCGACCACCTCCTCACCCTCGGCCACCGCCGCTACCTCCACCTCGCCGCCGACGTCGCCTCCTGGACCTTCGAAGTACGCGCCCGCGAACTCGCCACCCGCCTCCACACCGTCCCCGGCACCACCATCCGCACCGTCCACGCCCCCCTCACCATCGAAGACGCCCTCACCACCACCGAGACCGCCCTCACCACCCCCGGCCCCCGCCCCACCGCCCTCGTCTGCGACGACGACAAACTCGCCGCCGGCGCCTACAAAGCCATCCGCCGCCTCGGCCTCACCGTCCCCGACGACATCTCCGTCACCGGACTCGACGACCTCGCACTCGCCACCGCCATCGACCCCGAACTCACCACCGTCCGCCTCGACGCCGAACGAGTCGGCGAACGCGGCATGCAAGCCCTCCTCGCCGTCCTGGACGGCCGCACACCCGACGCCGGAGACATCCCCGTCGAACTCGTCGTACGAGGCTCCACGGCCCCACCGAACCCCTCCTGAACACACCTGTGCCCCGGCCGTCACGACAGCCGGGGCACACAAGGGGTAAAACGGTGGCGGACTACTCGTCGTCCGAGTCGTCCCCGCTCTCCGCCTCGGTGCTCGCCCCACCGGCCTCCAGCAGACGGGACAGCTGCCGACCGACGATCCGCTTGAACTTACGCGCCTGCGGACGCGTACGATCCAGCACCGCGACCTCCAGGCGCTCCGCCGGGATCTCCCGCTCACTGCCGTTCGTGTCCCGCGACAGCGCCTGCACCGCCAGCTTCAGCGCCTCAGCCAGACTCATACCGTCCTGATGACGCTGATCCAGATAACTGCTGATCTGCTCGGCATTGCCACCGACCGCCACCGAACCGTGCTCGTCCACGATCGAACCGTCATGCGGCAGCCGGTAGATCTGGTCACCGTCCGGGGTCTCCCCCACCTCGGCCACCACCAGCTCCACCTCGTACGGCTTCTCACCCGCCGAAGAGAAGATCGTGCCCAACGTCTGCGCATAGACGTTGGCCAGACCCCGCGCCGTCACATCGTCACGGTCATAGGTGTAACCCCGCAGATCGGCATAGCGCACACCACCGATCCGCAGGTTCTCGTACTCGTTGTACTTACCGGCGGCCGCGAAACCGATCCGGTCATAGATCTCACTGAACTTGTGCAGCGCACGGGACGGGTTCTCGCCGACGAACACGATGCCGTCGGCATACTGCAGCACGACCAGGCTGCGACCACGGGCGATGCCCTTACGGGCATACTCCGCCCGGTCGGCCATGGCCTGCTGGGGGGAGACATAGAACGGCGTCGACACCGGTTATCCGTCCCTTTCTGTCGAGGTCAACTGGATCACCTTCACAACAACCCGTCGCCGACTACAGCAGCGCGGCCCGCGGGCCGTCAGGCTGCTCCAGCCGCCGCTCCAGCACGGAACGGGCGATCTCGGAGGACTCGTCCTCCGTCAGCCGACGGAAACCGTCCTCGGTGATCACGGTGACGATCGGATAGATCCGGCGGGCGACATCGGGACCACCGGTCGCCGAGTCGTCGTCAGCCGCGTCGTACAGAGCCTGCACCACCAAGGTGGTCGCCTGCTCCTCGGTCAGGTCACCACGGAACAGCTTCTTCATCGCACCACGAGCGAAGATCGACCCCGAACCGGTCGCCGCGAAGTTGTGCTCCTCCGACCGGCCACCCGTGACGTCGTAGGAGAAGATCCGACCCTTCTCGCGGTCCACGTCATAACCGGCGAACAGCGGCACCACCGCCAGACCCTGCATGGCCATACCAAGGTTCGACCGGATCATGGTCGACAACCGGTTCGCCTTGCCCTCCAGTGACAGCTGCGCGCCCTCGACCTTCTCGAAGTGCTCCAGCTCCAGCTGGAACAGCTTCACCATCTCGACGGCGAGACCAGCGGTGCCGGCGATACCCACGGCCGAGTACTCGTCGGCCGGGAACACCTTCTCGATGTCGCGCTGGGCGATCACATTCCCCATCGTCGCCCGCCGGTCACCGGCCAGCACGACACCGCCCGGGAACGTCACGGCCACGATGGTCGTCCCGTGCGGCGCCTCGATCACACCCTGCGTCGGAGGCAGCTGCCGGTTGCCCGGAAGCATCTCCGGCTGGTGCTCGGACAGGAAGTCCATGAAGGACGAGGACCCAGGCGTCAGGAAGGCAGCTGGTAGACGCCCGGTGCTACGAGTGTTGGCTTCCACGCGATTCCTTCCAGATAAGCGGCGGCCCGGCGTGCGGCGTCGGGATCGTCACCCAACCTGCCGATGGCCGAATTGCAGTTGAAGCACAGTACGCCTCGGACCCTACCCGTCTTGTGGCAGTGATCCACATGCACGGCCGGAGCCTTCAGACAGATCACACAGAGCCCCATCTGAGAGGCGATCATCGCGTCACGCTCAGCCACTGTCATGCCGTACTGGCGCTTGAGATGACGATCGCGCCCCTCAATGGCGCGGCACGCTTTGCAAGCAGTCGACAGGCCGTCGCTAGCTGTTCTGTTTCGGTCCCACTCGGAGTGCGGCTTGATCTTCGCGCAGCGTTGGCAGTACTTGTGCCCCTTCGGGGCCTCGACCCTAGGGCGCGGCTTCCCGCCCCGAGCATCCTGACGTTGCCGGTAGTAAGCAGCGGAGCATGCACGGCAGTAGGCCTGTAGGCCGTCACGCATGCCCTTGTTGCCAGCAAAGGCTGCTCGCGGCTTGTGTTCCTTACACCGCGAGCAGCGCTTCACATCTTCACCGTCGATCAACCCCGCACCCCCGTCGCAACCTTCGAATCGAAGGTGAAATCACTCTCCACCCTTCTGAACGAAGGAACGCACGAAGTCCTCGGCATTTTCTTCGAGCACATCATCGATTTCGTCGAGGACGGAGTCCACGTCGTCGCTCAGCTTCTCGTGGCGCTCCTTGAGGTCCTCGGAGCCCTGTGCCTCTGTTGTCTGCTCCTCGACCTCTTCCGTGGAGCGCGTCGCCTTCTGCTGGCCGCCGCCGGTGTCCTTGGTCGCCATAACCCTCACCCCGCTCGGTTCGACGTTCTTGATCAGACCCTACAAGCAGGGTCTGACATCGGCCCCGCATTCCCTCAACGTACGGGGACCACCTCGATGATTCCCGTGCGCCGACTTTTCCACCCTGTCGGGCGGAGACGGCCCGGGTACCCGTTCAGCCGCCCGACAGCACCCTGACCAGGTCTTCCGCGGTGCGGCACCGGTCGAGGAGCTCCTTGACGTGATTTCGCGTTCCGCGAAGCGGTTCGAGGGTTGGGACGCGCTGGAGCGAGTCCCGGCCCGGGAGGTCGAAGATCACGGAGTCCCAGGAGGCCGCGGCGACGTCGTCGGCGTACTGCTCGAGGCAGCGTCCGCGGAAGTAGGCGCGGGTGTCCTCGGGGGGCTTCGTGCGGGCGCGCTCGACCTCGTTCTCGTCCAGGAGGCGCTTGATGCGGCCGCGGGCCGCGAGGCGGTTGTAGAGGCCTTTCTCGGCCCGTACGTCGGCGTACTGGAGGTCGAGGAGGTGGAGCTTGGCGGCGTCCCAGTCGAGGCCGTCGCGGCGTCGGTAGCCCTCCATGAGTTCTCGTTTGGCGACCCAGTCGAGTTCGCCGGCGAGGCTCATGGGGTCGTTCTCGAGACGGTTGAGGGTGTCCTCCCAGCGGGCGAGGACGTCCTTGGTCTGGTCGTCCGCGTCGGCGCCGAAGCGTTCTTCGACGTATTTGCGGGAGAGTTCGTAGTACTCCATCTGCAGTTGGACCGCGGTCAGTGTGCGGCCGCTGCGGAGGGTGACCAGGCGCTGGAGTGTGGGGTCGTGGGAGACCTGGTGGAGGGTCCGGACGGGCTGGTCGACGGCGAGGTCGACGGCGATGAAGCCGTCCTCGATCATGGACAGGACCAGGGCCGTGGTGCCGAGCTTGAGGTAGGTGGAGATCTCGGAGAGGTTGGCGTCGCCGATGATCACGTGGAGGCGACGGTATTTCTCGGCGTCGGCGTGGGGTTCGTCCCGGGTGTTGATGATGGGGCGTTTCAGGGTCGTCTCGAGGCCGACCTCGACTTCGAAGTAGTCGGCGCGCTGGCTGAGCTGGAAGCCGTGTTCGTGACCGTCCTGGCCGATGCCGACGCGGCCGGCGCCGGTGACGACCTGGCGGGAGACGAAGAAGGGTGTGAGGTGGCGCACGATGTCCGAGAAGGGGGTTTCCCGTTTCATCAGGTAGTTCTCGTGCGTGCCGTAGGAGGCGCCCTTGTTGTCGGTGTTGTTCTTGTAGAGGTGGATGGGTTGGGCGCCGGGGAGTGCGGCGGCGCGTTCGGCGGCTTCGGCCATGATGCGTTCGCCGGCTTTGTCCCAGAGGACGGCGTCGCGGGGGTTGGTGACCTCGGGGGCGCTGTATTCGGGGTGTGCGTGGTCGACGTAGAGTCGTGCGCCGTTGGTGAGGATCACGTTGGCGAGGCCGATGTCCTCGTCGGTGAGCTGGCTGGCGTCGGCGGCTTCGCGTGCGAGGTCGAAGCCCCGTGCGTCGCGCAGCGGGTTCTCCTCCTCGAAGTCCCAGCGGGCCCGGCGGGCCCGGTGCATCGCCGCCGCGTAGGCGTTGACGATCTGGGACGAGGTGAGCATGGCATTGGCGTTGGGGTGGCCGGGGACGGAGATGCCGTACTCCGTCTCGATGCCCATTACTCGCCGTACGGTCATGCGGCCCTCCTTGCCCGGCGGCGCCCTCGGTCGGGGACGCTGCTCAAGTACCGCTGGCGCTCCGGTGCGTGTGCGGTGCCCGTCCCCGCACTGCGCGACTCGGCGGTACCGAAGAGCCTAGAACGGCTTTGCGCTGGTGGGGAGATCATTTGCGTCATTGCCTTGCTCGCCTTTGCCTCCGAGCGTCCGCCTGAAAACAGTCGGCTGCGGGTACCCCGTGGAGGGCACCCGCAGCCGCCCTGTGTTTACAGGTACTGACCGGTGTTCGCCACCGTGTCGATGGAGCGTCCGGTGTCGGCGCCCTGCTTTCCGGTGATGAGGGTGCGGATGTAGACGATCCGTTCGCCCTTCTTTCCGGAGATGCGGGCCCAGTCGTCGGGGTTGGTGGTGTTGGGCAGGTCTTCGTTCTCCTTGAACTCGTCCACGCAGGCCTGGAGGAGGTGGGAGACGCGGAGTCCCTTCTGGTTGTGGTCGAGGAAGTCCTTGATCGCCATCTTCTTGGCGCGGCCGACGATGTTCTCGATCATGGCGCCGGAGTTGAAGTCCTTGAAGTAGAGGACTTCCTTGTCACCGTTGGCGTAGGTGACCTCCAGGAAGCGGTTTTCCTCGGATTCCGCGTACATGTGTTCGACGGCCGTCTGGATCATGCTTTCGACGGTGGTCGACTTGCTTCCGCCGTGTTCGCCGAGGTCGTCGGCGTGCAGGGGGAGGCGTTCTGTGAGGTACTTGCCGAAGATGTCCTTGGCGGCTTCGGCGTCGGGGCGCTCGATCTTGATCTTCACGTCGAGGCGGCCGGGGCGCAGGATGGCGGGGTCGATCATGTCCTCGCGGTTGGAGGCGCCGATGACGACCACGTTCTGCAGGCCTTCGACTCCGTCGATCTCGGCGAGCAGCTGGGGGACGATGGTGTTCTCCACGTCCGAGCTGACTCCGGAGCCGCGGGTGCGGAAGAGGGATTCCATCTCGTCGAAGAAGACGATGACGGGGGTTCCCTCGCTGGCCTTCTCCCTCGCACGCTGGAAGACGAGGCGGATCTGCCGCTCGGTCTCGCCGACGTACTTGTTGAGGAGCTCCGGGCCCTTGATGTTCAGGAAGAAGCTCTTGCCCTGGGCCTGGCCGGTGACTTCGGCGACCTTCTTGGCCAGCGAGTTGGCGACGGCCTTGGCGATGAGTGTCTTGCCGCATCCGGGGGGTCCGTAGAGCAGGACGCCCTTGGGTGGGCGCAGTTCGTGCTCCTTGAACAGGTCGGGGTAGAGGTACGGGAGCTCGACCGCGTCGCGGATGGCTTCGATCTGGCCGCCGAGGCCGCCGATCTGCTCGTAGCCGATGTCGGGTACTTCTTCGAGGACGAGTTCTTCGACCTCGCTCTTGGGGACGATCTCGTAGACGTAGCCGGAGCGGGGTTCGAGCAGCAGGGCGTCGCCGGGGCGGATGGTGACGTCCAGCAGCGGCTCGGCGAGCCGTACCACCCGTTCCTCGTCGGTGTGCCCGAGCACCAGGGCGCGCTCGCCGTCCTCGAGGATCTCCTTGAGGGTGACGATGTCCCCGACGCGCTCGAACTCCATGGCTTCGACCACGTTGAGTGCTTCGTTGAGCATCAGTTCCTGGCCGCGCCGGAGCTCTTCGAGGTCGACGCTGGGGCTGACGTTCACGCGGAGTTTGCGCCCTCCGGTGAAGATGTCGGCGGTGCCGTCCTCGTTGGCCTGCAGGAAGACGCCGAAGCCGGCGGGCGGCTGGGCGAGCCGGTCGACTTCTTCCTTGAGGGCCACGATCTGGTCGCGTGCCTCACGGAGCGTGTTGGCGAGTCGCTCGTTCTGGGCGGACACGCCGGCCAGGTTGGTCTGCAGCTCGACGATCCGCTCTTCGAGAATCCTCGTGTGTCGCGGAGAGTCGGCGAGCTTGCGTCGCAGGACGGCGATCTCCTGCTCAAGGTAGGCAATCTGCCCGGCCGGGTCGTCGGACCCTCGTCCCGGGCGGATGCCGCGGTTCATGTCGTCGTCGTGGGCTGCCACGGTCCTCACCTCCTCCAAGGGGAGCTGGACGCTTCCAGACCCTACCTGGGTGGGTGTCGATTGAAACCCCTAGATCACAAAGACGGTCGGGGTGTGTCCGATCTTCACCCTTGCGCTCTCCCTCACGCCAGGGGAATACCCACCGAACATGATTGGAAAGCTGCCGCGGGTAGGGTCGAAGTGTTCAACACCCGTCAGAGCTGGCCGGATTCCCGTCGGCTCGACTTGTAAACGGCAGGAGGCAGGGGCGTGCAGCAGGAGGTCGTGGCCGACGGTGAGGAGCTGGAGGTCTGGATCGATCAGGATCTGTGTACCGGCGACGGCATCTGTGCGCAGTACGCGCCGGAGGTGTTCGAGCTGGACATCGATGGTCTGGCGTATGTGAAGGGCGCGGACGAGGAGTTGCTGCAGGTCCCGGGTGCCGCGGCGCGGGTGCCGTTGCCGCTGCTGGTGGACGTGGTCGATTCGGCGAGGGAGTGTCCGGGCGAGTGCATTCATGTGCGCCGGGTGTCGGACCGGGCCGAGGTGTACGGGCCGGACGCGGAGTGACGTAACGGGTGCGTGCCGTTACGACTGTCTGATTTCTCACATGTCCGGTGGGGGCGGCTCAGACGGTGTGTGTGCCGGCGGCTGTCGAGCGTACGAACGCGCCATTCTTCCACTGCCACTTCGCGTGGTCGGTGGTGTCGGGGCAGCAGCGGGGGACGTCGCTCGAGGAGTAGCCGAGGAGGGTCGCGGTGACGGCTCCGTCGTGGACGGCGAAGTCGGTGATCGTGTGGTCGGTTCTGGGGTCGAGCAGGGTGGCGACGACGCGGGGTGTGCCGTCGGAGGCGCGGGTGATGACGTAGACGCCGTCGGGCGGGGTGCCCATGGCGGCGTCGCAGTGGACGACGGCGACTGTCTCGGGGTTGCCGTCGCCGTCGAGGTCTCCGCTGGCCTTTTTCTGTACGACGGGCTTCACCGGGCCGCAGGTGATCGGGAAGTCGAGGCCCGCCGTGCCGGGCGCGGTGGCCGGGTGGGCGGCCTTGGTGCGGGGTGCGGCGCTCTGGGCGGCGGTGGCCGGGTTGGGCTGCAGGAGCGAGGAGAGGGCCATCACCCCGGCGACGGCTGTGGCGGTGGCGACCCAGTGGATGGGGCGGGTGTGCGGGTGCGCGAGTTCCGGGACGGCGGATGGCTGCACTAGGAGTGTCTCCTGTGAGGGCTGTGCCGGTGGGGGTGGCCTGCATCGTGCCACAGGTCACAGTGGGGTGGAACGGCGGGGTCCGAGGTGGCGAACGGGGGCTGCCCGGATGGTGCGGTTTGTGGGGGTGTGTCAACACAAGGACGCTGCGGCCGAGTTCCGTGTTGTGTACGGGAACTCGGCCGCAGCGCCGTTGTTTTGGGTGCCGTGTGGGGCCGGGTCAGCGGCCGCCGCCTTCGGCGTTGGGTCCGGCGTAGTCCTCGCCGTAGGCGCCCTTGGCGGGGCGGCGGCGGCGCATGGGGGGTTCGACGCCGTCGGCGAGGCGGCGGGCGGTGAGGAGGAAGCCGGTGTGGCCGATCATGCGGTGGTCGGGGCGGACGGCGAGGCCCTCGATGTGCCAGTTGCGGATCATCGTCTCCCAGGCGGTCGGCTCGTTGAAGCAGCCGATCTCGCGGATGGACTCGACGGTGCGGGCGAGCTGGGTGGTGGTGGCGACGTAGCAGCACAGGATGCCGCCGGGGACGAGGGCCTTGGAGACGGCCTCGAGGCATTCCCAGGGGGCGAGCATGTCGAGGATGACGCGGTCGACGTCGGTGTCGGACAGGTTGTCCTGGAGGTCGCCGACGGTGAGCTGCCAGGAGGGGTGGGGGCCGCCGAAGTAGCGCTCGACGTTCTGCTGGGCGATCTCGGCGAAGTCCTCGCGGCGCTCGTAGCTGTGCAGCATGCCCTGGTCGCCGATGGCGCGCAGCAGGAAGCTGCTGAGCGAGCCGGAGCCGACGCCGGCCTCGACGACGCGGGCGCCGGGGAAGATGTCGGCGAAGGCGAGGATCTGTCCCGCGTCCTTGGGGTAGACGACGGCTGCCCCGCGGGGCATGGACAGGACGTAGTCGGGGAGCAGGGGGCGCAGCGCGAGGTAGGCGACGTTACCGGTGGTGCGGACAACGCTGCCCTCGGGTGCGCCGATCAGTTCGTCGTGCGGGAAGGAACCCTTGTGGGTGTGGAAGTTCTTCCCGGCCTCGAGCGTGAACGTGTAGTGGCGGCCCTTGGGGTCGGTCAGCTGTACCTGGTCCCCGACCTTGAAGGGCCCGCGCCTGCGGGCGGCACCGGTCGGTTCGGACATGTGAACAGACTACCGGGGTTTGTGGGGGCCGCCGACCATCAGGAGGGTCTGGCCATCGCCTTGACGAAGGCGCGTTCGACGTCCGCGGCGGACAGGACGCCGTAGATCTCGCCGGTCTCCTCCACGACCAGGTACTCGGTGGCGGGCGTCGCGCGCAGGGCGTCGAGGAGGTCCTCGCCGGCGAGTTCCGCGGAGACGCGCATGCCGTCGGTGAGGTCCTGGGCGAGGCCGCTGACGGGGACCCAGGGGCGGCGGTGTTCGGGTACGCCGACGATGGCGGCCTCGCGCACCAGGGAGAGGGGGGCGCCGTCGGCGTCGACGACGACGAGGGCGCGGGCGCCGGCGGCGTTGGCGCGGCGCAGGGCCTCCGAGAGGGGGGTGTCGGTCTCGACGGGGACGGCGCGCCGGGTGAGGTTGCGGGCGCGCAGCTCGGGGAGGTGCTCGCGGAGGCGGGCCATGCGGAGGCTGTTGCCGGCGCCGGTCCAGATGATCGCGGCGAGGATCGCGGCGAGCAGGGCGTCGGTGACGGTGTCCATGCCGACGCTGTCCTCGGCGGTGGAGCCGAGGGCGCCGGACTGGGTGAGCAGCGGGAGGCCGATCAGTACGGAGACGGCGAGGGCGCGGCCGACCCAGGCGGCGGCGATGGTGCCGCTCATGGGCTTGCCGGTGATCTTCCAGACGACGGCGCGGAGCATGCGGCCGCCGTCGAGGGGGAGGCCGGGCAGGAGGTTGAAGGCGGCCACGATGAGGTTGGAGATCATGAGGCCGGCCAGCAGGACGCCGGGGACGGTGCCGGGTTCGACGGGCAGGAGGGCGAGGTAGAAGAGGCCGGCGAGGACGAGGGAGAGCAGCGGGCCGACGAAGGCCAGCACGAACTCCCGGCCGGGGGTCTCTGCCTCCTTCTCGATC
The DNA here is from genome assembly GCF_044768275.1 of Streptomyces sp. NPDC101152. NCBI lineage: Bacteria > Bacillati > Actinomycetota > Actinomycetes > Kitasatosporales > Streptomycetaceae > Streptomyces > Streptomyces sp. NPDC101152. The sequence goes on along the minus strand of NZ_JBIWPO010000005.1, from coordinate 39,604 downwards.
TCGGAGACGCCGCCGAAGAACTGGAGCTGGATGCGGCGGACGGGGAGTTTGAAGCGGAGGGCGGCGATGGTGTGGGCGAGTTCGTGCACGAGCACGGAGGCGTAGAAGGCGACGGCGAAGAAGAGGGCGACGAGGTAGCGGGCGATGCCGAGTCCGGGCAGGACGCGGTCGAGTTGACCGCCGAAGACCCAGGTGATCAGCGCGGCGACGAGGAACCAGCTGGGGGCGACGTAGACGGGCACGCCGAAGGGGCGCCCCATGAGGAGTCCGCCGCGGGGTGACTCGGGCCGCTGCGGCGGGGGTTTGCTGGTGCCGGAGTGGGCGAGGGCGCGGTCGGGGTGGGTGTCGGACGACCGGTCGGCCGCGTCGTTCTCCTCGGGCTGGGGAGGCGGCGCTTCGCTGTCGGCGGGCCCGGGCTTGTCGCCCGGCTCGTGCTGCGGGGCGTTGCCGTCGGTCTCGTGGTGTTCGCCGGTGGCCGGCGGGTGCGGGCTGTCGCCCGTGTCGGGGGCCTCGTCGGCGGTGTTTCCCGGCGTGGTGGACCGGGACGGGTCCGCGGGGTGCCGGTCGGCCGGGGTGGATGAGGGGGTGGCCGGGGCCGCAGGCCCTGCGTGGTGCTCGGCCGGCTCGTCGGTGCCGGGCCGCGGCTGGCCGCTCCCGCCGCTCTGGTCCACGGTGTCCCCTCGTTAGAAGCGTCTTCCGCGCCTGCCGGCGGAAGGGTCTCGGGTCGATGGTATGCGGCCGCCGTGGTGCGTTCCGCCCCGGCACCCCTTGTGTTTCCCGACCGGTCGCCGTGGTCACGGGCGCGGCTGGGTCACTGTCAGTGGTGGGCCGTATGGTCTGGGGTCATGGAGACGAGTACGGAGGGTACGGCGGAGGCCGACGACGCCGGTTCCGCGACGGCGGAGCAGCAGGCGGCGGCTACCGCGAGGGACGCGGCGGGGGTGGCGGTCGAACCGGTCGTCGAGACCGCCGGCACGGGTTCGGCTGAGCGCGCCGCCATAGCCCCCGCGAGTCTCTCCCCCTCCCGGGCCAGTGACTTCATGCAGTGCCCGCTGCTCTACCGCTTCCGGGTCATCGACCGGCTGCCCGAGAAGCCGAGCGAGGCGGCCACCCGGGGGACCCTGGTGCACGCGGTGCTGGAGCGGCTGTTCGACGCGCCGGCGGCGGAGCGGACCGCGCCGCGGGCCAAGTCGTTGATCCCCGGGCAGTGGGACCGGCTGCGGGAGCACCGGCCGGAGGTCGTGGAGCTGTTCGAGGACGATCCCGAGGGGGAGCGGCTGGCGCGCTGGCTGGGTGAGGCGGAGGCGCTCGTCGAGCGGTGGTTCTCCCTGGAGGACCCGACCCGGCTGGAGCCCGCTGAGCGGGAGCTGTTCGTGGAGGCGGAGCTGGACTCGGGGCTGAGGCTGCGCGGGATCATCGACCGGGTGGACGTGGCGCCCACGGGTGAGGTGCGGATCGTCGACTACAAGACCGGCAAGGCACCGAGGCCCGAGTACGCCGAAGGCGCCCTGTTCCAGATGAAGTTCTACGCGTTGGTGGTGTGGCGGCTGAAGAAGGTGGTGCCGCGCCGCCTGCAGCTGGTGTATCTCGGCAGCGGGGACGTGCTGACGTACGACCCGGTCCTCGCCGACCTGGAGCGGGTCGAGCGCAAGTTGCTGGCGCTGTGGGAGGCGATCCGGCAGGCGACCGAGTCCGGTGACTGGCGGCCGCGGCCCACCAAGCTGTGCGGCTGGTGCGACCACCAGGCGAACTGTCCGGAGTTCGGTGGTACTCCCCCGCCCTATCCGTTGCCGGTGAGGGCGGTCGGGTCCGGTGAGGTCACGCAGGGCAGAATGGGGCCGGACTAGCGAAGGAGAGTCACGTGGCCATCCGCGTCCTACTGGTCGACGACCAGCCGCTGCTGCGTACCGGCTTCCGGATGATTCTGGAGGCGGAGCAGGACCTCGCGGTCGTCGGCGAGGCCGGAGACGGCCTTCAGGCCCTCGACCAGGTGCGGGCGCTGCAGCCCGACGTGGTTCTGATGGACATCCGGATGCCCCGCATGGACGGTGTGGAGGCGACCCGGCAGATCACCGGCCCCGGGCGGGACGGCCCGGCGAAGGTGCTGGTGCTGACCACCTTCGATCTCGACGAGTACGTGGTGGAGGCGCTGCGGGCGGGGGCGAGCGGGTTCCTGCTGAAGGACGCGCCGGCGAACGAGCTGGTCCAGGCGATCCGGGTGGTGGCGGCGGGTGAGGCGATGCTGGCGCCGAGCATCACGCGCCGGCTGCTCGACAAGTACGCCACGCATCTGCCCTCCGGGGACGAGCTGGTGCCGGACACGCTGCACACGCTCACGGAGCGCGAGGTGGAGGTGCTGAAGCTGGTGGCGCGGGGGCTGTCGAACGCGGAGATCGCGGCGGACCTGTTCGTCAGCGAGACGACGGTGAAGACGCATGTGGGTCACGTGCTGACGAAGCTGGGGCTGCGGGACCGGGTGCAGGCCGCGGTGTACGCGTACGAGAGCGGCCTGGTGCGCCCCGGCGCGCAGTAAGGCCGTAGAAGGACGCGGAGGGGGGCCCCCCGGGGGGGGGGGGGCCCCCCGCCGTAAAGGTGCCCGCCCGGGAGCAGGCCAGCCCCCGGCCCCGCGCCCACACGGGGCGGGGGGGGGGCGAGTTT